>JBALWM010000059.1:0-8820 GCA_036960905.1 Porticoccus sp.
CTGCGCACCTGTGTAACCTTAATTTTATTAGCCTTCGCCATGGTAAAGCTTCCGTTGTACGTCGCGCGGCAATCGCCGAGCTTAATTCAGAATCTCTTCTACAGTCTTACCGCGCTTAGCAGCAACTGAGTCCGGAGATGACATTGTTTGAAGCGCCTTAAAGGTCGCACGAACCACATTCACCGGGTTAGTAGAGCCGTAACATTTGGCCAGTACGTTTTGAACGCCGGCAATTTCCAATACAGCACGCATCGCGCCACCGGCAATAACACCTGTACCTTCCGATGCCGGTTGCATATAAACCTTGGAAGCACCGTGGTTTGCTTTGATGGCGTACTGGATAGTAGAACCATCCAAATCGACATTAATCATATTGCGGCGAGCGGCTTCCATTGCTTTCTGGATAGCCTGAGGTACTTCGCGTGCTTTTCCGCGACCAAACCCAACCTTACCTTTGCCATCACCAACCACTGTTAAAGCAGTGAAGCCGAAGATACGACCACCTTTAACGGTTTTAGCTACACGGTTAACCTGAACCAGTTTTTCCTGGAGGCCTTCATCCGCTGCTGATGTATCTCTTTGATCTCTAGCCATATCACTAAACCTTTAGAATTCCAGACCGGCTTCACGCGCGGCTTCAGCCAGCGCCTTGACGCGACCGTGGTACTTAAAACCACTGCGGTCAAATGCAACCTTAGTGACACCAGCTTCTTTAGCTCTCTCTGCTAGCAGAGAACCAACGCTCGTTGCAGCATCGACGTTACCGGTTTGGCCAGAACGCAATGTCTTGTCGAGTGTTGAGGCGCTAGCCAGCACATGACCACCATCCGGTGAAATAACTTGTGCATAGATGTGTCGCGGGGTGCGATTGACGCACAGCCGGTTTGCACCTAGCTCGTGAATTTTGCTGCGTGCACGACGTGCACGACGCAAACGAGATACTTTCTTGTCGCTCATGATTCTGACCTACTTCTTCTTCGCTTCTTTACGACGTACATGCTCATCCGCATAGCGAACACC
The DNA here is from genome assembly GCA_036960905.1 of Porticoccus sp. Classification (GTDB taxonomy): domain Bacteria; phylum Pseudomonadota; class Gammaproteobacteria; order Pseudomonadales; family Porticoccaceae; genus Porticoccus. The sequence continues at coordinate 1,021 of JBALWM010000059.1, forward strand.
CTTACCTTTATATGGCTCAGGTGGACGATAAGCACGAATTTCTGCTGCTACCTGTCCGAGCAATTGTTTATCCGCCGATTTCAGCACAATTTCTGTTTGGCTTGGCGTTTCTGCTGTTACACCTTCAGGAAGTTGGTGCTCAACCGGGTGAGAAAAACCCAACGTCAGATTCAACTTCTTACCCTGAGATTGAGCACGATAACCAACACCAATCAACTGTAACTTCTTCTCAAAACCTTGTGTTACACCGACAACCATGTTGTTGACAAGTGCACGGGTAGTACCCGCCATTGCGTCAGCCTGTTTGCTGCCGTCTCGTGGGGCAAAGGTCAACACATTGTCTTCCTGCTTGATTTCTACATTGTTATTAATGGCAATAGACAATGCAGCCTTGCCACCTTTAACTGAAATCTCACAGTCGCTGAGGTTTACCTCAACACCAGCCGGAATATTCACCGGATTATTTGCAATTCTAGACATATCGACTATCCCGTTAGAATACTGTGCAAAGGACCTCACCACCGATACCGGCGGCGCGGGCAGCACGGTCAGTCATTACGCCCTTGCTTGTTGATACGATCGCAACACCCAGCCCACTACGAATAGTTGGCAGTTCAGATGACCCAGAATACTTACGAAGTCCTGGACGGCTGTAACGGTCAATCTTTTCAATGACAGACTTACCTTCAAAATATTTCAGGTCAACTGTCAGCTCAGGCTTGGTACCCTCGGCTACATTAAAGCCATTGATATAACCTTCGTCCTTCAGCACTTGAGCCACAGCTACTTTCAACTTGGCGGAAGGCATAGAAACAGTCTGTTTTTCCGCCATATGCGCATTGCGGATGCGGGTCAACATATCTGATAGTGGATCTTGCATACTCATCAGTTCAATTCCTCAATTGGCAACACTGCTTACCAGCTCGCCTTAACCAGACCAGGCACGTCACCGCGCATGGCTGCTTCACGTAACTTGTTACGGCACAACCCAAATTTACGGTACACACCGTGAGGTCGGCCGGTTTGGCGACAACGGTTCCTCTGGCGGGAAGGACTTGCGTCACGCGGCAGTTGCTGCAGTTTTACCTGAGCTTCCCGGCGCTCTTCTTCAGAGCTATCAGGGGCATTAATAATTGCCTTCAGCGCAGTGCGTTTCTCTGCATACTTGGCAACGGTGAGTGCGCGCTTCTTCTCACGCTGGACCATAGATACTTTTGCCATTGATCTAACCTCAACCCTTCAGTGGGAAGCTGAAGGCGCGCAACAAGGCACGACCTTCGTCATTATTACGGGCACTTGTGGTGATGGTAATATCCATGCCACGTAGTGTGTCCACTTTGTCGTAATCAATTTCTGGAAAAATAATCTGCTCGCTGATACCCATGGAAAAGTTGCCATGACCATCAAACGATTTGGGGCTAATGCCACGGAAATCACGAATACGAGGGATAGCAATTGAGATTAATCGCTCCAGAAACTCATACATGCGTTCCCCACGCAAGGTCACCTTACAACCAATAGGCCAACCTTCACGTACTTTAAAACCAGCGATAGATTTACGGGCATTGTTGATGATGGGCTTCTGACCAGCAATTAGTGCCATGTCAGCAACTGCATTTTCAAGTGCCTTTTTATCACCAAGTGCCTCACCTACACCCATATTCAGAGTGATCTTGGTGATCTTCGGTATTTCCATCACGTTCGACAGACCAAGCTCTTCTTTCAGCTTGGGAGCGATTTCTTTTTTGTAAACTTCGTTCAGCCTTGCCATGTCAGTTTCCTGTCAAATTAGGCGTCAACGGCTTCGCCGTTGGATTTGAAGACGCGGATTTTCTTGCCGTCTTCTAACACTTTAAAACCAACACGATCTGCCTTACTGGCAGCCGCATTGAAGATAGCCACGTTGGAAACCTGTATAGCAGCTTCCTTCTCGATAATACCGCCTTGAACATTCATTTGCGGATTCGGTTTCTGATGCTTCTTAATCATATTTACACCAGAGACAATCAGGCGACCGTCAGCTTGTACTTTAAGTACCTTGCCGCGTTTTCCTTTGTCTTTCCCGGCGATAACAATGATTTCGTCATCACGTTTGATCTTGCGCATAACTCTTTCCTCGCCTCTGGCTTAGAGCACTTCAGGTGCCAAAGAGATAATTTTCATGAAACGTTCACTACGCAGCTCACGAGTTACCGGTCCAAAAATACGGGTACCGATTGGAGCCATCTGCGGATTCAAAAGAACCGCGGCGTTATCGTCAAACTTAATCAGGCTGCCATCTGGACGGCGTACACCCTTTCTGGTGCGAACAACAACCGCGTTCATCACCTGACCTTTTTTTACCTTACCGCGAGGAATCGCTTCCTTAACAGTAACCTTAATAATGTCGCCAATTCTGGCATAACGACGGTGAGAACCGCCCAACACCTTGATACACATAACACGACGCGCACCACTGTTGTCTGCCACTTCCAGGTAACTTTCTGTTTGAATCATCGTATATCTCCGAACCCGTTACTGTTGCCTACCGATTAAATCTCGGCGGCACGCTCGTCGATGTTGACCAGCGCCCAAGATTTTGTCTTGGACAGAGGGCGAGTTTCTGCAATCGTCACCACATCACCAGCACGACACTCATTAGCTTCGTCGTGGGCTTTCACTTTCGTGGACTTATTTACAATCTTTCCGTACATAGGATGCTTAACACGGCGCTCAATAAGAACCGTAATACTCTTATCCATCTTATCGCTGACAACTCGACCTGACAGCGTACGAGCTTTTTTCTCTGCTTCAGTCATCTCAGTTACCCGCTTTCTCATTCAGCACTGTTTTGATACGAGCAATATTATTGCGCGCTTCTTTAATCATGTGGCTCTGGCCCAATTGACCTGTGGCCGCCTTCATCCGCAGCTTGAACTGTTGCTCCAGTTGGCTATTCAGCTCCTGGTTCAGTTCATCGACTGACTTTTCACGATATTCACTGGCTTTCATTACATCACCGACCGTATAACAAAGGTGGTTTGTACCGGCAACTTGGCAGCAGCGAGAGCAAATGCTTCTCGGGCCAACTCTTCGGATACACCATCCATCTCATAGAGCACTCTACCGGGTTGAATTTGGGCAACCCAGTATTCAACGTTACCCTTACCTTTACCCATCCGCACTTCCAGAGGCTTGTTGGTGATCGGCTTGTCGGGGAACACCCGGATCCAGATCTTTCCACCACGCTTGATGTGACGGGTCATTGCCCGACGAGCAGCTTCAATTTGACGCGCGGTAAGACGCCCGCGTCCAGTGGCCTTAAGGCCAAACTCGCCAAAGGTTATTTTACTACCGCGCAATGCCAGACCGCGATTACGGCCCTTGTGTTGCTTGCGGAATTTTGTACGTTTCGGTTGCAGCATTTCGCTTGACCCTTAACTCGCAATCTTACTTCTTTTTGCCCGGTGCTTTTTTGGCTGGCGCTTGCGCCGCCTGTTCACCGCCGATAACTTCACCTTTAAAGATCCAAACTTTGACACCAATGATGCCGTAAGTAGTGGACGCTTCTGCTGTGCCATAATCAATATCAGCACGCAGTGTGTGAAGCGGTACACGGCCTTCGCGGTACCACTCGGAGCGCGCAATTTCTGCGCCACCAAGACGGCCGCCGACCTGAATTTTGATACCCTTGGCACCTTGGCGCATAGCGTTTTGTACTGCACGCTTCATGGCACGACGAAACATCACTCGACGCTCCAACTGCGACGCTACGCCATCGGCAACAAGTATTGCATCAAGGTCCGGCTTACGAACCTCTTCAATATTAATATGCACAGGAACGCCCATCTGCGCGGACACTTCGTTACGCAGTTTCTCAACGTCTTCACCCTTCTTGCCAATCACAATACCTGGACGGGCAGTGTGTATGGTAATGCGAGCGGTCTGCGCAGGACGCTCAATTTCAATCCTGCTTACAGATGCGTGGGACAGCTTTTTGCTGATAAAGTCACGCACCTCAAGATCGTTGATGAGCTTGTCTGCATAATCTTTCTGGCCGGCGTACCACACTGAAGTATGTTTTTTAACAATACCCAGACGAATACCGGTTGGATGTACTTTCTGACCCATTAAACGGTCTCCTCATCGGCAACTTTCACAGTGATGTGACAGCTACGCTTGAATATCCGATCGGCGCGGCCCTTTGCTCTTGGCTTTATGCGCTTCATGGTCGTACCTTCGTCGACAAAAATTGTCGACACCCGAAGTTCATCTACATCAGCACCTTCATTGTGCTCAGCATTTGCAATAGCCGACTCCAACACTTTCTTAATAAAGGCGGCACCCTTTTTAGGGCTGAACGCCAAAATATCTAGTGCATCGTCAACCTGCTTGCCGCGAATCTGGTCGGCTACAAGACGAGCTTTCTGAGCGGACAACTTAGCTCCGCACAATTTAGCTGCTACTTCCACAGTCATTTACCTCTTACTTGGCTTTTCTATCCGCCACATGACCACGATAGGTCCGCGTCGGGGCGAATTCGCCGAGTTTATGTCCAACCATTTCTTCGTTGACCAGTACCGGCACGTGTTGACGTCCGTTATGAACAGCGATTGTCAAACCAACCATATCGGGGCTGACCATGGAACGACGCGACCAAGTTTTGATCGGGCGTCTATCATTTTTTTCTAGCGCTTCATCAACCTTCTTCACAAGATGCAGGTCAATAAATGGGCCTTTTTTGAGAGAACGTGGCACTGTTGTTTCCTCTTCTCTTACTTACTGCGACTGCGAACAATCATATTGTTCGTACGCTTGTTTTTACGTGTTTTGTAACCCTTAGCAGGTGTACCCCAAGGTGATACCGGGTGACGACCACCAGAAGTACGACCTTCACCACCACCATGCGGGTGATCAACCGGGTTCATAGCGACACCCCGAACCGTTGGGCGAACACCGCGCCAACGTGATGCACCAGCTTTACCCAATGACCGCAGATTATGCTCACTATTAGATACTTCACCAATGGTGGCGCGGCAATCTACAGGTACTTTTCTCATTTCGCCACTGCGCAATCGCACAGTCGCGTATTGTCCTTCTCGAGCCACCAATTGAGCCGAGGTGCCAGCACTTCGTGCGATTTGCGCACCCTTGCCAGGCTTCATCTCAAGACAGTGAACCACACTACCCACCGGGATATTACGCAGCGGCAAGGTGTTACCCACTTTTATCGGCGCATCCTCACCAGACTGGATTTTATCCCCAGCTTTCACACCTTTAGGCGCGATAATATAGCGGCGCTCACCATCGGCATAACACACCAGTGCTATATAAGGACTACGGTTTGGATCGTATTCCAGACGCTCAACTGTGGCCGGAATGCCATCTTTGTTACGCTTAAAATCTATAACGCGATAGTGCTGCTTGTGGCCACCACCAATATGACGAGTAGTAATTCGCCCATTGTTATTTCGGCCGCCGGACTTAGATTTCTTCTCAAGCAATGGCGCGTAGGGCTCACCTTTATGCAAGTCAGGACTAACAACACTGACAACAAATCGGCGACCGGGAGACGTTGGCTTTCTCTTTAAAACTGGCATCTCAACAACCCCTTATTCAACAACCGCAAAGTCGATGTCTTGACCCTGCTCCAGGCGAACATACGCCTTTTTCCAATCAGAGCGCTTACCCAAACCCTGCCTAGCTTGTTTGGTCTTGCCCTTAACCTTGACGATACGCACGTCAAGCACGTTAACGCTGAACAGTTGTTCAACAGCCGCCTTCACTTCTGGCTTAGCTGCATCAGTGGCCACTTTAAACACCACTTGATTGCCAGCTGCGCCAGCATTCGCCGTTTTTTCTGTAATGTGCGGACCTAACAGCACTTTGAAGATACGCTCTTGATTCATGCCAGCATCTCCTCAATTTTCTTAAGCGCCGGCACAGTAACCAACACCTTTTCAAACCGGATTAGACTCACTGGATCAACACCTACAACATCACGAACATCAACCTTGTGCAGATTGCGAGATGACAAGTAGAGGTTTTCGCTGACTTCTTCAGTCACAATCAGCACGTCCTTCAAGTTATATTCGCCCAGCTTTTGCACCAAGTCTTTGGTTTTTGGTGCTTCGAGATCAAAAGCCTCAACGACAACCAAGCGCTCCTGACGAGCAAGCTCTGAAATAATTGAGCGCAGTGCAGCGCGGTACATCTTGCGATTCAGCTTTTGGGAATGATCCTGAGGCTGAGCGGCAAAAGTAACACCACCGGAGCGCCATATAGGGCTTCGAATGGTACCTGCACGGGCACGACCAGAACCTTTTTGAGCCCAAGGCTTACGACCACCACCTGATACTGCAGCGCGATTTTTCTGAGCGCGAGTACCTTGACGAGCTCCAGCCAAATAAGCTGTCACCGCTTGGTGCACCAGGTCCTGGTTATATTCTTTTCCAAAGGCTACGTCGGATACTTCAACAGTACCTGCGTTACCCTTTGTTGTTGCTATATTCAATTCCATCGACGATCCCCTCAGCTCTTAACAGCTGCACGAACGATCACATCGCCACCCGGCGCACCCGGTACTGCACCCTTTATCAGGAGCAGGTTGCGCTCGGTGTCAACACGTACAATTTCAAGATTCTGAGTCGTTACACGCTCGGATCCCATATGGCCAGCCATTTTCTTGCCTTTCCAGACACGACCAGGCGTTTGACATTGACCGATTGAACCAGGAGCACGGTGAGACAAGGAGTTACCGTGAGTGGCATCTTGCATGGCGAAATTGTAACGCTTAATTACACCCTGAAAGCCCTTACCCTTAGAAGTACCGGTAACATCAATCTTTTGACCAACTTCAAACTGATCAACGGTAATGCTACCACCCACCTCAAGACCCTCTTGCTCGCCATCCAAGCGCAGCTCCCAGCTTCCGCGACCGGCTTCAACACCCGCTTTCGCGAAATGGCCAGCTTCAGACTTTCTTACACGGGAGGCACGACGAGTACCGACTGTCACCTGCACTGCAGAGTAACCATCAGCTTCATCAGTCTTAATTTGGGCGATACGATTTGGCTCTACCTCGATCACTGTGACCGGGATGGATGCACCATCATCGCTGAATACTCGTGTCATGCCGCATTTGCGGCCGACAATACCAATTGTCATCTCTATAACCTCATAGTGTACGGGGCTGTTACCCGCTATGGCCGCCCATTTCAGAGCGTTACACCCGCCCGGCGTTGGCCCGGCCTGGATTTTTTCTATTGTTCGTACTACTTATGCCAAGCTGATCTGAACTTCAACACCAGCAGCCAAATCTAACTTCATCAAAGCGTCAACAGTCTTCTCTGTTGGCTCGACGATATCCAGCAACCTCTTGTGGGTGCGGATCTCATACTGATCTCGCGCATCTTTATTAACGTGCGGCGAGACCAGAATAGTGAAACGTTCTTTGCGAGTCGGCAATGGAATCGGGCCACGAATCTGGGCACCGGTACGCTTGGCCGTCTCAACGATTTCTTGCGTCGAAGCATCAATCAGCTTGTGATCAAATGCCTTAAGGCGAATTCGAATACGTTGATCCTGCATGGAATCAAACTCCAACTATCTAAAGAACCTACAGGCCTCACTTATTTGAGACCCTGAAAAAGGAGGCGAATCTTAAGCCCGACCCTCCCCCCTGTCAAGAAGAAATCCTTGTGTTTTAGCATGATTTCTTAGGTTTCGAAAAACCCACAACAACAACAACCGCCAAAGACGACAAAAAGAGGGATGCCAGCCCCTCCCAACACCCAATAACGCTTATTCAACAATCTTAGC
>JBALWM010000060.1:0-1922 GCA_036960905.1 Porticoccus sp.
ATCGCCGCATAGAGGCCGTCTACACCATGTTTATTATATTTTTCTGATATCGTATCAAGATCAACTTTTTTGATATTCAGTTGGCGAAACTCACGATCAAGAATAGCCTTACCGGCGACGAGATTCTGTTCCCAATTTTGTTTTCTAAACCATTGTTGAACCTTGGCGCGCGCTCTGGCGGTGTGTAAGTAGTTAAGTGCTGGAGACAACCAATCTCGACTGGGCGTTTCCTGTTTACCTGTCAATATTGATACTTGGTCGGCCGTGTGGAGTGCGGTATTAAGCGGCACTATTTTTCCATTCACTTTGGCACCTCGGCACCGGTGCCCAATAGAGGTATGTACCCTATAGGCAAAATCCAGCGGCGTGGAACCCACGGCAAGGTCAACAACGTGTCCTTCTGGCGTAAAGACATAAATTCTATCAGTCGCATTATCACGACTGAGTAATTCCTTCACATGATCATCTTCAATTTCTTCATGCCACTCCAATACTTGTCGAAGCCAGGAAATTTTATCCTCATAACTATTTGCTGTAGATTTGGTATCTGTGCCCTCCTTGTAACGCCAATGGGAACAAACACCATACTCAGCCTCGTCATTCATCTCATAAGTACGAATTTGAATTTCCAGCACTTTTCGATGAGGACCAATAACAGCCGTATGCAATGAACGGTAACCATTCTCTTTTGGGGAGGCTATATAGTCGTCGAATTCATTGGGAATATTCCGCCAGTGGCTGTGAACGATGCCCAACAAGGTATAACAGTCTGCAATGGTAGGAACGAGTATCCTGACGGCACGAATATCGTAGATTTGTGAAAAACCAATATCCTTACGATGCATTTTTCGCCAGATACTATAAATATGTTTGGCCCGGCCAGCGATATCGCCCTTAATACCGGCCTTTGTAAGCTCCATTTCAAGGGTACTGATCAGCTCCTTGATATACTGCTGGCGATCCATTCTCCGCTCATCAAGCAATCGAGCAATACGCATATATTCATCAGTCTCAAGGTACCGAAAGGCAAGATCCTCCAGCTCCCACTTTAACTGGCCAATACCCAAACGATGAGACAGGGGTGCGTAGACATCAAAAATTTCCCGAGCCACTCGTAAGCGCTTTTCTTGTGATGCTGTTTTCAAGGCACGAATGGCACAGGTTCGTTCCGCAATTTTAATCAGCGCCACTCGCACATCATCAATAATTGCAACAAGCATTTCCCTGACTTTAGTCGCTTGTACAGTCCCAGCATGGCCAAATACATCGTCATCGCCATCTGCTCTCAAGGTACTAATGACAGCCATCTTTTGGACACTATCAATCAATTTAGTCACGCTCTCGCCAAATTGACCCCGCACCGTTTCTATTGATAACCGACCTTCCCTAACAGCTCGGTAAAGAATAGATGCGACAAGACTATCCTGGTCATAAAGATGGAGTTCAGTAAGAATTTCCGCCATCTCCATACCCGTGCGAAAGCTACTGACTGTAGTAGCCCAAACCTGGTCATTGACGGGATTGGCACTTGCTTCAGAGTCCCTAGCCAACACACATGCAGCAACAAGGGTTTCTCGTGAAAAGCTTTTTTCAGTCACTTTAGCGAGCAGGTCTGTGACCCACTGATCAATGCAAATATCCCCAACATCATGAAGGGGGTGACGGCTCCTAACCTGTACCATAGATGGTTCTACCTAAATACAATCCATTCATTATCTCGGGAGGAGTATATGTACTCCAAAGTTAGACCTAGTATGGACACTGACAGGCGCTAAATTGCATTGGGACTCACCCTATCATGGTGATTAGCTGCAACCAGATCATTTATTAGTTAATAACTAATAAATGCCTGAAGACAAGTAACGATCTCCTCGATCACAGATAATGGCCACAATCACAGCATTTTCAACTTTAGCTGACAA
>JBALWM010000060.1:2022-8791 GCA_036960905.1 Porticoccus sp.
CTCCTCGATCACAGATAATGGCCACAATCACAGCATTTTCAACTTTAGCTGACAATCTTAGGGCTCCTGCCACCGCACCACCTGATGAGACGCCACAGAATATCCCTTCTTCACAAGCCAACCTTCGCATACACGCCTCTGCTTCCTGCTGCCCCATGTCCATAGTGCCGTCAATTCGAGACGCATCAAAAATCTCGGGTAGGTATTCTTTTGGCCAGCGCCGAATACCAGGGATACTGGCACCCTCTTCAGGCTGCAAACCAATGATTTGAATAGTCGGATTTTTCTCTTTCAGGTAACGGGAGACCCCCATAATAGTGCCCGTCGTCCCCATAGAGCTGACAAAATGGGTCACCTTACCATTGCTTTGCTGCCATATTTCAGGCCCAGTATGTTGATAGTGGGCCAAGGGATTATCCATATTGCCAAACTGGTCTAATACTTTGCCCTTCCCCTCAGCTTCCATCGCTTTAGCTAAATCACGTGCACCTTCCATGCTGGCTTCCTTGGTGACAGGGATCAATTCAGCACCATATGCCCTCATAGCCGCTTTTCGCTCATCGGTACTATTCTCTGGCATGATTAATACCATTTTGTAGCCTTTAATAGCCGCAGCCATCGCCAGGGCAATGCCAGTGTTGCCCGAAGTCGCTTCGATAAGCGTATCACCAGGACAAATGTCGCCACGGGCCTCAGCCTGCTGAATCATACTCATGGCAGGCCTGTCCTTGACGGAACCGGCTGGGTTATTACCCTCCAGCTTCACAAGCAGTATATTGCTTGTTTCGCCAGGAAGACGTTGTAATTGTACAAGCGGAGTTTCCCCCACACAGGATTCAATAGTTGGGTACGACATCAATATCTCAACCAAAATAAACGCACGACTACACTATTAGATAGTGCCTTGTATAAAGACCGTATTTTATAACGAGGCATGTATCATTACTCGGAATACTGTCCAAACTCAAAGATAGATTCATGATAACCACCTTCGAACCGGTTATTGAGTAAATTCGGATGGGTCACGTAACAGGTATACATTCTCATCATTTCACTGACATGATAAAAAACCCAAACCGGTAGACTAATCACCAGAAAGCGTAACAAAAGCTACAACAAAATCACGCTCATCGGACAGGCTGACCAATGCCTGACTAGCACCCATCTCCACCATGCGAGACTGAGCGGCACCACTAAGAGCAAGTAACGGTGCACCGGCACTATTATTGCTCACCTCTATATCCTGCCAGGAAATAGCTCCAATCCCAGTTCCCAACGCCTTGCTCGCCGCCTCCTTGGCTGCATAACGCTTAGCCAAATATATTTCAGGCTGCTTCTTATTGTCAAAGATAGCCAGCTCTGCAGGGCACAAAATCCTTTCTGCAAAAGAACGCCCATGGCGTTCAAGAACACTTTTAACCCGGGCTATTTGCACAATATCAGTGCCAATACCAATAATCATGATAACTCCCAATCACCAGGCCCTATCCAAGCTCATTTTCAGTGACGAAACAACTCTCGACTACGTAAGGGTTTACCCCCTAGATGCGGAAGTAACGCAAGACGCATCAACCTTTTTTTAGACTGACCGATTGATGGATTAGAATCGTCACCATGATCAATAGCAATAAGTTCTTCACCTTGAAACCAATTGGGAGCACGCTGCTCACTACGAACAGAAGGTCGAGCAACCAAGCCGACCGTAGGATCGAACCAATACCACAGATCCGGCGCGACAGGCTCTCCTGACTCTGCATCTGTATCAAGTACCAGCGCATAGCCAATGCCTTCCAATAAGCAGGTCTCAAATTGTCGCAGTGCAGGCTCAACCTGATCACCATCAGCCAATTTATTCATTATTTCGAGATAACAATCAAAAATCCATTCATGGGGGTCGTGCTCAGCTAACAATCTAAGCAACAGCTCATTTAGGTAAAACCCACTAAAGAGTCGGTCGCCGGTCAGCATTAAAGGGACTCCTGTCTGCTCAGCACCCACCAAGGTTTTCAAGTCAGATTTCCCCGTCCAATCAATCAATAATGGCGTAAAAAGTGAAAGAGTTTTTGTCGATGTTTTAGTCTGGCGAAAGCCTCTAGCGACAGCACGAAAGCGACCATGGTGACGTGAAAATAAATCAACCAACTGGCTGGTTTCACGATAAGGGCGGGCATGAAGAACGAATGCTGGTTCACTATCTACACGCATAGCCACACTACCCAGTTCTGCCTGATGAGATGCAACAAATACCGAGGTTCATTCAGAGGTATCATTATTGAGTCTCATTAACCCTTAATGTCAGATACGTTCTAACGATTAATCATACCCCAGGCTACGCAGTGCCCGATCATCATCAGACCAGCCCCTGCGAACCTTAACCCATAATTTGAGCATCACCTTACAATCCAACAATCGCTCCATATCAAGACGAGCTTCTTGACCAATTTGTTTCAATCGAGCGCCCTTCTCACCGATAATAATTTTTTTCTGCCCTTCCCTCTCAACCAGTATCAAGGCATGGATATGACAGATTTTCCCCTCATATTTAAAAGCCTCTATCTCAACTGCCACCTCATAAGGCACTTCAGCACCCAATTGACGGGTGATTTTTTCCCGCACTAACTCTGCGGTAAGAAAGCGTTGACTACGATCTGTGATTTGATCTTCTGGAAAATAATGAGCACCTTCAGGAATATGTAGCTGAATAGCCTTTTCCAAAAGCTCTAGCTGTTGCCCATATAGCGCAGAAACGGGTATCAGCTGAGCTTCAGGCATACGTTGAGCCAGGGTTTGTAGGTGAGGCAACAATTCAGATTTACTTTCCATCCGGTCAAGTTTATTGATCGCAATAATGACGGGGGAGCTCGACTTCATCACCTCCTCTGCGACTCTCTCATCTGCCTCCGTCCAGACACTACGATCCACGACAAAAACAATGACATCAACATCACGAATAGCACTCTCGGCAGCACGATTCATATATTTGTTAATTGCTTTCTGTTGATTCGTATGAAGACCTGGCGTATCGACAAAAATAAGTTGGGTATCACCCTCTGTTTTAATACCTAGAGTATTGTGTCGAGTCGTTTGGGGCTTGCGAGATGTAATGCTAATTTTTTGGCCAAGCATATGATTAAGTAATGTGGATTTGCCCACATTAGGACGCCCTACGATGGCCACATAACCACAACGCTGTGCTGGTTCAGTCCCGGTCATTTAATTAATCCTTTTAAAGCCAATTCAGCCGCCTGTTTTTCAGCATGGCGACGACTGCTGCCACGACCTATGGTGGGCTTTCTCAAACCATCAACCTTACAATGTACAGTGAATTGTTGATTGTGCTCCTCACCGGAGATGCTTTCTACCTCATAGACAGGCAAGGTGCTCCCGCGCGCTTGCATAAACTCCTGAAGCTGGGTTTTTGGGTCTTTCAGATCTTGGTCATTAAGATTATCCAATCTGGATTCAAACCATTGGAGAACAGACCTTTCACAAGGGGGCATACCCCCATCAAGATAGATAGCCCCAATAATGGCTTCTACAGTATCCGCTAGGATTGAAGCCCGGCGATGACCACCAGATTTTATTTCCCCTGCACCAAGATGTAGATGTGCACTCAACTGTAGCTCAATAGCAATTTCCGTGAGTGTGACACCTTTAACCAGATTGGAACGATAGCGACTCAGCTCACCCTCTCTCACATCAGGTAATCGCTGATAAATAGCATGACCAATAATAAAATTCAGTGCGGCATCACCAAGAAACTCAAGCCGCTCATTATTATGAGAACCATAACTCCTATGAGTCAGAGCTAAATCCAGCAAGGCAGGGTCATTAAAGCAGTAACCAATACGATCCAAGAAACGTTGTTTAGTAATATCCACCCTATAAGATCTACTTATCGCTATTTACTTGGAGCTGTCGTAACTATTTTCAAAGCGCACAACAACATCGACATTCCCCATAAATTCAATGCGCTTTTCATAATTCAACGTAACCAGTGTCTTGGTTCTCTCACGGATAATTTTTAACTGTTTCATATCAACATCACGTACGTTGTTAACATCAAAAGAGCTGTAGAGTTTTTTTCTAACGTCTTTATCCGTCAGCGTGTGAATATTTTCAAGAGCCAGAGAATCTAGCGCTGCACGTATAAAGGAATTATCCAGATATAGCGGCCCCACTTTAAAAAAAGCTGTCAGAAAAAATCCCACAATAAGTAATGCGGTAAGCCCACCAAGGACCGTTATCCCTTTTTGCTTATTATGTTTCATGATCCTATCTCCGTTAATAACTTCAAATTGTGACTACTGAATTTTGCCCATTCGCTTAAAACTAGGCAAGCTGCTGAACGACTCCCAGTGCATCCATACTGCTACGGCTTTTCCAACAATATTCTTTTCTGGAACAGGGCCCCAAACACGACTATCACTACTATTATCTCTATTATCACCCACCATAAAATAATGCCCCTTAGGCACCACAATAGCGTAGTCTCGACCCAGACGTCCTGCCACCTTATGTTTCTGTATCTGGTGCACTACTCCACCCAGATCTTCCTCCATCAACAGAAAACGAGAATCTTCAGGTATTTCGGGAAAGACAGTTTGCTCAGCTAATTTGTCATTCACATAAAGCATATTGTTAATGATCCGGATACTATCACCGGGCAACCCAACCACTCGCTTGATAAAGTAACGATCATCATTAGGGGGGAAAAACACCATCACATCCCCTCGCTGTGGTTCACTCACAGGGAGAATTTTGGTGCCGGTAACAGGCAGACGCAAACCGTAGGTATACTTATTAACGAGAATAAAGTCACCCACCTTCAGTGTGGGGATCATGGAACCAGAGGGAATCTGGAAAGGCTCGAATAAAAAGGAGCGAAGGACGAAAACCACCAACAATACAGGAAAGAAGGAGCCACTGTATTCAACCCAGGTGGGCACGGGCTGGTCACCACGCTTTTTAGCTAACACCAAGCGATCTAGAAACCAGACAACTCCAGTAACAACAACCAGTATCATCAGGATCAGTGGAAAGTTAATATCCATTCAAAAACCTCAACTATCCGTCTTCAGTACGGCTAGGAAAGCAGCCTGAGGAATTTCCACATTACCCACCTGCTTCATACGTTTCTTACCTTCTTTCTGTTTCTCCAGCAATTTCTTCTTTCTAGAAACATCACCACCATAACATTTTGCGGTAACATTTTTCCGAAGTGCCTTGACCGATGTCCGTGCAATGACATGTCCACCAATGGCCGCCTGAATAGCCACATCAAACATTTGTCGAGGAATCAACTCCTTCATTTTTTCAGTGAGTTGACGGCCTTTATGCTGTGAATGTTCGCGGTGAATAATCACAGCCAGAGCATCGACCTTGTCTCCATTGATCAACACATCCAACCTGACCAGTGGAGCAGCCTCAAACCGGGTAAAACTATAGTCGAGGGAAGCAAAGCCGCGACTGACTGATTTCAGGCGATCAAAGAAATCCATCACCACTTCGCTCATGGGGATTTCATAGGTAAGGGAGACCTGCCCACCAACAAACTGCATGTCTTTCTGTATACCCCGCTTTTCAACACAGAGGGTCATGACATTTCCCACAAACTCCTTTGGCACCAAAATATTAGCTTCACAGAGTGGTTCACGCATTTCATCGATATAAACCGGGTCTGGCAGGTCTGATGGGTTTGAGATATGAATAAGACTGCCATCAGTCTTTAACACTTCGTAAACAACTGTGGGGGCCGTCGTAATGAGATCAAGGTTATACTCACGTTCCAGCCGCTCCTGAATGATTTCCATGTGCAGCATGCCAAGAAAACCACAGCGAAAACCAAAACCCAACGCGTCTGAGCTTTCTGGTTCGTAGAAAAGTGACGCATCATTCAGAGTGAGCTTGGACAATGCCTCACGGAAATCCTCGAAATCATCCGAGCTAATGGGAAACAGGCCTGCATAAACTTGAGGCTTAACCTTCTGAAAACCGGGTAATGCAGGGACATCAGGTGTCTTGGCATGGGTAAAGGTATCACCAACAGGTGCGCCATGAATATCCTTAATACCGGCAACTACAAACCCTACCTCACCCGCCCTAAGTACACCTGTGACCTTTCGCTTTGGTGTAAAGATACCGACGCTATCAACAATTTGAGCCTTACCAATAGATTTGGTAATAATCTTATCTTTAGACTTGAGGGTTCCCTCGGTGACACGTACCAGAGAAACCACCCCTAGATAATTATCAAACCAGGAATCAATAATCAGCGCCTGTAACGGTGCATCCACATCACCCGTTGGTGGCGGAATTTTCACAACGAGTTGTTCTAGGATATCGACGATACCGATACCTGTTTTGGCACTGCAGCGGACAGCATCCACAGCATCAATACCAATAATATCCTCAATTTCTTCTATAACCCGTTCTGGTTCAGCTTGAGGGAGGTCCATTTTGTTTAGAACAGGCAGTACTTCAAGCCCTTGGGTAATAGCCGTATAGCAATTTGCAACAGACTGAGCTTCAACCCCCTGACCTGCATCGACGACCAAGAGAGCCCCCTCGCACGCTGCAAGTGAACGAGACACTTCGTAAGAAAAATCTACATGCCCTGGGGTATCAATGAAGTTTAACTGGTAGGTTTGACCATCTCTGGAGGTAAAATCCAGAGTCACACTCTGGGCTTTAATAGTGATCCCTCGCTCCCGTTCAATATCCATGGAATCGAGAACTTGTTCAGCCATTTCACGCTCGGAAAGGCCGC
>JBALWM010000061.1:0-3823 GCA_036960905.1 Porticoccus sp.
CACCATGGTGGGCATACATACCACCAAAACGACGAACATAAATATGATCACCACGGGCCATAATCAGAAAAACCAAATTCAAGAAGCTATGTCACTCATCATAGCACTCTGGATAGGCACTAAAATCTGGATAGACACTAAAATAAGATGGGGTAGATGCTGGCTTATTGCTGAAGAATAAACAAAGAAATAATCACAACTAACGCCACCCCTCTTCATTAGGTGGCTTCTATTTTCTCGCTACAAGATAGTTAAAAGAGTATTGATTTAACCCAAAATTCACTGATCACAAAGCAATTGAGCTTCAGCGACGTCCAGTGTTCCCTCGTAGATAGCTCGTCCTGTGATGGCACCGAGAATACCCTGATTAGCGACCCCATTGAGCGCCACAATATCATCCATGTTAGTAATGCCGCCAGAAGCAATAACAGGGATTGAGGATGCCTTGGCCATGGCCAGCGTTGCCTCAACATTAACGCCCTGCATCATCCCATCACGGTCAATATCTGTGTAAACAATGGCACTGACGCCATCTGACTCGAACTGTTTCGCCAAATCCGCCGCCTTCACCTCTGTCATTTCAGCCCAGCCGTCAGTCGCCACCAAGCCTTTTTTAGCGTCAATACCCACAATGATATGACCTGGGAATTGCTGACACATTTCAGTGACAAACGCGGGTTCTTTTACTGCTTTAGTACCAATAATGACATATTCAACACCGGCTTTCAGGTAGGCCTCAATGGTCTCACCACTGCGAATGCCCCCACCAATTTGAATAGGCAAATCAGGGTAAGCTTTGGCAATATCTGTCACTACCTCACCATTGACGGGTTCTCCAGCAAAAGCTCCGTTCAAATCTACCAGGTGTAAACGCCGTGCACCGGCATCTACCCAGCGAGCAGCCATCTCCACGGGGCTACCTGAAAATACCGTGGAGTCTTCCATACGGCCTTGGCGTAGACGTACGCATTCGCCGTCCTTCAAATCAATAGCGGGGATAATCAGCACGAATTAATTCCTGTCACATCTGGGGTTAATAATTTGGTGTTTTGTTCGCAATAAACTATTCACCACGACAACTTATTGAGCCATATATTCATGGCTCAATAACAGATAGGCTATGAAGCCCCTCTCCAAGTTACAAAATTACTGAGCAACTGCAGCCCCGCTGTCTGGCTTTTCTCGGGGTGAAACTGCACGGCAAACAGGTTATCTTTAACCAGCGCTGCTGCAAATTTCACAGAATAGTCACAGGTGCCCGCCACCAACTCTTGCTGGCTTTCATCCACATAGTAGCTATGAACAAAGTAAAACCGACTGCCCTGCTCAATACCCTGCCACATAGGGTGATCAATCGCTTGATTAACCCGGTTCCATCCCATGTGGGGTACCTTTAGCTTTTCACCAGTGGCGTCATGCAGATCACGACCAAAAAATCGTACTTTGCCAGGCAAGATTCCCAGACAATCAATGCCGTTATTTTCTTCACTATGCTCGAGTAGTGCCTGCATCCCGACACAAATGCCGAGTACCGGCTTTTCCTCAATGGCTTTAGCCACCAGCTTATCAAAACCCAGTCGACGAATTTCCGCCATACAGTCACGGATAGCGCCTACACCGGGAAACACCACTCGGTCAGCGTCGGCTACTTCAGCAGCGTCAGACGTTACAATGACTTCAGCCTTTGGAGCTACATGCTCCAGCGCCTTTGATACAGAATGAAGATTGCCCATGCCATAATCCAGCACAGCAATGCGAGTACGAAAGTCTGTCATAAGAAATTCAGTTATGGGTGTCTTTTTAAAGCAAAGCCTTGATTACCAAAACGTCGCTCTTACAGGGTTCCTTTGGTTGACGGGGTAATCCCTGCCATCCGCGGATCCAGTTCAATGGCCATACGCACCGCCCGGCCAAATGCCTTGAAGATAGTCTCTATCTCATGGTGAGCATTCTTGCCACGCAGATTATCAATATGCAATGTGGCCCCGGCATGATTCACAAATCCCTGAAAAAACTCATAGGACAGATCCACATCAAAATCTTTCACCTTGGGCCGGGTGAAATTAGCAAACATTTCCAGACCTGGCCGACCAGAAAAATCCACAACCACACGAGACAACGCTTCATCCAATGGGACATAAGCATGTCCATAACGTCGGATGCCTTTTTTATCACCCAATGCCTGCTTAAATGCCTGACCTAGCGTAATACCAATATCTTCAACGGTGTGGTGATCATCAATGTGAGTATCACCGTTAGCTTGTACGCTAATGTCAATCAGACCATGGCGAGCAATCTGATCCAGCATGTGCTCTAGAAAGGGCACACCTGTCTCAAAGCTGGATTGACCAGTACCATCAAGATTTATCTCAACAGTAATCTGTGTCTCTAGCGTGTCACGACTTACTGCCGCCTTACGTTCCGCCATGTTTCTCTCCAAACAAGCCACGTTCCAACAATGCCATATTCAGGCAATCAGGTTGGCTATTATAAAGGGGTCACCCCCACCCTTCCATAAGAAGCATGAAGTGATTACACTTCTGGGCCTATATTGTTCAGTCATGGAAGCTGTTGCACTAAAAAAATGCATTTTCGAAGCCCCAACATCATTCTTGTCTGTCTGCTGGCCTTCACAACCCTGTGGCTGAGCCAAACTGCTGCCGCACATATTCATCTAGACGATAACAATATCAGTTGTGAGTTATGCCTCAGCTCCAGTACCGATGAAACCAGCCTCGAAAACTATTCTTCAGCCTTTCCAGTTGAACCACTCGCCACAGATATTGTGGCCAGTCACTTCCCCACTCCACAACTTACCCCCGTTTCGGCACGCAATAGCCGTGCACCACCATCCCTATAGCTAACCAGGAACCCTAACTTACCCCTGTTCTCGCTATAGGACGATTCACAATGAAATATACTTTTATGGTAGCTCTGGCCATGTCCAGTCTGCCCTGTGCTGTTATAGCGCAAGATATCCAACACAACATACACGAACTCAATGAGGTCGTCATTTCGGCTTCACCGCTTGAAGAAAGCTCTGCTGGAATCAATCAAGCAGTCAGCGTACTAACTGGTGACACCCTACATAACAAAGCAGCCGCAACCATAGGCGAGACTCTAAAAGATGAACTGGGGGTTACCAATTCAGGGTTTGGCCCCGGTGTTGGCAAACCCGTGATCCGCGGACAAGTGGGCAACCGAGTTAAGGTAATGCAAGACAGCCTGGGGACACTTGATGCTTCCTCAGCCAGCGGTGACCATGTGATTACGACAGAAGCGCTGGTGGCCGAACGTATTGAAATACTCCGTGGTCCTGCCACTCTTCGCTATGGCAACGGTGCTATTGGTGGTGTTGTCAATGTCATCGACAACCGTATCCCCGACACACTACCCGATGAAACCACCGGTGCCATTGAATACCGTCACAACACAGCTAACGACCAGAACAGTACCGTCATACTATTGGAAGGTGCACTAACTGAAACACCAGTGGGAAACTGGGCCTGGCACCTGGATGGCCTGTACCGTGACAGTAACAACACCAGAATCAAAGGCTATGCCCAGAACCCCGAATCGGGAGAAAGCCCTGCTGACCACCAAAGTACTCATGGCTACATTGATAACACAGATACCCAAGCCACCTCAGGTACTGCAGGTATCTCCTGGATTGCTGAGAAGGGGTTTATCGGTATTTCTATCAGTGAAATGGAAAACCTTTATGGTATTCCTCCCGATGCCCACATCCACGACGGAGAGGAACCCGAACTGATTCGAATCGATATGGATCAAACACGGTTTGACCTGAAAGCCGAATGGGCTG
>JBALWM010000061.1:3923-8774 GCA_036960905.1 Porticoccus sp.
CTGATTCGAATCGATATGGATCAAACACGGTTTGACCTGAAAGCCGAATGGGCTGATATCCTTCCCGGCTTTGAACTGGGCCGGTTTCGGGTCAGTCACAATGATTACGAACATGTGGAAATAGAGAACAACACAAAAGGTACCCATTTTACTAATGAGGCTATTGAGGCTCGCATTGAACTATTACACCAGGAAGTTGCAGGGTGGACTGGTGCAATTGGACTTCAAGTAGAAGACCGTCAGTTTGCAGCCATAGGGGACGAAGCCTTTATTCCAAAATCAGATATTCGAAATGGCGGTATTTTCTGGGTGGGAGAAACGACCCACGGCGACTGGAGCTATGAATTGGGGCTGAGGGTAGACCGCCAAACTATCGACCCTGAAGATGACTCAGAGATCAGCCATAACACTCAGAGCCTCTCCTTAGGTGGACTCTGGCAAATGACTGACGATCAGAGCCTAAGTCTGTCCCTCACCCATGCCCAGAGAGCCCCGGCTGTCGAGGAACTCCTTTCCTTTGGCCCACACCACGCCAGTGAAAGTTTTGATATTGGCAACCCTGATCTCAATGAAGAAACCAGCCACAACGTCGAACTTGGCTATCAATATCGGGGGGCTACAGATCTGAACCTCAACCTGTTCTACAACGCGATCGATGACTTTATCTTCAAACGAAACACTGGCCTTATCGATGTAGAGGAAGGGCTGTCTATTTTTCAATATCAACAAGAAGACGCGAGCTTCAAAGGTATTGAAGCCAGTATAGGCCTTCCTTTGAGTGATTCTTGGCAACTAGAGTTATTTGGTGACCATGTGCGTGCCGAGTTAGATAACAGTGGCGATGTTCCGCGTATCCCGCCTCTCCGTTATGGCCTCGCGCTGAGCTACCAAGCCTATCAGTGGAGTACCAAACTGAAACTTACAGAAGTCGAGGAGCAAGACCACCCAGGTGACTTTGAAGAAAAAACAGATGGCTATACCCGGCTCGATGGCCACATTCATTATCACCTCGACACGGCAAATGGTACTTGGTTGTTATCCCTAAAGGCCAACAACCTACTGGACGAAGAAATCCGTAATTCCACCTCTTTTTTACGTGAAATTGCACCAGAACCTGGCCGTAGTTTGGAACTAGGCATCCGGTTAAGCTTCTAATAAAAAGCTGACTATTAACGTCACTTTCAAGTAAACAATCCCAGTCATTGCGAGTAAGATAATTGCTCGCAACGATCGCTGGGTTTTTATAGTCCCCGCCGAGTTTTTATAAGGGAGTGCTGGTATTGAGGTTATT
The DNA here is from genome assembly GCA_036960905.1 of Porticoccus sp. GTDB lineage: Bacteria > Pseudomonadota > Gammaproteobacteria > Pseudomonadales > Porticoccaceae > Porticoccus. The sequence goes on from JBALWM010000061.1 coordinate 5,215, forward strand.
GAAACTATTTTTTGCTCTGGCTTTTCTACTAGTCTTGATCGTAGTGGGAGGCCTCACCTACTTACTGTTGGGAACAGACCCCAATACCTACAAACCAGAACTGGAACAGCTCGCCAACCAAAATAATATTGAACTGTCCATAGAGGGCAACCTTCGCTGGTCCTTCTATCCCAATCTGGCCGTTCATGCGGGCACTACATCTCTATCTGGCAAAGAAGCAGGCATTCCAGAAATAAGTTTTGAGCAAGCAGACTTTATTCTGGACTGGAAAGCACTGCTATCACGCACAATCCGCCTCCGAGCCATTGCCATAGATGGTGCCAATATCAAAGTGGAGTCTGCCGAAGAAGCCACCAATGTGGCCGCATTACCCGGTGCAGCGGCATCAACACAAAAATCTCAGACCACTGAATTACCTTTTGAGGTAGCCATTGATCAGCTAGCCCTGACAAATAGCCGCATCACACTGGTGACACCAGGCACCTCAGACAGAGTGCTCGAACAATTAAACTTCACCAGCAAAGGGTTAAATCTCGATGGAGAGCCCTTCCCGTTAACGCTAACAGCTTCAACAATCCTGCCAGACCAAGCTAGCCCCATCAGCATTGCGCTGGAGACCCAACTTAAATTGCAGTTAGAAGAGCAACAAGCATCACTATCAAATGCAAAGCTGAGCCTGACCGGGTTTCAGCTACCATTGAACCTCAACTTTAACGTGCTTTACGATGGCAAGGCGGACTCCCTGAACATCAATACAATTCAGGGAACGCTTGGTTCTGCTGACCTAACGGGCAAGGTGACCGCTCGTAACCTGCAATCCTCACCAACAGTAGCCGGTGAACTATCACTTCAAAACCTGTTGTTAGCAGAGCTGCCCATCGAAGCCCCCGAAGGGTTCAAGAAGCTCAATATACAGTCACTATTTTCTGCCTCCGAACAGTCTATCGAGTTGAATAACCTGGCGGTGTCACTAGATGGCTTCAATGTGGGTGGAAAACTGTCACTCAAGCTTGCAAGCCCTCGTCAGTTAGACATGGCCTTGAATGGTGACACTCTGACACTACCCACCAGCAGTGGTGATAGTAGCAACCAGTCCGGCTTGCTTACCCCTCTTCTTGCACCACTGGCACTACTGGAGGGCGGCAAGGGTCACATAGAACTGAATCTTGACCGTCTCACCAGTGATGACATGCAGATAGAAAAACTCCACCTCAACCTGCTTGCCAACGGCAAGGTCATGAATATCACTGATTTGTCTGGTCAGATTTTTGGCGGTAGCTTTAAAGCAACCACAAAAGTGGACCTTCGTCGCAAAATACCTTCGGTGGTATTTACCAAGCAGTTGGTTGATATTGATCTGCACCAAAGCCTGTCCACACTGGCAGAACAATCTGATATCCACGGAACGTTGACCGTGGACTTCAATGGTAAGACCCAAGGCGATACTCAGGAGGCACTGATGGCCAATATCGATGGCAACGGCAAATTCAGTGCTAAAAACCTCCAAGTCGACAATATCAATGTAGAACGCAGTTACTGTGAAATGGCAGCCCTGATAGAAAAACAACCTGTCACCAACCAAACGTGGCCAAACAGTACACTACTGAAGGATTTACAGGGTGATATCCAATGGCGTGATCAGCGCATCCTGTTACCGGGCTTCACCACGGGCCTTGGTAATCTGGCCGTCTCCGGTTATGGTACGGTCTTCCTTAAAAAAGAGACCTACGATATGTTGATCACCGCCAATCTTCAGGGAGACCACACCTCTGAAACTGGCTGTTTAGTGAAAAGCAAACGAATTCAAAATCGGGATATCCCTCTTCGGTGCAGCGGCTCTTTTTCAGAAGATGGCGGCGGTAATTGCCTACCAGATTCGCAGTTCATCAGCCAATTGTTGCAAGAAAAACTTCAAAAGGTCCTGTTTGATAAATTCCTGAAAAAACCAGAAACAGAAGCAAAAGAAAGCACCACTACCGAGGGAACTGAAAAAGCTGATCCAGAAGAAGAAAAGGACGTTAAACAACAAGTCATTGAGAATCTATTAAAAGGCATTTTCCAATAGTGAGTGCTGAGTTAATGGGCCCTCAATAATGAGTACCTCCTTTTCCCAGAAGCTGCTGAACTGGTTCGATCAACATGGTCGCAAGGACCTCCCCTGGCAGCAAGGGATCACCGCCTACCGTGTATGGGTATCAGAGATCATGCTGCAACAAACCCAGGTCAGCACGGTTATCCCCTACTTCCAGCAGTTTATGGCCAGCTTTCCCACCATAGAGACACTAGCCAGTGCCCCTCAAGATCGAGTACTGCATCACTGGACAGGCCTTGGCTACTATGCCCGTGCTCGCAACCTGCACAAAACTGCACAGCTCATCATTAACGAATTCGATGGCATATTTCCCGATACCATTGAACAACTAGAAGCATTACCCGGTATAGGCCGATCAACCGCCGGGGCCATCCGTGCCATTGCTTTCCAAAAACCGGCCACCATCCTCGATGGAAATGTAAAGCGAGTACTAACCCGCTACCATGCTATTGATGGCTGGCCGGGACAAACTGCTGTTAGCAATCGGTTATGGGCACATGCCGAACAACATACACCCAAGACAAGGCTTGCCGACTACACTCAAGCCATTATGGATCTAGGCGCCACCCTATGTACCCGCACCCGACCGCGTTGCATCGAATGTCCCATGGCTAATCAATGTACGGCTTTCACAGCAGGTAACCCCACGGATTATCCTGGCAAAAAACCACGCCAGGAGCAGCCAGTTAGAGAGAGCCTATTTCTGATTATTCAAAACCCTGAGGGCGAAATACTGCTGGAACAACGTCCAGCCAATGGGCTCTGGGGAGGGCTTTGGGTATTTCCCCAATGTGATAACGAAACCGAAATCAATCGTATCTGTCATCAACTGAGCTGCTATGTGGAAAACTGGCAACTACTACCAAAACGACGCCATACCTTTAGTCACTTTCACTTGGATTACCAGCCCGTGCTGATACAAGCGAAACAACAATCTTCCATCATGGATAGCCCTTCCATAGTCTGGTATAACCCTACCTCACCACTGGAAGTGGGCACAGCCCAACCCGTGAAGCAGCTTCTGCAACAACTGACAGCATAAGGGACACACCAATGTCACGCATGGTTCACTGTAAGAAATTAAATAAAGAGCTTGAAGGTCTCGATGCCGCGCCATTCCCTGGTCCAACGGGGCAGGAAATCTATGAAAATATCTCTAAACAGGCTTGGGACGAATGGATCGAACACCAGACTAGGCTGATCAACGAAAAACACCTAAATATGATGGACATGACGGCCCGAACCTATCTCAATGAACAACGAAAAAAGTTCCTTTCCGGTGAAGAATTTGATGAGGCAGAAGGTTACGTCCCACCATCAGAATAATTTTCGTCATGGCCTTGACGATATACAGGCGAGAAGGTTTAATACGCGCCTCTTGCCGCACAGCCATATGGCAAGACTTGTAACAAAATAATGCCCAGATAGCTCAGTCGGTAGAGCAGAGGATTGAAAATCCTCGTGTCGG
>JBALWM010000062.1:0-8602 GCA_036960905.1 Porticoccus sp.
GCCAGTGTTATCTCAGTAAAATCACAAACCTTTTGTTGCTGAAAAATCAGACTTAGCTGTGCGGCCAGAGCCGGCAGTAACAGTGTCAGTGCATCCAATACCCGCCACTGCTTATCGTTGTAGTTTGGCGGGGGAAGAAATCGAATATCTTCAAGGGCTTCACGTAGTCCTGAGATTGACCGTAACTGTGCAATCAATACCGATACAGCCTCTTTTTGTGCCTTGGCAAAGGCCTTGTCGCCAGTATCTGTTTCAGTGGGGAAGCCTATATTTTTGTTAAACGCTTTTCGCCACGTGTTTTCCTTGGTTAACAGCAGCTCACCAAGTCCCTGCCACTGCTCAATAAAGTGCAGATTATTTTCAGGTAACTCAACCATTCCCAGGCAGTGATAAATTTCTGAGGTGCGTTTGTCATAGGGGAGTTGGCTGGCAGCATAGTCAGCCAGTAAGACTAAGTCGCTTCCAAAGGGTGCCAATAAGTGTTGAGCCTCAGAGAGTGTTTCCTCGATGACTTCGTTAAGGAAACCCTCAAGATAGTCTCTGGCACCCCGTGACTGAAATAGCTGCCCCAACCATTGCTCACGTTTACTCAGCAGATTGATGAGCAGTTGTTCTAATTTATTGAGGTCATTGTCCAGGTGGTGCAGTAACGTTGTGATTGCTTTACCGATGGGGTTTTGCTGTTCAAGTGATGGTAATAATAATTCAGCAATAGCTTCACGATAGCGGGGTGTCGGGTCATCTAAAGGCTCTGAGTAATCGCCAAAACTGCTTTCAACGGCCAACTGCTGGGCTAGGTTCAGGCAGAAGCCGTCAATCGTCTGGATACGTAGACGGTTCGGGTTTTCCAGCAACATCCAACCTCTCACTTGGTCTTGTGCCAAGGCTTCTCTCGCTAGATCGAGGGTGGTTTGTTGATGGCTCCTTGGTTGATCGTTACTTTGTGGTTGTTCATTATTCGAGGCCCGAGCTAATGCCTCAATAACGCGGTGTTGCATTTCTCCCGCTGCTTTACGGGTGAATGTCATACAGAGAATTTCTTCTGGCTCATCGACAAGGGCGAGTAAACGCAATACACGTTGGATAAGAAGTTCTGTTTTCCCTGAACCCGCTGGTGCTGCAACGGCAAAAGAGCGACAAGGGTCGAGTGCAGCCAGTCGCTGGGCTGAGTCTGCCACGGTCATGGTGATGGCTCCTCAACAGTCATACTGGTCGTTATTTCTGCAATGCGGTTAAGCGACTCCAGTTCTTGCTGATACTGCCTGGCGCTGGGTTTGTAGAATTTGACGGGTGCATACGCTCGTTTGAACTCATCTGCCAACTTGGTTAGGGAGTGCTGCCATTGTGAGAGCAGCTCGTCCCAGTTTTCAGGTTCATTTTTTCTACTGGGTGGTTGGACATCTGGTAGTAATCCCGTAGCTTCTGAGAATCCTACAAATTGTTTTTGAGCAACATTGATGACCGCAAAGGTTGCGGCGGCCACCGGTGTGTCACTGCATAGTACATAGAGTGGTATCTGGGGTTGCTCGGGTCTCTCACCAAGCCAGCTGTTCGTACTGGCCTTACCGGTTTTGTAGTCAACGATAACCTGACGACCGTCATCCAGTTTGTCGATTCGGTCAATAATAAGTCGTAGTGGCAATCCCGAGAACTCGGTTTGGATGCTCTCTTCGAATGCGACGACCTTAAACGAAGGGCGGATTTTTTCCACCGCCAGCCATTGCTCTAAAAGGGCTATTAGACGCTGTTTTTCGATGGCGGTAAATTGTGGGCCAAACAGGTCTGGTCGCCGCTTCTGCCACCGCTGTAGTGCACCAGTGACGACACCTGAAACAAGCTTGGTCAGATCTTCAGCCGAGCTGTTGAGTAAGTGTTGTTGATCACCCAGCTGCTGCCATAGTCGTTCCAGGCAGTCGTGTAGTAGGGAGCCTCTATCCATATTTGATAGTCCAAGGACAGGGTCTGGTGGTTGTATCGCACCTAGTCGATGGCGGGCAAAGGCATTAAAAGGGCAGGTGGCCTGATCTCTGAAAATACTGCTGCCACCTCGGACGGCCTCATAATTGAGATTCAGTGGCGGCCCATATTCGCAGGAAACCTGCTCTAGCCTAACGGCTGGAAGGTTATTCGTTTGCTGAGGAACTGGCAGGTTGTCAGGAGTTAATGTAGGTAGGCCGGCAATTAAGTTGCTGGCTTGTCGAAGACGGTTGGTATCGAACTCACTGAAACTAAAAATAACCTCATGGGCCGCGTGTTTTAATCCGGCCACCTGGCTTTTTGCCATCTGTAATTCTCGTTCAGGTAGGGATCTTGGTGTTTCATATTCTCTTTGTAGGGCCAATGGTAATAGTGGGTTGGGCGCAATGGGTTGGGGCCAATGACTGTCATCCATGCCCATGACCCAGAGGTGATCGAAACGCAGGTCAGCACTTTCCAGCAACCCCAAGATTTGGACGGGTGCATCCTCAGTTTCGGCCTGAAATATAGTTTGGTTAGCCAGTTGCTGTAGTTGACGTAATGCTTCGCTGAGGGTCACCTCAAGGCCGAGGTTATCCAGTGACTGATATTGCTCAATGGTTCTCAGCCATTGTTGATGTTGTTGATATTCGATACTGTCGAGAGGCCTTTCTCCAGGCCAACCTATAATATCCAGTTGTTGTTGAAATAGTGTCATCCACTGCTGGAAATGCGCTTTGTTGGGCATTTGTCGTCGTAGACTCTCTACCTGCTCAATGGGGGCACTAAAGCCAGTTGCACTACAAGACTCTTCGGCGAGGTGCAGTTGATAGCGGAACTCACTACTACTAAGTGTACGCTTGGCTAACTTGCGTAACCGTTTCTCTGCGATTGATCTCAGGGGGAGTTCACTGCCTCCCCAAAAGGGTGAATTGAGTAAACGACAGAGCTCTTCTAGCGGCATTTGGTGTCGGTTTAAGGATAGTAGCAATAGTGCTGAAGCAATCAGTGGTGTATCGCTCAAAGGTACGCCGACAGAGATGTTAAATGGGGTTGCCGACCGCTCTTGGTCGGGTAGCAGGTAATCAGGTTCAAATTGTTGGCGAAAAATGCGTTCTACCTGATTTCTCATGCGGGTCAATTCAGGAATAACAATACCTATTCGGCAGTCATTATCAGCCTGTTGATGCTCTTGGGCCCAAGCCGCCGCCGCCATTATTTCCTGGTGTTCATCATGAAAGGCTACCTGCTCTGCTTGGTGCTCACTCTTAAGGCTAGGCGTGCCATATTTTTCAATACTGTGTACTTCCATGGTTTCAGAAGCTGTGGATATTAAGGATTGGTATAGGGGCGGTATGCTGTCAAAACCAATCATCAGGGTCTTGTTTTTTTGTGGAAGAGCGCCGGCTTTATAACCCTTTAGAACGGTAATAGCTCTATCAGCAGAGGTGACTAGCCGGTGTTTGTTTAGCTTGGCTTGAAAAGCCTTGCTCCATCGCCAAAGGAGTGGTGCTTCCTGCTGTAATCTTATAGTGGGGATTTGCCAGCGTTGTATGATGGCGTAGCCATTACGAGCCAGGCCAGCAAAACTCATCGGTAGAAGGTGGTCAGGCTTTTCAAAATCCTCCTCAATAACCTGTTCCCACAGTATGTGTTCAACCTGGGGTGTAATGATGGTGCCTAACACTGCAGGTTCAACGCCAGCATCGCAACAACGCTGCCAGTCCTCGTCTATCCAGTGTTCAATGGCGTGGATACTGGGTTGAGGCCAACTGGCGCTACCAGATTCTTGTTGGTACTGCCCCCAGGCCTGCCGTATTTTGGTGGCCAAACGGTTGTTGGATGTGAGGATTAGTGCGCCCGCCTCAATGTCATTCTTTAGTGTCGCAATATCAAAAAGCGGGCGCATCATGATAGGTATCTTTGTTATCCTAGATCGATTGCCAATGATCGCATAACCATGATCTAAAATCAGGGTATGTGTTGGTTCTATTTTCTAGTCAGGGCAATCGACTAGAGGGTTGAATAGAGTATTGGATCGTACATAAGCCAAAGAGTTGGATAGATTACATGGTTATCAGTGAGCAAAATCTAATGTTTTTATTAGCAGGCCTTGCCATAGGTGCTTCGCTAGTATTTTTGTTGAGCTTGATAATCAGCAGTCGAAAGAAGACAGCAACAGATGATCTAACGGCACGTCTTGATCAGGATGTAACTACACTCAGAGCAACGTTGGCCCAGCGTGAAGGCGAAGTGGCCTCTCTTAATCGGGACAAAGCCTCATTGGAAACTCGATTGGAGGGTGACCGCACTCGCTATGAAGAGCAGCTTCAATTATTGAGGCAAGCAAGGGAGAGCTTGACCCAGGAGTTTGAGAATCTCGCCAATCGGATCTTTGACGCCAAGCAGGAAAAATTTTCCGAGCAGAGCAAGCAGGCACTCAATACCACCATTGATCCTCTACGCCGGGAAATTACCGATTTCCGGAAAAAAGTAGAGGATGCCTACGACAAAGAAAATGCTGAGCGAAATAAACTCATGGGGCAGGTCGTCGAGTTACAGAAGCAGGCGCAGAGGGTGGGTGAGGATGCGGTTCAATTGGCCAATGCGCTGAAAGGCGACAGCAAGTTTCAAGGCAACTGGGGTGAAGTCATCCTTGAGAGAATTCTTGAGGAATCAGGACTGACCAAAGGCCGAGAGTATGAAACCCAGGTGTCCCTTAAAGATAACGAAGGTCGGCGTCGCAATCCGGATGTGATTATCCATTTACCAGATCGCCGAGATATCGTGGTTGATGCCAAGGTGTCACTGACTGACTATGAACGGTATTGTCGAGCTGAAGAATCAGCTGACAAGGCGTTGTTTCTGAAGAAGCATATCAGCTCTGTCAGGAATCATATTTCTGGGTTGAGTCGTAAGGCTTATGAGCAGCTGGAAGGAGTGAACACCCTCGATTTTGTATTAATTTTTGTACCTATCGAAGCTGCATTTATGTTGGCGCTGGAGCATGATCACAACCTGTTTAGGGATGCGTATGACAAAGGCATTATTTTGGTCAGCCCGAGCACACTGTTGGCTACTCTACGGACGATACACAATATCTGGCGTTATGAGGATCAGAACCGCAATGCAGAGAAAATTGCATCGGAAGCGGGGAAACTTTATGACCAACTGGTGTTAGTCGTTGAGTCATTGGATGAGTTGGGTCGTCATATCGACAAGAGCCAGGATGCCTGGCAGCAAACCCGTAAACGACTGGTGGATGGTCGTGGTAATTTAGTGAAAAAATTTGAAGAGATTAAAAAGTTGGGTGCCCGCACCAAGCGTCAATTACCTGAAGATTTGACCAATGAGGCCAGTGATCAGGATGAGGCTCCCCAGCTGAGAGAAATAAAAGACTAGCCAATGCTTTATACCCGGAAGGCCTTTACCAATACCCATTAACCCTACCTGCTTGATCTCGCTCTGGTGAGCCAACAGCATATGATGATTTTATGACGATGAATTTATTGATGGTTTTTGCTGTACTCATTGTGGTTTTCCTCGGTGGTTATGCGTTGTATCTTTACCTTAAATTACGCACCCAAAAAACTGAACGTGAGCAACAAAAAGAAGTATTAGCTGAGGAGCTGAAAGGGCGGCATGAGCATTACCGTAAGAGTATCCATGTGATTGCCTCAGCGATTGTAGCTGAACAAGTGAGCCTCACAGAGGGAGCCATTCGCATTAGTATGTTGGTCTCGCAGCTGGAAATTTCAGAATCAGAAAAAGCAGACTACCAAGTATTTTTTCAACTGACAGAAGCGACCTCTCACATTCCCATTCTCGATGAATGGAAAAAGCTCAATACACTGCAAAAACGTGGCTATGATCAGGAGCGTGAAGCGTTAGAAGAAACATTCCAGGAATTTATCGAAAATGCTGCGCGTAAGATATTGGGCAGTTCCGAAAGTGCTGATTCACAGCCATTATTTTATTCTGTAGGGGAAGATCAGGAGAAGGATTAGCCCTCGCAGCTTCCTCTATAATTTCTCATTGTTTACTGTGATAAATAATAGCCTTATTATCGCCGCTCAAAATCGAGGCCATCCATTTCAATGAATACTAAACAAGCACTCTTGCAGCGTAGTAACTCAACTTGTGAACTCTGTACCAGTGAGTCCAACCTTGCTGTTTATCAAATACCGCCAGTGGCCGATATGAATGCTGATCAATGTATATTGGCTTGTGATACTTGCCGTGACCAAATTGAAAATCCCGAAAGCATAGAGGCAAATCACTGGCGCTGTCTAAATGACAGTATGTGGAGTCAGGTGCCTGCGGTTCAGGTGATGGCATGGCGTATGCTCACACGTCTTGCCGCTGAGGGGTGGCCGCAGGACCTTCTTGATATGCTGTATCTTGATGATGAACTTCTGTCATGGGCCAAGGCCGTAGGTTCTGATGACGAAAATGACGATAGAACACCGACTATGGATAGTAATGGTGCTGTGCTTCAGAGTGGTGATACCGTCACACTGATTAAAGACCTAGATGTTAAAGGTGCTGGTTTTACTGCCAAGCGAGGAACGGCGGTTCGGAACATTTCTCTGACAGATAATCCCGAGCATATTGAAGGACGTGTTAACGGGGTTCGTATCGTATTGTTAACCTGCTACCTAAAGAAATCGTAACTGATTTTATATTGATCCAGAAAAAATGTAGGAACACAGTGTGCTAAAAAGCAGAGTTAGAAAAAGTACCTGCGTTTTTTCTGGATCAATTTAAGAGATTAGCCTTTTTTAAGGTAGGGAATCGTGCCTGCTACATCTGTATCATCAATCAGCTGAACAGTACTAATACTTCCCTCCAGACGAGATTCTCTGAATTTCTCATAATCGGGGTCGTTAACAAACCCTTGGGCCGCTTCCATATCAGGGAACTCTACCAGAGCAATGAGTGAGGCATTGGACGGTTCGCCATCCACATGGGTAACATTGCCGCTGCGTGAGAGATATTTCCCCCCATGTTTATGGACGATGTCATGTACGTTTACGGCATATCCAGATACCCAGGATTCATCCGTAATTTCTACAGAACCAATCAAAAATACAGTCATTGTTTTTCTCCAGTTTTATGTCTTCTGACGAGTGGTTCCACTTATCAAACTATTCACTCTGTCATTGGTTTTTTCTATGACTAGCCAATCACACCGAAGGCAGTAAATGCTCTAATCAGAGAGACTGAAAAGGCGATCCACGCAATAAATAGTACTAGACCATAAATTAACACGCGCCAGTTTGATTGAAAATCAAAATGAACAGACTCTTCTATGGCTTCTTTCTCCATCTGCCATGAAGAGGCCATTTGCATGGCGACAAGGGAGTAGATAAAAGGGAGGAAAATTAAAGCGAACATTGAGGGAAGGTGTTGGTGGACAGAAGGTAATGCCAAGTTAAATATCACACCCCAAATAACAGTGTGCTTAGCCGCATTCTGTTTGCCTAATGTTTTGAAATTCTGCCAAAGAAAGTACACCAGTGCTATGGGGCCACCAAAAAAGCTTCCAAGGGCAATTTGAAAGGGAGAGTAGAGCTTGAGTTCATTGATCGTTATTTCGTTCATAGCTTGTCTTTTCTCAACGCTGATACGGCAGTAGCCGCGTATTCTATCTAAATAAGCTGGTAGGGCCACTGAAAAATAGCAGGTAAAAGTAAGTTTCTAAGACTTATTTATTTCTTTTTCAATAACACCCCTGACTCCAGGTGGTGGGTGTAGGGAAACTGATCAAATACGGCAAAGCTTTCGATATTGTGAGTGTCACCCATGGCGATTAAGTTAGCCTTGAGCGTGGTTGGGTTGCAGGAGATATAGATGATATTGTCGAAGCGTTTAACGAGTTCTACAGTTGCATCGTCTAATCCGGCACGGGGTGGGTCTACAAAGATGGTGCTGAAATTATAGCTGTTGAGGTCGATATCTTTTAGCCGGCGGAAAGGGCGTACACCGTTAAGTGCCTCGGTAAATTCCTCGCTAGACATACGGACTATGGCGACATTGTCGATACTATTGGCTTCAAAATTGTGCTGAGCAGATCGCACGGATATTTTTGAAATTTCAGTGGCCAGTACCCGGTTGAAATTCTGTGCGAGTACACAAGTAAAATTACCATTACCACAATACAGCTCTACCAGATCACCACTGCATTGAGTAGTTTGTTTAAGTGCCCATTCGAGCATCTTCTGGTTAACTCTTGCATTGGGCTGGGTAAACCCGGTTTCAACTTGCTGGTATTGATATTCCTTGCCTGAGACTTGCAGTTTTTCGATGACATAATCACGATCCAAGACCGTCTTTTGTTTGCGGCTACGACCGATAATTGCGACACCCAATTGTTGTTGTAGCTTAAGTGCAACCTCCTGCCATTCGTCATTTAAGGGTTTGTGGTAAATCAGGGTAATGAGTGCTTCACCACTCAGGGTAGTGAGAAATTCAGCACTAAATAGGCGTCGACTCAGCATCTCACTGGCATTGATCTCTACCAACAGCAACGGCATCAATTGGTTTATTTGCTGGGAACCTATGAGAAAGTCTTCGATGATATAAGGGCGTTTTTCACCGGGTTGATTCATGGCGAAGTGGGCAGAGCCATTCTCATGCCAGATAC
>JBALWM010000063.1:0-8489 GCA_036960905.1 Porticoccus sp.
CAGCCGCCATGACACAAATGACTCATGAGCAACAGGTCGAACTTAATCGCCTCACAGCATTGGCAGAAGTGAATCCAAATATTCGGCAGGATGAAATAGAACACTTGAAATCGAATGCCGAGTTATTGGCCCATTATTTACAGAGTGCTCAGTTAAAATTGGATTCACTGCGAGTGGTTATCACCGTATAAAACAGGCATTGGTTTAATAATAGGCATGGGTTAAACAAGGTTTCCGATGAAAATAGCACATAATTCAGTGGTGAAATTCCACTATCGTCTACGAGATGAATCCGGTGTGGAAATGGAACATTCTCACGATGGAGAGCCTAATATTTATATGCACGGCCATCGCGGTATTACCCCCGGTCTTGAAGAGACCCTAACGGGCAAAGAGGTAGGTGATGTATTTAGTGTGACCCTTCCGCCCGAAAAAGGGTTTGGTCTCCGTGAGGCGGGTAGAGAGCAGCGAGTGCCCATTAAGCATTTACTGGGAAAGATTAAACCAAAAGTGGGTATGGTAGTGTCTGTTCAGACAGATTCTGGTCCTCGCCAAGCTGTGGTGATGAAGGTAGGGAAATTCAATGTGGATTTAGATACCAACCACCCACTGGCCGGTAAAACGGTTACCTTCGATATTGAAGTTATTGACGTTCGTGAAGCAACGTCAGAAGAAATTGAGCATGGTCATCCTCACGGGGATGGCGGTTGCCAACACTAATTTAAAATAGGGGAAACACCGGTGCCAAAGGCAAATGAATTAAAAAAAGGGATGGTTGTTGAGATCAATGGCGCTCCTCACTCAGTGAAACAGGTAGAGGCGAAAAGTCCTTCTTCTCGTGGTGCGTCCACGCTGTACAAGGTTCGTTTTACCAACCTGAAAACAGGTCAGAAATTGGACGAATCCTATAAAGGGGACGACCTTCTCAAAGATGCTGACTGTGTCCGTGTACCGTTGCAGTATTCCTATCTGGACGGCGATACCTACATGTTTATGAATTCAGAAGACTACAGTCAATACGGGTTGAACGCCGATGAGATTGAAGAACAACTTGGTTATATCACCGAAGGGTTGGCAGATATCGTAGGCTTGGTGGTGGATGGCGCTTTGTTAGGTATTGAGCTACCACAATCCATTATTGTGGAGGTGGTAGATACTTCTCCTAGTATTAAGGGTGCTACCGCTGCTGGGCGAAGCAAGCCAGCAACCCTATCTACGGGGCTAGAGATTCAAGTGCCAGAATACCTGGAGACAGGGGAAATGGTGAAGGTGAATACCGTGACAGGGAAATTTATGTCACGAGCCTGATAAAGGCCTGCATAATACGGATCAATGGGTAGCGTTAACCTTAACTCTATCTTTACCTAAAAATTCCGGGGCCTGAACCGAAAGCACTTTCAGCGGAATCAATGATGTCACCTTTACTGCATGGGGTGTGCCTTCTGGCACATTAATATAATCCCCGGGCCCAATATCAAAACTTTTATCAGCTAGCTGGAAAGTCCCTGAGCCTTCTAATACGTAGAGTGTTTCTGTGTGTGCCAAATGCTTGTGAAGAGGCACCTGCTGCTTAACAAAGACAATAAAATCGGTTGAGTGGGCATCACTGGAAAGTTTCACCACATGAATATTTTCGAGGTCAGTTGGTGGGGTGATGTCAGATAGAACCAGCTTTTCTGCATTGGCTTGGATCAGAAAAAATAATAGAGATAAAAAAAGTACTGGTTTTATTTTCATAGCGGATTCTTAATTAAGGGGCTTTGATGATATTAGTCAATGGTATGTTAATGGGGTCTTCAGTCTCAAAATAATTATCCCTCAACCCAGACTTTCCGAAGTGGCTCCCCAAAATCATCGTAAATAATTTTTTCTTTACGCCGTTTTTCGGCGGGCTTTTTTACCGTGGTATTTTTCTGGCTTCGCAGGTCCAGTGCGGCGACAACCTCTGGGATGGGGGTGCGGTTGGTTTTGGGGCCATCGAAGAGCGGGGTTTGAAGGCTTTCTTGAGGATTGTCTCGGCCACTGAGGCCGCGGGGGATCTTATTGATCTCACCACCTTGACGGGTGTAGTCATCAATCTGTGTTTGCAGTTCGATGCGTAAATCAGCTTTGGTGGGAAATTTTTTCACAGTATTTTGCCAGTCCTCAACCGAGCAAGTATACCATTGGCTAGCCCCAGTGTTTCCATACGGATGGACAGTCTGCTGGATAATCTGAGTATTGCCCCAATTCTGCCCATTGTTGGTCCGGCTGGTGGAAGTCTGATCCACAGGAGCCCAGTAACTGTTTCTCGCGACAGATACTGGCCAAGTCCTGTGTGACGGAAGAAATCTGTTTGCCTGATACTACCTCCATACCCTGACCCCCAGCCTCAATGAGGTCATCCAGTAGCCGCTTTAATTTGGTGCGGGTGAGTTTGTACTTGGTGGGGTGAGCCAATACGGCAGTGCCGCCAGCGTCTCGGATCCACTGTATTACTTGGGGTAGGTCGGCCCACAGTTGTTTAATGTCGCCTGGTTTTCCAGGGCCAAGGTATTTCTTAAAGGCTTGTTTAATGTTGCTGACCACGCCGGTATTCACCAAGTGTTGGGCAAAGTGTGGGCGGCCTACATTGTTGTTATGGGCAATGGCGGTTGCTCCGGCCAGTGCACCCTGAAACCCCAGTTGATGAAGTTTTTTGGCAATCAATACGGCACGATCTTGTCTAGCCTGGTGTTGAAAGGCAACACCAGCTTGTAAAACGTCACTCTCCAGTTGAATATTCAGGCCAACAATATGAATGTTGATATTCTGCCACTGGGTGGAAAACTCAATGCCGGGGATAATCTTAATGGGTTGTTGGTCCAGAGGGCCAAGCTGCTGGTAGGCGCTGATAGTATCGTGATCGGTAATCGACAGTACATCCACTCCCATATCAGCAGCACGATTAACCAGAGCTACTGGTGAGAGCGCTCCATCGGAGCAGGTGGTGTGGCAGTGCAGGTCATATTTTAGGGGGCGATTCATAGAGGCAATTATAGCGGTTACAGGTTTACAGCTATACTGCTCTGATGAATTATGTTGTTCCCATTTGTGAACCCCAGCGATGTGAAGTTATTGAGCAGACCGAGTATTTTATTCAACTCGGTACAGAGTTGTTCGACCAGCATTTTGCATTAGTGCCCGTGGCCTTTGATCTTCGTGGTCGCGTGGCGGGTATGTATAAGGTGACGGGTAAGGAAAAAGGTTGGGGCTTGGGAAAGAGGCAGGCGCAATATCGGCAGATCCGTTACAACCCCTGGATTTTTGCCAAATACTATGAAGAAAACCTGAAGGTAACGGTGCCTCACGAAGTGGCGCACTATTTAGTAGATTGCCTCTATGGTTTGAAAAGGAGTGGCTTGCGCCGGGTTAGACCCCATGGTCCCGAGTGGAAGGCGGTGATGGATGCCTTCGGCGTGGATAACGGTGTAACCGCCAAGTTCGATCTTGCGGGGATTCCTACCAGGCAGCATCAGCAATTCGACTACCGCTGCAATTGTAAGACTCACCAGCTGGGTATCCGTCGTCATAATAAAATGTTGCGTGGCCAAGCCAATTATCTCTGCCGGTATTGTGGGGTTACTCTGGCTGAAGTTGAGGTGGCCATATGAGTAGGGTCGCCATATGACAAATCAGGATGTAACGCCGTGGTTTGTTTATATGATTCTAGGCAGCGATGGTTCCCTCTATACCGGCATCACCACTGACGTAGAGCGTCGTTTTCAAGAGCACCTGAGCGGTAAGCAGGGCGCGAAGTACTTTCAGGGTAGGCGGCCAGAAAAAGTGGTGTATGTGGAGAATGGCCATGATCGCAGTAGTGCCTCAAAGCGGGAGGCGGCGATAAAGCGACTGAGGCGTGAGCAGAAGCTTGGATTAGTTTCTGGAAAGCACATTGAAAAAATTGAGGAAAAGCAGGATGAACATTAGCCACAACTCTGATGAACAGGCATTTGTTATGGCGCTGGGAAACACACAGGCTGTTCTGCAATACAGCCTATTACCTGCGAGTGCTGACAGGGATAGTGGCGTGGACTTTACCCGAACCTATGTCCCATCGGAGTTCCGTGGACAGGGCTATGCAGAAGCGCTGGTTAAACATGGATTGAACTGGGCAAATCAGCAGGGACTTAAGGTGCAAGCCTCCTGCTGGTATGTGAGAGATTTTCTCTAGAGCGATTATCTGTAAGTGCCTTTATCCATAGGTACAGAGGTAGGCTGTATCCACGGCCACTTTTAACTGAAAGGGTTCATCGGTTTCAGCAACAAAGCTATCGCCCTGACTATAGGTATTCCAATCACCACTCCCCGTGAGTTTTACCGTTAAGGCACCACTGACGACAGTCATGACTTCTTTTTCACTGGGGCAAAACTCATATTCACCTGGTGCCATAACACCCACAGTGGCAGGTAGTGTTTCAGTCTGAAAGCTAATGGATACAACGTTGCCGTCAAAGTATTCGTTGGTTTTAAACATACTGGTGCTCTCGATATTTTAGATGGACTGTTCAGTGATGAAGAGTCAGTTAGGACAATTTAATTAGATAACGTCAGTTAGAAAAACAGGGCGGCTATAATACCTTGTGCGTGTGACTTATAGAATGTGCGCTTTCCAGTTTTTGATGAGAGTAGTGGTCGGAGTAATTATTTGAGTACTTGGGATGTAGTGGTGATCGGAGCAGGAGCTGCGGGCTTGATGTGTGCTATTACGGCAGGTCAGCGTGGCCGTCGGGTGCTGGTGCTGGAGCGGGCCAATAAGCCGGGGAAGAAAATTCTGATGTCCGGTGGTGGTCGTTGTAACTTCACCAATCTGTATGTGGAGCCAGAAAATTTTCTGTCGGAAAATCCCCACTTCTGCAAATCTGCCCTAAGCCGCTATACCCAGTGGGATTTTATCGAGCTAGTCTGTAAACACCATATTGCCTACCATGAGAAAGCCCTGGGTCAGCTCTTTTGTGATGATTCCTCAAAGGATATTCTCAATATGCTATTGGCAGAAGCTGATCAGGCAGGGGTTACCCTGAAAACACAGTGCGAGATTACCCAAGTGGATTTTGAGGCCGGCTATCAGTTGAAAACCAGTCTGGGGGAGATAGAGGCCGAGTCTTTAGTGGTGGCTACCGGCGGACTTTCGGTACCTACATTGGGGGGTTCCGATTTTGGTTATCAACTGGCTGAACAGTTTGGACATTCACGGGTACCCTTAAGGCCAGCGCTGGTGCCCTTTACCTTTACCGATGGTTTTAAACTGTTATCGGAAAAACTCAGCGGGGTTTCAGTTCGGGCCAGAATTCATGCAGGAAAACAGTCTTTTCTGGAAAATATCCTGTTTACCCACCGGGGGTTAAGTGGCCCTGCTGTGTTGCAAATTTCCAGTTACTGGCGAGAAGGGCAGGAGGTGAGCATCGACCTTTTGCCTGAGGGAAATTGCCAAGAACTCCTTGCGGAACAAAAACAGCAGCAACCCAAGGCACTATTACGGACGGTGCTGTCGCAGTTGTTGCCCCGAAAACTGGTTCTGGAATTGGAAGCGATGTGGTGGCAGAAACAGGCTGAAAAGCCATTGGCTGAATTGCCGGAGCTGTTATTGTCGGATATTGCCGATAAAATTCATCGTTGGGAGCTAAAGCCATCGGGAACAGAAGGCTATCGCACTGCCGAGGTGACATTAGGCGGTGTGGATACCGATACCGTTTCCTCCAAAACTATGGAGAGCCAAAAGCAGCCCGGACTGTACTTTGTGGGTGAAGTGCTGGATGTAACTGGGCATTTGGGTGGGTTTAATTTTCAATGGGCGTGGGCTTCTGGTGTTGCCGCAGGGCAGGTAGCGTAAATTTCTCCATGAAAAATTTGAGCAGAACTATTTAGGTCTCACTATTTAGGTGCCACTATTTGGGTTTAATAATGCAACGAGATGAACTGAATACTGAAACTTCCAAAATCCGCTGGCAGGAGTTACAACGGTTCTTTGCCAATGGCTCGGCAATTTATGTGTCGCCAGAACTGGACCTCATTGATGTGGCCATGGAAATATGCCACGACAATAAGGCGAAGATAGAGCAATGGATGGCTGACGAGTCTGTGGGGCCGGTGAGTGATGACCAAGCAGTTGAATGGTTAGAATCTGACACCACTGTGTGGTCTGTTGTTGTGAAACCCTGGGTGCTGGTTCAACCACTCAAAGATCAATAGCTTTCCAGGTTTTAGGAGAAATCATTCGTGTATTCTCCGCATTGCCAAACCAGACCTCTCCATCCTGTACTGTCGCCTGCAATGACATATTGCGTTCAGCCATCTCCGCTAGTGCTGCAGTATCTGAGGGTGAAAGGTAATAGATAGAGAGATTGTCAAAACGGTTGAGGTCAGCCTCGATATTTTTCCACCAGATTGGTGCGTTACGCTCACCATAGGCGTAAACGATGACCTGCGTGGCGCGATTACAGCTTTTGCGGATACGGCGTTCATCCGGTAAGCCCACTTCAATCCAATGCTCAATATCACCGTGGAGGTTTTTTAGCCACAGATCCGGCTCATCGTCGGAGGACAAGCCTTTGGTGAATTGCAGTTGTTCACTGGTATTCAGGGAAAAATGGGCATTCAAAGCGAATGCCAGCAGTCGCACCATCATTCGTTCATCAGTTTCAGAGGGATGGCGGGCCAACGTCAATGAATGTGACTGAAAGTAGCTTCGATCCATATCGGAAATCTGAAGCTCAGCTTTAAAAACGGTGGCTTTTAATGCCATATCAGTGCCATAAGGAGTATCACTGCAATTAAGGGGGCGCTGAGGATAGGCTGCCCCGAGAGCGGTGTAGTTCTTGAAAAGTTAGGCTTAGGCAGCGCTATTAAGCAGCATTTTTAGGTAATAATGCCGCCACCAGGCATGCCGCCCATTCCACCCATACCGCCTTCTTGACCAGGGACAACAATTTTAGATGCCTGCTCGCGGCGCATTTCTTCAAGCTCTTTGGCTGTTTGTTCTAAAGCGATTGCCGCTGCAGGGCCAAACTTTTCTGCGGCCTCACCGATTGTCTGGGCTTCCAGGTTAAAGTTGATAGGCAGGGCGCCCATGTGGGTCATTACCTGAGTGGATCCAGAGTACAGTACATCACGGCTGGTATCTGTTTCTCCCTCAGGGGTGACTGGCGTCAGGCGTCGAATGGTGCCAATCTTTTGGTCAGTAAATACTTCCTCGCGATACAGTTCAGCGGGGTTCATATTGGCATCGGGTTGTTGTTGGTTCATAGCAATGTATTCGATTGTTGTTGAAAGAGGCCGCAATACTATCAGATTTACTAACAGATTTTCCTGAAGGTTTTTAGGGCGCAGTGATTTGATTTTTTAGGGTTTCTACCATGGCATTAGCAGCCGCAGAGAGTGGATAACGGCGGCGGGTCAGGATACCTACGCGTCGTGTTACCGTGGGTCGTGTGAGCGGTCTACATTCAACACCCAAGGATTCCATCTGTTGAATGGTGAGTGAAGGCATCACACTGATGCCTAACCCGTTTGCGACCATGGAACTAATAGACGCCAACTGGTTAGCCTCAAATTCAACATTCAATTGAAAGCCTCTGGACATGGTTGCTTTGTCTACCATTTGGCGCATGGCGGAAGGGCGCTGTAACGCAATAAAAGGGTAGTCCTGCAAATGTTTCCAAGTGATATTCTTAATGTCCAGTAGGGGGTGTTGCTTGGGGGTGACTACAAAAAACCGGTCTTCGAACAGAGGCTCAAAGCTGAGGTCTTCCGATTCCTCTGGGTCAAAAGTAACCCCTACCTCTACCCGTCCCGTGCGTACCATATCTACAACATCTTCTGCGACCACGTCCTGTACCGCAATATTGATGTCCGGGTGTTGCTTTCGGTAATGGGCCAGTGCTCGGGGCAACTGACTGATAGAGAAAGAGGCCATGGTGGCGATAGTTAGTTTGCCGCGACGCATGGCAAATAGGTTGTGTAGGTCGGCTAGCGCATTGTCCCAATCAGCTAACAGTCGTTGAGCCACGGGAAGAAAGTCTTCTCCTTCCGGGGTCAGTGACAGGGTGCGGGTGGTTCTTGAGAGTAGCCGCCCTCCAACTATTTCTTCCATGTTTTTTACCGAAATACTGAGGGCAGGCTGAGATAGGTGAAGTAGTGCTCCTGCTTCAGCAAAGTTGCGGGTTTGAGCGACGGCCACAAAGGCCTTAAGTTGTTTGATGGTAATGTCCATGGGGCCACTTCTATCTATTAATTTTATAAATCATTCTATTAAAATTTTACGCTTGATAAATATATCATCCTATAGGATGCTTGCGGACGTTTTGCAAGCCTTTAGTTAAGGTCTTCGGGGTTAAGGTCTTGAGATTACAGACCTCGGGGTAACATAAAAAATAATGAAGGAGTTTTGTTCATGGCGGGTTTCGATAAGGTGGTGAACACCTACGAAGAAGCGATGGCAGGTCTGGAAGATGGCATGACCGTGATTTCTG
>JBALWM010000064.1:0-8408 GCA_036960905.1 Porticoccus sp.
CTGGCTCTGGCTCTGGCTCTGGCTCTGGCTCTGGCTCTGGCTCTGGCTCTGGCAATGCATCCTCAACACTACGAGATGCCACAGCCAGCGGCACTGTCTCCATTTCTACAACTGGAGTGACGCTTTCTGAACTTCTCTCACGGAGCAAAACCAATGTATTGGCTGAACCAGATGCCTTTTCAACCTGCTCCTGTTTTTTTTCCCGCTGCTCGGCCCGATGATTTTCTGCAACACTAAACCAGTATGCAGCGACAACATTAGCCAAAACCAGAACGAAAAAAAACCACCGCATCCTCATTCCTTATGAAGCCACAAAACCCAGACCATCCATGACCAGCTCTGGCACATGACTAACCTTGCCACTCAGCACCTTGATCAAACGACCAGCATCACCACCTGTGACCACAATGCGGACTGACTCGCCCGTTGTGGCCAAATTTTTAGCCGCTTGCTCAACCATCGCCTTTACCATCAGTAAGCCGCCATGGGATACAGCTTCTCTGGTGGAAGTACCTGGACCAATATCCGCTGAATTAAGCCCTTCTACTTTCACCTTGTCCGTACCCTGAAACAAGGACTGACACATCATGCCGAACCCGGGAACAATATACCCCCCCAGGTGCTGCCCACTACTATCAACCAAGTCTACCGTCACGGCACTGCCTACATCGACAACCACACAGGCCTGCCCAAATTGGCGGTAGGCCGCGACTACGGCCAGCCATCTATCCACACCCATGGTGGACGGATCATCGTATCCACATCGGATGCCAGCAACCTCTTTCGTTGCGTGAGCCTCGACAAGCTCACAATCCCATTCGACGCCCCAATGCCTTAACGCATCGACCACGCTCCTGTCACCAACACAGGCTATACGGATAATGTCTGGAGAATGCTCCTGCTCGATGACCTTAGCCCATTCATCCAGCTCACTTTGCGCCACGACACCCCGGGCTTGAACCACCTCTCGCTGTAAACAACGCCACTTGATGCGTGTATTACCAACATCAATCTCGAGAATCATTTCCTTCCTCGCAGGCTTATTTCTCCACCACTAAAAATCTGCATTTCTCCATCGACTTCTAGCCTCAAAGCACCAGCCTCATCGACTCCTCTAGCAACACCTTCTTTTGCCTTACTCACCAACAACAACTTTACCGGCTCATTCGCGTAGGCATCGTGATTAACCCATTCATCCCGGTAGGTCGTAAAACCCACCTCATGATAGTTACTGAGCAGCAACAAAATCTCGTCAACCAACGTCCCAGCAAGCTCATTTCTGCCAATCACCTTATCTGAAAGCTGATTGAGATCAGCCCATTTTTGGTCAATGTCATGAGCATGCTCTTCTGGCATGCCTATGTTAATGCCCACACCGATCACCACCTGACAAAAACCGGTGGGATCACCAACAATTTCAAGTAATATTCCGCCAACTTTTTTCTTTTCCCAGAGAAGATCATTTGGCCACTTGAGTTTTATTTCTTCTATCCCACAGCGAACTGCTGCACGCCTAGCGGCAACGCCCACAGCCAGACTCAAACCCTCTACAGCCTGAACACCGCCATCAAACCCCCACACTAAAGATGCATAAAGATTACACCCATAGGGACTCACCCATTGCCTACCACGGCGACCTCGACCCTGAGTTTGTTGCTCTGCAAGAATAACCAACCCTGAAGCATTACCAGCTTCTGCCTGCCGCCTTGCAAGCTCATTGGTTGATGTCACCGTAGATTCAAGCTGGCATTTTTGTATTAATGCCTTGGACTTAACGGACAGGTGGTTGGAAAACATTGCTTCGGATAAGAGATCAAGCCCACCCACAATACAATAGCCACAACCTTTTTTAGATTCGACAGCTAAACCTAGCGCCTCAACTTTTTGCATTTGCTTCCAAATAGCAGTGCGTGAGATACCAAGCAGCTTGCCCAGCTCTTCACCAGAGTGGTATTCGCCATCGCTCAATATGTTTAATAGTTTCTCCATATCAGCTCAGCAATATAGCCCCGGCGTTATGCCAAATGAAGCGGGCACCAATAACCAGCAGTAACAATGCGAACCCTTTTCGAAGCAAGTCTCCAGGTAACTGATGCGCAAGTTTAGCGCCCACTTTAGCAAACAGCGCACTGGTACAAACAATACCAAGAAAGGCTGGGAGATAAATAAAGCCAAATGCTCCATCAGGCAGACCCTCTTCACCTCTACCTTGCCATAAATAAGTGAACGCACCACTCACGGCAATGGGCAGCCCACAGGCTGCAGATGTCGCTACGGCATTTTTAATCGAAATCTTAAACCATGAAAAACTAGGCACCGATAAAGATCCACCACCAATACCGAAAATGCTTGAAACGAACCCTATAACAGACCCCATCAATGTCTTTCCGACCACCCCCGGCATGAGGTGAACACCGTCCGGTTGCAGCGAAAATGCCATCACCAACGAAACCAAACAGAGAAAAACACCAAAACCTAACTGCAATGCCGGACCGCCAACGCTGAGAGCAAAAATGGCACCCAGTGCAGCACCAACAATTATTCCCGGTGTAAGCCAAATCACCACAGGCCATAAAACAGCACCACGCTTATGATGAGCCAATATAGAACTGATAGAGGTGATCACAATAGTGGCAAGTGATGTTCCTATCGCCAAGTGAGTGAGCACATCTTGAGAAAAGCCCTGTGCCGTAAAGGTAAAAATCAGGATGGGAACAATAACGACGCCACCACTCAACCCAAACAGCCCGCTTATTAATCCAGCTACCGTGCCTAGACACAGATAGAGCGCATAGATTTCCATTCAATTAACCGGTATGAGTAAACGGCTATTATGCCCGATATAAAATACTTGTGAGAACCAAGCTGTAGATTTCAACCAAAACAAACAACCCGGCATTTGGTGAGAAAAACTGATAGAGCCTGTAGATAAAATTGTAAAACTGCTTATCATCAGCGCCAACGATAGCGAAGAATTTCACTTAATACCGCTTGGTTTTACTGGTCGATAATTAAATAGATTGGGATGCCGTATTTAATCGCCAGCCTAACAACCTACCCGCGTTCTTCCAGGCAGGAGACATACCATGAACAACAGCAATATTTATGAGTTATTCCGATCCAAATTTCCCTCTGCTACGAAAGCAGTCTTTCTTGAACATGAGCGGGGAAATCTGCTTTACCGCCAAATTGAAAGTGAAACCGGACAGCTGACCGGCCTTCTTAAACAACTAGGCGTAAAAAAGGGAGACCGAATTATTGTACAAGTGGAAAAATCTGCTGAGGCGGTATTACTCTACCTTGCCTGCCTTCGAGCCGGCGCAATTTTTATCCCGCTGAACACGGCCTATACCGCTCAGGAAGTAAAATACTTTATGAGCGATGCAAATCCACACTTGATCGTCTGTCGTCCCCAGGATCAGGAAACCATCACCGATTGTGCCAGGGAGCTGAATGTTCCCCATGTGATGACCCTTGATGACCATGGCTCCGGCAGTTTGGTCGATGCCATGCCTACTGCATCCTACAGCACTGATGTTGAACTCTGTGAAAACGATGATATTGCCTGCATTCTCTACACATCAGGAACCACTGGTCGCCCCAAAGGCGCGATGCTATCCCATGACAATCTTTCCTCCAATGCCAGCATCCTTCACAGCTATTGGCACTGGGAAGAAGGTGATGTCCTACTTCATGCGCTCCCCATATTTCACGTACACGGACTATTTGTTGCGCTGCATTGCGCGCTGTTAAATGGCTCCAAAGTTATCTTCTTATCAAAGTTTTCATTGCCGGCCATCAAGAAAAATCTTCCTCATTCAACCGTTATGATGGGAGTCCCCACGTTTTATGTACGTCTGCTGGAAGACCCGGAATTCACCAAAGACATGTGTAAAAACATGAGGCTATTTATTGCCGGATCAGCACCACTACTCTCAGAAACCTTTAAGGAATTTGAGAATATCAGTGGACACAGAATACTTGAACGCTACGGCATGACCGAAGCGGGAATGATTACGTCGAACCCCTACAATGGCGATCGCGTCCCCAGCACCGTGGGCTATGCACTTCCTGGTGTATCTGCCCGAGTTGCCAATGACACTGGAAGTGAAGTGGCACGAGGTGAAGTGGGAATACTCGAAATTAAAGGGCCCAATGTGTTTCAGGGCTATTGGTGTATGCCCGAGAAAACCGCTGAAGAATTCCGCGAAGACGGCTTTTTTATCACCGGTGATATGGCGACCATGGATAGCGAAGGCCGAATCAGTATCGTCGGCCGGGCAAAAGACCTGGTCATCTCCGGCGGCTTCAACGTATACCCCAAAGAAGTGGAAAACGCCATTGATGAGATGGAGGGAATTAAAGAATCTGCCATTATCGGTGTTCCCCACCCTGATTTTGGTGAAGGCGTCACCGCTGTAATCGTGCCAGAGGAGGCCGCAGGCATCACCGAAGAACAGGTAATAACTTTCCTCAAAGATAAAATAGCCCGATTTAAACAGCCACAGAAAATTTTCTTTGTGGACGAACTGCCTAGAAATACCATGGGAAAAGTTCAGAAAAAGGCACTGCGGGATACATACCATAGCATCTATTAACAGGGTTAACTGAAGTCTTCAGAACTCCCCACTTACACAAAAAATCTATAAAAAAACCCATCCAGCTAAGCTGGATGGGTTTTTTAATTAGAAGCCTGACGATGACCTACTCTCACATGGCGAAACACCACACTACCATCGGCGCAAAGCGGTTTCACTTCTGAGTTCGAGATGGGATCAGGTGGTACACGCTCGCTATGGTCGTCAGGCAAACTGGTATGAGTCCGAAGCAGCAATGAACCATTGATAATGGACATGCTATTAGCGCTCCGCACTCAAATAGGGCGGTAAAAATGTTAAAGCAACGAGTGTTAATTCTGAATACACATCTGTCCGATATGCAATCGTTTCTATTATATGGTCAAGCCTCACGAGCAATTAGTACTGGTTAGCTCAACGCCTCACAGCGCTTACACATCCAGCCTATCAACGTCCTAGTCTTGAACGGCTCTTTAGGGGAATCAAGTTCCCAGGGAGATCTAATCTTGGAAGGGGCTTCCCGCTTAGATGCTTTCAGCGGTTATCCTGTCCGAACGTAGCTACCGGGCAATGCCATTGGCATGACAACCCGAACACCAGAGGTTCGTCCACTTCGGTCCTCTCGTACTAGAAGCAGCTTTCCTCAAATCTCCAACGCCCACGGCAGATAGGGACCGAACTGTCTCACGACGTTCTAAACCCAGCTCGCGTACCACTTTAAATGGCGAACAGCCATACCCTTGGGACCGGCTTCAGCCCCAGGATGTGATGAGCCGACATCGAGGTGCCAAACACCGCCGTCGATGTGAACTCTTGGGCGGTATCAGCCTGTTATCCCCGGAGTACCTTTTATCCGTTGAGCGATGGCCCTTCCATACAGAACCACCGGATCACTATGACCTACTTTCGTACCTGCTCGACTTGTCAGTCTCGCAGTCAAGCACCCTTATGCCATTGCACTCATAGCATGATTTCCGACCATGCCGAGGGTACCTTCGTGCTCCTCCGTTACTCTTTGGGAGGAGACCGCCCCAGTCAAACTACCCACCAGACACTGTTCCCGATCCGGATAACGGACCTAGGTTAGAACCTCAAACATACCAGGGTGGTATTTCAATGATGGCTCCACGCAATCTAGCGATCACGCTTCAAAGCCTCCCACCTATGCTACACAGGTAGGTTCAAAGTTCAGTGCCAAGCTATAGTAAAGGTTCACGGGGTCTTTCCGTCTAGCCGCGGGTATACGGCATCTTAACCGCAATTTCAATTTCACTGAGTCTCTGGTGGAGACAGCGCCGCCGTCGTTACGCCATTCGTGCAGGTCGGAACTTACCCGACAAGGAATTTCGCTACCTTAGGACCGTTATAGTTACGGCCGCCGTTTACCGGGGCTTCGATCAAGAGCTTCGTCCGAGGACTAACCCCATCAATTAACCTTCCGGCACCGGGCAGGCGTCACACCCTATACGTCCACTTACGTGTTTGCAGAGTGCTGTGTTTTTAATAAACAGTCGCAGCGGCCTGGTTTCTTCGACTGCCAATAGCTCACGGAGCAAGTCCGATCACCATCAACAGCGCACCTTCTCCCGAAGTTACGGTGCCATTTTGCCTAGTTCCTTCACCAGAGTTGTCTCAAGCGCCTTAGTATTCTCTACCTGACCACCTGTGTCGGTTTGGGGTACGGTCTCTTATTACCTGAAGCTTAGAAGATTTTCTTGGAAGCATGGCATCAATCACTCAGCTCAAAAGAGAGCCTCGCCATCACGTCTCAGGATAGTGTTTTCCCGGATTTACCTAAGAAAACTCCCTACACGCTTAGATCGGGACAACCATCGCCCGTCTGATTTAGCCTACTCCGTCTCTCCATCGCAGTAATAAAAGGTACGGGAATATTAACCCGTTTCCCATCGACTACGCATTTCTGCCTCGCCTTAGGGGCCGACTAACCCTGCCCTGATTAGCATGGGACAGGAAACCTTGGTCTTCCGGCGAGGGAGTTTTTCACTCCCTTTATCGTTACTCATGTCAGCATTCGCACTTCTGATACCTCCAGCAGACTTCTCAATCCACCTTCAACGGCTTACAGAACGCTCCTCTACCATGCGTGTAAACACGCATCCACAGCTTCGGTTACCAGTTTAGCCCCGTTATATCTTCCGCGCAGGCCGACTCGACTAGTGAGCTATTACGCTTTCTTTAAAGGATGGCTGCTTCTAAGCCAACCTCCTAGCTGTCTTAGCCTTCCCACATCGTTTCCCACTTAACTGGTATTTGGGACCTTAGCTGGTGGTCTGGGTTGTTTCCCTTTCCACGACGGACGTTAGCACCCGCCGTGTGTCTCCCGTGATTGCACTCACCGGTATTCGTAGTTTGCATGGGGTTGGTAGATCGGGATGACCCCCTAGCCCAAACAGTGCTCTACCCCCGGTGGTGATACACGAGGCGCTACCTAAATAGCTTTCGAGGAGAACCAGCTATCTCCGGGCTTGATTAGCCTTTCACTCCGATCCACAGCTCATCCCCCCATTTTTCAACATAGGTGGGTTCGGTCCTCCAGTTGATGTTACTCAACCTTCAACCTGGCCATGGATAGATCGCCCGGTTTCGGGTCTACTCCTAGCAACTAAACGCCCTATTAAGACTCGATTTCTCTACGGCTCCCCTAAACGGTTAACCTTGCTACTAAAAGTAAGTCGCTGACCCATTATACAAAAGGTACGCAGTCACAGAACAAGTCTGCTCCTACTGCTTGTACGCATACGGTTTCAGGATCTATTTCACTCCCCTCTACGGGGTTCTTTTCGCCTTTCCCTCACGGTACTGGTTCACTATCGGTCAGTTAGTAGTATTTAGCCTTGGAGGATGGTCCCCCCATGTTCAGTCAAGATAACTCGTGTCCCGACCTACTCGATTTCACTCAAAACGATTTTTCGTGTACGGGGCTATCACCCTGTATCGCGGAACTTTCCAGAACCTTCCACTAAATCGTAAAGAGCTTAAGGGCTAATCCCCGTTCGCTCGCCGCTACTAGGGGAATCTCAATTGATTTCTTTTCCTCTGGGTACTTAGATGTTTCAGTTCCCCAGGTTCGCCTCATACACCTATGTATTCAGTGCATGATACCCGCCTTACGACGGGTGGGTTTCCCCATTCGGAAATCTTCGGATCAAAGTTTGTTTGCCAACTCCCCGAAGCTTATCGCAGGCTCCTACGTCCTTCATCGCCTCTAACTGCCTAGGCATCCACCGTATGCGCTTAGTCGCTTGACCATATAAGACAAACGACTGCATTTACGATAATCATCTTTCGATGACGTTTTTCGCCGGACAGGTGTATTCAAGAATACACTCGTCTTATTAATTTACTAAAAAAATTAGTACAGCTTTAACATTTCTACCTTTTTAAAGAACGACTGGCATAAAAACCAGAATTAAATCATCAGTGATGATTTAATTCTGACATCTAGTGAGCAACGAGACGGGAAGTAAGTGGTGGAGCTAAGCGGGATCGAACCGCTGACCTCCTGCGTGCAAGGCAGGCGCTCTCCCAGCTGAGCTATAGCCCCATACATAGCAACTATCGCACTAAGGCGAGATGGTGGGTCTGGGTGGATTTGAACCACCGACCTCACCCTTATCAGGGGTGCGCTCTAACCAACTGAGCTACAGACCCACTGACTACCCAAGGGTACGCGTCTGCATAAGCAACCGCATGCTGCTCTAGCCAATGATCAGATAATGAGTGTAGGCACTTAACTGAAACGTCAGTGCATCGATTAAGGAGGTGATCCAGCCCCAGGTTCCCCTAGGGCTACCTTGTTACGACTTCACC
>JBALWM010000065.1:0-8215 GCA_036960905.1 Porticoccus sp.
ATGAGCAGTTGTTGTGGTGCATGCGGTGGCCAAGATACCGAGCCGAAGAAAGATCAAAAACAGGAACAACCCGAGGAAAAACAGAAACAAGAACAATCTAATGAGCAGGAACAGAAACAAGAGAAATAATGTATCAAACCTTCGCTGTTCTGTGGATGCACAAGGATGTCAAAACACTATCTGAAGGGTACTAGAAAGCTGAGGGGTACTAGAAAGTAGTCTTTTCACTGAAGACGCAGTGTCCCTAAAGACAGTCTAAATAGCGGAAAAAAAGTGTAAAAAAAAACATCCCAGTGCGTTATTACCACTGGGATGTTTTTTTACTTATGAGAGAAAATCGTTATAAACAATTTACTCAACGTCTTCTGGTTGATCAAGAAGCCACATAGTATGTTCTACGCTGCCTGGTTCGATACCCTCAGGTATTTCACGCAATTTAACATTTTCTTTAACGCCCTCTAGCGGCCTGTTTTTTTGCACTACACCCTGTTCATCGATGTATTCGCCTTCTTCCAAGTTCTCGGAAAGGAAGAATGATGGGGCAGGAGCAGTAGAAACGTCACCACTAGCACCCTCACCAAATTTCTCTGTATCAAATTTGTCTGATACTCTCTCAGCTGAACTTTGAACTTCAGTCTTTACAGCTTCCACTACTTCGGTTGCTTGTGCTTCTACTGCTTCTGCAGCAGCATCCTGAGTGGTTGCCGCTGCTTCAGTTGCATCGCCAGCTTCTTCAGTACTAGCGGCCTTATCAGCTTCGCCACAAGCGGCTAAGCCCAGTACCAATACAGATACTCCAAACAGTTTAATAAGGTTCATTATTGACTCCCCCAAGGTTGTTAATCTAAATAATTTTCGACTCTGCGGTCAAGGGTACGCAGTCTAATGGCCCTTTTCTTAAAAATCTAGAGGTTTCATGCGCCTTTTACGGGTATTTTGTCGATAACCAGTAAAAATTTAAGGGGTTTCTTGAAAATGATAACCATTCTCACTAAGTCGCCTATAAAACCCACCTAAGTACAATACAAGTGCTTCTAGCGTAGGCAGAGAAATTATGTGCATTTTTAGTGTGATATGGGAGAAATATCACCAACACAGAGCGTCCTAGGAAGACTCCTGTGCAGAGGACGCAAATTCATTGACACAGCGCTGACAGATACAGGTTTGTCGCGCATGTTCTACCGGAATATTTGATAACAAGGCCTCAGGGAAGATTTCTGAGCGACACCAACAGTCAGCCCCCTCCTCCTTTACGCCACAATAATTAGACTGACCACACAATGGGCACTTCTGTGGGTCAATAGTGCCTGTATTGTCAGAAACCATAACGGCCCCTTTCCGATGAATAGAACAAAGCGTACTTACGCCCCCTCATACAAATTATCCGCCCCATCGTCATAATCGAAAGCACCCACAAACATCATATAATTATCTTTATCTACGCCTGAAATCTTGGGGCTGTATTCATACTCAAATAACAAAATAATCCATGTCACGTCTTCCAGCTTCTTCTTTCTTGCCTTACTCATCAAGACATCAATATACGAGGAAGAGAATGAGCACTCTCCCGCCGCCTTTTTAATAGGGACGGTACCTTCATGGGCACCATTGGTCTCCATGTTCTCAGGATTAAAATATTGGAGGTTGAAATTCTTGGACCAGCTATTTGTTGCCCGCGTATTGTTACGACTGAACGTCTCTTCAAAATACACATCGGGAACATCTTGATAAGGATGCCGGGAAACCCATACCGATACCTTGCTTTTCTTTGAAAAGTCGTACGCCTTTGCACCTTTAGATCTTTTAACATCATTCCCTGTAGTCTTCATTTACGCCTCAACTTACGCATATCTATACAAACCAAATACCGTTGGTAAATTGACAATCCATCGCATCCAGAACCATATGAACTACCAAGCCAACACCAACATAGCGTAGTTTTGGTATAGCACAAAATACCACATATAAAGCTATTGGAATAAACTCATGTAATGGATGAAAACCAATGCTGCAACGACTTGAATCATAGATTGGAGTTGCCAGAAGATGATCAACATCCACCAACATGGTAGCCACCATCACCCAATAGGCCACCTTCCAATTTTGACGAAAGAAAATGCCAGATACGATAACGGGAACAAGAAAGTGTAGAAAAATATGAATGATCGATACCCGTTATTGACACCTATAACATGTCAACCTGCAGATGATTTAGTCATCGATGGCTCTGGCTTGCTTGAACTGCGGAGGCTGTAAGCCAAGATAAAATAGCCCAGAATCCCAGAGGCCAGCGACCCTAAAATGATACCTAAACGCTCATCAAATAATAAATTCACACCCGTTTCTTCGAAGGCCAATGAGCCGACAAAAAGACTCATGGTAAAACCAATGCCACAAAGTGCAGAGATGCCATATAGCGTTGACCAGGAAATCCCTCTGGGAAGCGTCGTAAACTTGAGTTTTACTGCGACCAAACACAATCCAAAAATACCAATTTGCTTACCAAAAAATAAGCCGAGAGCAATGCCTATTGGAACACTATGAAGAACCTGCTCTACCCCAACGCCCTTAAGACTAATTCCGGCATTTGCAAAGGCAAAAACAGGCAGCACAAAGAAGACAACAATGGGATGTAAATCATGCTCCATGGTTTTTAACGGTGATATCTCAGGATCTGTTTTGGAACGAATAGGTATAAACATCGCCAGAACCACTCCAGCAAGTGTGGCATGTACCCCAGACTTCAATGTTGCTACCCACATGATTGTGCCAACCAAGATATAAGGACTGCTGTGAATAACATTACGTTTATTCAGGAAAACTAGCGCCAGAATACTGCAGGCAACAACAATCATCGCTGCAAATGAGATTTCAGCTGTATAAAAAATGGCGATAATAACTATTGCACCAATATCATCAAATATTGCCAAGGAAGTGAGAAATATTTTTATTGAAATAGGTACACGAGAACCCAGCAAGGTTAAAACACCAAGCGCAAAAGCTATATCGGTAGCAGCGGGTATTGCCCAGCCTTGCATCGCTACTGGGTCATGGCTATTAAAATAAATATAAATCATGGCAGGAACTAACATTCCGCCAACTGCCCCGATGCCTGGCAGGATAATATTACGTTTATCCGAAAGCTCACCTTCAATAAGCTCTCTTTTTAACTCAAGGCCAACTAAAAAGAAGAAAATTGCCATGAGCCCATCATTAATCCATAGCAATAATGGCTTGGCTATCTCTAAAGCACCAACACGAATGGCAACAGGAACAGAGAGAAAAAGTTCGTAAACTGATTGCAAAGGGGAGTTTGCACAGATGATCGCAAGCACCGCCGAAAACATCAAAAGTATGCCACCTGCTGATTCAAGCTTTAAAAACGATACTACAGATGATGCAGGTTGGTTTTGCATAATTTTGTCGCTATCCAGCCATTAAAATCATAAGCGATTTAAATCACCCTTTCTCATGAGCGATACCTTCTGTGTGTTTATAACAGCTCTTTTAAAACGATGCTTGTGCAAACAAAAAACCCGGGGATCAATCCTTTCTAAATATTAGAAAATATCGATCTCCGGCCCTGACATTCTATTGTCAACTTATTAGGGTATTTATATCTATTCAGAATCTCTTATTTTGAGCCTTTTAATTAAGCGCTCTATTTTTAGGGATTCTTTTTAGAATGTCTTATTTAGAACCACCAATAGGAGCATTCCAAATACCTGTTTCTTTTAATGCTGTTGTACAAGCAGGGCTAACTTCAGCCTCATTTGCCTTAAGACAATTCACGATTGCCCCTTCACCTGGTTGAACATCAAGGCAAAACTTATCAGCATCTGCTTCACAAGACATCACTGAATACTCGATAGCTGCCACACCCTGTTTGATGGCCATCGCAGCTTCCACGATGCCCAATTTGCAAGAATCACTCAGGCTTTCTTCATATGCCATCATGCACATAAAGGCTTTTTTACTTTTTGGGTCCAGGCCCGGGCAGTATTTTGCTGAATCTTCATCACAACCCTTGAGGTCAGCCGTTATAGTAACTGCGCCCTTTGACAATTTTTCCATCAGCCCCTGACCTTCTTCGGCCATGGCAGGGTTGAAAAACAACACCGATGTCAGAATAAAAAAGGATATTGCTCTTATCATTTTCATTGAGAGTTCCCTTATTTATGTATTGTTATAAAACTTCCTGTTTTCGCTAAGCAGCGTACTTTATAGGTCTTGTCTACCTCATAACAACGGGGGAGTCATCATAATATAGATCAAGTGTCATCATACATTAGCCCAAGGATACCCTGTCAACAGACCATTGCAGCATATCCAAGCCACCCCAAATGTTCTCAACGGCGTTATGATTTTTCACTAAATAAACTGTAACTATCACAGGCAGCTATTATAGTTTTATATACCAGACTTAAGTTTTTGAGCACCAGACAATGAACCAGTGGATAATCAGCGCAGAAGAGCTTCATCACCTCAAATGCAGCAATATTGTTATTTTTGACTGCAGGTTCTCATTAGCTGATCACAACATGGGGAAAACCCTCTATCAACAAGGCCATATTCCCGGGGCCCATCATTTGGATATGGAAAAAGACCTTTCTGGTCCAAAAGGGTTACATGGCGGGCGTCATCCCCTTCCTGAAATCGATGTGTTTTCAGCCCGAATGAGGCTGTGTGGAGTCAACCACAATACGCTGGTTGTGGCCTACGATAATAACCGCCTAGCTGGTGCAGCACGCTTGTGGTGGCTACTGAAGTTCTTTGGACACCATAGGGTAAAAATACTGGACGGAGGGTTACCTGCTTGGCAAGCAGCTGGGTTTTCCGTAACGGGTGATAACCCCACGTTGGTTGAAGGTGATTTTGAAGCCATTGAGAACCCCTCACTGGCAGTAGACCACCACTGGGTGAGAAAACATCTCACCAACCAGTGTATTACGTTGATTGATTCACGGGAGGCCCCTCGTTACCTGGGCCGTGAAGAGCCCATTGATCCTGTCAAAGGACATATTCCCGGAGCCGTCAATGCACCTTGGCAACAAGTGACCAACGAGGCTGGGTTTACCAGGCCACAGGAGCAACAACAGCAAATCTGGCAGGCTCTACCCATAGCGGATAACCCTGTGGTGTATTGTGGTTCAGGCATTTCTGCGTGCGTTAATTTGTTGTCGTTATCGCTGGCTGGCGTGGATAATGCCCGGCTTTATGCGGGAAGCTGGAGTGACTGGTGCAGCTACCCCACGAGCCCCATAGAACCACCTAGAACAGAACCTCCTGAAATAGAACCGTCCTCCTCATTATGACCTTCCTTGTATTATTTATTGGCGGGGCCATTGCCTGGTTCATCAGTACAGTAGCCGCCGGTGGTGCTGCCATGCTGATGATCCCTGTATTAAGCCTGATGCTCGGGCCTCAGGTTGTAGCGCCAGCAATTAGCCTGGGTGCTTTTCTGGCCACTCCTTCCAGAGCCTGGTTATTTAGAACCCATATCAATTGGCACGTCAGTTGCTGGCTTATTCCGGGCAGTCTAGCAGGTGCCGTGCTTGGTGCTTGGGCCTTCACCCAAATTTCAGCCCAGTGGATTCAGATCATCCTCGGGCTATTTTTGATCTCAACGGTATTTCAATATCAGTTTGGTAAATCAAAGCGTTCTTTTGTTATGAAGCGTCGCTGGTTTTTCCCACTGGGCCTGTCGGTATCCTTTATATCCGGTGTTGTGGGTGGTACCGGACCTGTTCACAACCCGTTTATGCTCAATTACGGATTGGAAAAAGAACAGCTGGTGGCTACCAAGGCCATTAATTCACTGGTCATGCAGCTGACCAAGTTAGTCGCCTATACAGGATTTGGTGCCATGACACCGGAGATCGGCACCTACGGGCTAGTAGTAGGTATTGGCGGCGCCATCGGCGCATGGATTGCCGGTCATCACCTAAAGAATATCAACCCCGGCCGCTTCAGGATTTACACCCTCATCTTGATGCCTATTTGTGGTGTGCTGCTATTAAGTAAGGCTTTTAGCTAGACACTTTTTTTCACCCGTTCTTTCAGCCATTCTTTCAGCCCCTATTTCTACTTCTGGCCCCTTCTTCCATCTTTGTCTATACCTAATAGAGTGTTACTCATGTGATGACTGATGTCTTAGGGAACGAAATAGTCGGTTATTGACAGGCTTTAAAGGAGACCGCGTTATGAACGAAGGTACGGGTAAAGAAGGCACAGACAACATTATTGCGTTACTCAATAAGGTTATGGAAATTGAGTTAGCGGGGGTGGTTCGTTATAACCACTACGCGCTGATGGTATTTGGTTATGGTCGGATACCAATCGTCAGCTGGTTGCGTTCCGAAGCAAACAACAGTCTCCTTCATGCACAGGAAGCCGGTGAGCTAATTACCTCTCTCGGAGGCCATCCGTCATTGGGCATCGGCCCATTGCTGGAAACTCACCAACACGACATTGGCGATATTCTACGCGAGTCCCTAGACCACGAATCGAAAGCAAAAGCCCTTTACCACAAACTGCTTGAGCAAGTTGAGGGCAACTCAGTGATGCTGGAAGAGTACGCTCGCCAGAAAATTGCCCAAGAAGAAATGCATGAAGGCGAAGTGAATAAAATGTTGCGTCGACCCGGTGAAATTGCGGCCTATACGCCCTAGGCTTTAAAACTCCAAGAAGAGTATAGGGTTTGCTTGAGCAACACTGACTACTTTCTTTCTAGGCTTGCCGCCAATGGCAAGGCCATGGAGGGGTAATCGGTTATCACACTATCAATTTTCAAGCGGCTCAAATTTTTAATAATACTGGCGTCATTGACTGTCCAGACGGACACATGCAGTCCCTTCCGTCGTGCATGGCCGATATTAATTAAATTACTCACACTCCAACTGATGGCCAGTAAACGACAGTCAAATCGGTCAAGGACAGGGAATGGATTGGGCGTAATCGAGATATAACCTCTGGGGATATGAGGAGCAATGGTCTTTAGCTGCTGAAGAACCGTCAGGCTCGATGAGGTAATAACGATCTTTTCAACAGAAGACTTGGTGGGAAACCGCTCCGCCAATAACTCAGCAATACGGTTCATCTGGGCAGTTGAACCAGCTTTTACTTCTAGCTGATACCCCTTGATTTCAGGTGTTGCCTTCAGCATGGCATCCAGTGTCACAATGCCGGTATCCCGTTTGTTTGGCCAGGGAGGGCCATCGCGGCGAGCATCCATTTTTTTCAGATCTGCCACCGTATAAGTATTCACCTTACCCTTGTGCTCGGTGGTTCGATCAACGGTGTCATCGTGAAGCATCACCAGCTGGTCATCTTTCGATAGCCGCATATCCAGCTCAAGATAGCGCACCCCACGCTCTATGGCATGCTTACAACCGGCAATCGTATTTTCTGGTGCTTCGCCACCGGCTCCCCGGTGACCATAAACCAGCATCGCCTCTTTCCTTTGAGGTAATCCAAGCATCTACGCAACTTCCCGTTTTGTGTATGATGACTATTACCGCACAAGCACTAATAGCTTGTCATCCGGTTTATGTCGCTGAATTTATGTCATTTAATACAGCCTCAGATATAACCATTGAGACACGTCATAACAAGGCCCATCAATCCGAACATATGCAAATATTAACAAATCACTATTACGTCATGCGCCACGGTCAAAGTGAGGCCAATGTAGAAGGAATTATCGCCAGCGACCCCAGTGTAGGCTGCACTGCCTACGGGCTCACCGAAACGGGTAAAACACAGGCTTCGGAGTCCATTGCATCCTCACCCAATATCACCGCCAACACCCACATTTTAAGCTCAGATTTTTTACGCGCCAGAGAAACAGCTGACATCGTCCATCAAGCCATCAAGGGGAAACACCCTCTACATTTCACAGAAAAACTCCGAGAACGCTTCTTTGGTGAGCTTAACGGTAAAAGTGATAGCCAATATCAAAAAGTCTGGACGCTGGATAAAGATAATCCCGACCACCATGAATATGGCGTAGAAAGCGCCAGTGAAGTGGTAGCCCGAACAGCAGAACTGATTGGCGTACTGGAGAACCAGTTCTCCAATGAAACGTTTCTTCTCGTAGGCCACGGTGATGTATTACAACTACTACAAAGCTGGTTTCAGGGCGTATCTGCCAGTGAACATCGACAACTGCCCCACTTGGATACTGCTGAAATACGCCGCCTTAATACTGCTGAAA
>JBALWM010000066.1:0-8179 GCA_036960905.1 Porticoccus sp.
TTTACTTCTGGAAGTGAATCGGTAAAAACATCAATTTTTCTGTGCAGCGCAATGCCTTCTTCTATCGCAGGTGGAAACTGACCACGTAATGGTCCTTTGACAAAGTCACCCAGCAATCCGCCTATCATTGCTTCCGGGCGATCGCCGGAAAGATAGATGTGGGCCAGATAATTCACAGCGGAAAGTCGTATTGCTTATAGTAGTCTGCGAGAAATTGATCAAAGGGTTGCTGGTCTGCAGCCTCAACCTGCAGTTGCTGCTGCAGGGATTGAGTGGCCACTTCCCGGTATTGTCTGTCGATGTCTTCTGACAGCTCGGTGCTAAGAAAGTATTCACGGTGTTGCTTGGCGTGGTTCATTGCCACGTTGAAATAGGTTTTCCCTGTATCTGACATTTCTTTGAGAATACGTGCTGACGGGGTCAGCTCCGGATGATCCAAGCGTTTGGCAAGCGTCGTTAGGGTGGCGCTGTAACGATTGGACTGATGGTGGTTATCCAGCAATTCGGCAACAGGGGCCATTTCCTTGAACAGCGAATGCCCCCATTCCTGAACGGACCGCTCATTCTGACCATCGCGTAACATTAATTCGGGATTGCGCCCCTCATATACCATACGATGCTGATTTTCCAGAATGTTGTGGTACTCCTGGTCATCGGTCGGTGGGCTCTGAGAGAGTAGGCTTGTCAGCAAGAAGGTATCTAGAAAATCCATCTGTTCTCGGTCGATGCCGAGAGGCTGAAAAGGATTCAGGTCAATACAACGGACTTCAATGTATTCTACTCCGCGTTCCCACAGTGCCCAAAGCGGGGTTTCGCCAGAACGGGTGACGCGTTTGGGGCGGATCGTACTGTAAAACTCATTTTCAATTTGTAGCAAGTGAGGACTCAGCTGCTGGTAATTACCATTGCTGTCTTTGATTCCCATGGCTTCATAATCAGGGTAGGGTTTTACCAGTGCCTGGCGGAGTGTTTCCACATAATTTCTAAGATCGTTGTAGCAGACAACCAGTTGTTCCTGAGCTTTACTTTGATAACCTAAACCACCCATGCGGAGGGATGTCGCATGGGGCATATAAAGACTGTGGTCATCGGAGCCAAAAGGTTGCAAGTGGTGCTCCCGGCCTCGGACAAAACTCCGGCAAACGCTTGGCGAAGCTCCAAATAAATACAAGAGCAGCCAAAAATGTCGCCGAAAATTGCGGATAAGAGAAAAATAATTTTCAGTTTTAACGTCCTGTATAGATTTTTGGGGGCTCTCTTGCTCTTGCAGTAACTGCCAAAGCTTGTCCGGTACAGAGAAATTATAGTGAATGCCAGCAATGGTTTGCATCAATCGTCCGTAGCGATGGCCTAGTCCAACTCTATAGATGCTTTTCATTTTCCCGACGTTGGAGTGACCGTATTGACCTACGGGAATATCACTGTCACCACTCAGTTGGCAGGGCATACTGTTGGCCCACAAAAGCTCATCCCCTATTTGGCGATAGGTATAGCGGTGAATATTTTCTAGGGTCTGCAATACGTCTTCGGCATTGCTGGATGGAGGGGTAATAAATTCTAGCAGTGCTTCAGAGTAATCCGTGGTAATTTGCGGGTGTGTTAATGCGGAGCCCAGCGTCTGGGGGTGTGGGGTGTGAGCTAACTTCCCCTCTGGCGTTACTCGTAAGCTTTCTTTTTCAATCCCACGGGCAATCCCCGACAATAGCCTTGATTCAGTATCGGCAGAAAGCAGGGCCAGACGTTTTTTTAACAGGGGCAAAATGATGTCCTAGTTTGGTAGATCAGCGGTGGATTGCTTTATGGGCAGGACGGGATTTCCTTTGGTATCAAGTTGACAGGCTATGATTGTAGCTCGGAGCTGGACATCCTTCGCATTGAGCTCCATCAGCTGATTGAGTGTGATATCGCGATGCGCACGCTTAAACAGCTGGCCACCATTACAAGAATCAACCCACTGTAGGGACTTATCAAGAAATTGATCGTGCTGGTTTTGCAGGATAAAAACAGTCATGTTGAACAGCGTGGCCATGCTGGTTAATCAGAAGGTGCTGATTGTATCTGAAAATGAACGCCAAGGTCATGATTGGCTTGTATAGGGGCGGGTTCTTCTCATTAAATAATAGTTGTTACCTTTAAAGAGTAAGTGGTTGAAGGTGGAGAGTGGTTATAGATAGTTATATATCCAAACAATAGATAAGGCGTGCTCAAATTTTTTGCGATAATGTGTTCCCGTCAGTGAAGATGGTATATAGGTAATGGGTCAATCCAAGAAAGTAGTTCTCCCTCTTATAATTTTGTCTGCCGCCGCATTGGTGGTGGTGGGTTTGACAATGTCTCGCCCTAAGCCGCAACCGCAGCTATTGATTGAACCACCTGTACCAAAGGTGAAGGCCATGATTGCTGAGCCTGGGCAGCAGCAAATCGTTGTTTATGCCCAAGGGACAGTGCAGCCTAAACGAGAAATTGCGATGGCCGCACAGGTGTCGGGGCAGGTAGTCTCTGTGTCGGAGAATTTTGTAGATGGTGGATTTTTCAAGCAGGGCGATAGTTTGTTACAGCTTGATTCCCGAGATTATCAAATTGAAGCGGTCAGAGCCAAATCGCGTATAGCGGAAGCTGAGCAGCTTCTTGCCATGGAGAAGGGGCGTGCTCTTCAGGCCAAGCGTGAGTGGCGCGACCTAGGGAATAAGGCGGGGAACGCGCTATTTCTACGGGAACCTCAGCTGAAAGCAGCGCAAGCGGCCCTTGAGGCAGCAAAGGCTGATCTTGACCAAGCAAAAATCGATCTTGAGCGAACGGCAATCGTGGCACCATTTGATGGCCGCATCCGTGACATTCAGGTTAATGTTGGTCAATATTTGTCAGCGGGGATGAAGGTCGCGCAGGTGTTTTCTTCTGATACCGCTCAAATCCGATTGCCGTTAACAGCCTCTCAGACGGGGTTGTTGAGTCTGCCGTTAAAGCCACATCAAGGCAATCAATTACCCGTAAAGCTTTCTGCAATGTTCAGCGGTGAACGCTATCAATGGCAGGGTGTGATCTCTCGTACTGATGCGAGTATCGATACTCGCAGCCGGGTTATGTATGGAATTGTAGAGGTAGACAAGCCATTTGAGAGCAACCCGCCATTGGTAATAGGTCTGTTTGTCAATGCGGAGATACTAGGTCGAACCTTTGATGGCGTAATAGTGGTTCCACGCATGGCGCTTTACGAAAAAGACAAGTTGTTGGTTGTGGGTGACGATAATAGGTTGCGAATTCAGTCGGTGAGGGTATTACAGGATCGAGGGGAGATGGCATTTGTTACCGGAGTAGAAGCGGGCGATATTATTTTAGTTGATCGGCCGGGCTATGTGGTGGAGGGGATGAAAATCTCTCCCGCCATATCAACGCCTGATGATCTGGCGGCTCAGTAACCATGAGCGCAGCTAGCAAAGGTCTTCTCGGCTGGTTTGTTAACAACCCCATTGCCGCTAATTTGCTGATGCTGATGATTTTGGTGGGTGGTATCACCAGTCTGCCAGATCTGGACAAAGAGATGTTCCCGAAAATTCCAAGGGATATTGTGCAGGTCGTGGTGCCTTACCCGGGCGCGGGGCCGAAGGAGGTTGAAGAGCAGATATGTATTCGAGTGGAAGAGGAAATTCACGATCTGGATGGTATCGAAGAGCTTCGTTCCTTTGCTTATCAGGGGGCAGGTCGCATTGAGGTCGAAGTGGCTGATGGTTATAACACCCAGAAACTACTCAATGATGTTAAAGCCCGAGTGGATGCTATCAGTACGTTTCCGGTAAATTCCGAGCGACCACAGATCAAAGAAATTCTCGCTAGAACTCAACTCCTCAGTATTGCTGTGGCTGGCCCGCTTAATGAGTGGGACCTCAAGCGCCTGGCTGAGGAGATACGGGATGAGGCGATCGAGTTACCAGGGGTAACCTTGGCCGAAATTGGGGGAACGCGGCCTGAAGAGGTGTCCGTTGAGGTGTCAGAAAGAACCCTCCGCCAATATCAGCTACAGTTTAACGATGTAGTTGAAGCGATTCGCCGTTCCTCAATTAACCTGCCTGCAGGAGAGGTTCGCGAGCAGGCAGGTGACATTGTTCTGCAAACACGAGGACAGGCCTACAACCGCCAGGATTTTGAAAATATTGTAGTACTGCATAATGCAGATGGTACCCAGGTTCGCCTTGGGGAGATAGCTCACATCAATGATGGTTTTGCCGAACAGGATATCGTGTCCAAGTTTAACGGTAAGCCGGCTGTCTTCATCAACTTGTTTAATACCCGTGATCCAGACGTAATTACGACCTCAGGTGCTGTTAGAGAGTATGTCGACCAGAAGACGCCTAGCCTTCAGGATGGCGTTGAGTTGGTGGTGTGGCGAGACCTTTCGGTCTACCTCAGTAGTCGAATTGATTTATTGTTGCGCAATGGCCTCGGTGGGCTTTTGTTGGTGTTTGCTTTGTTGGTGCTTTTCCTGCGCCCTGCCTTGGCATTTTGGGTGGCAGCAGGGATTGGTATCTCCTACCTGGGTACTCTGTGGCTGATGCCTTATTTTGGCATTAGTGTGAATGTG
Organism: Porticoccus sp.; assembly: GCA_036960905.1. GTDB lineage: Bacteria > Pseudomonadota > Gammaproteobacteria > Pseudomonadales > Porticoccaceae > Porticoccus. The sequence goes on from JBALWM010000066.1 coordinate 4,577, forward strand.
GTCTCGATGTTTGCTTTCCTGCTTATTCTAGGGATTGTGGTGGATGATGCGATCGTGGTGGGCGAGAGTGTTTATGCCCATTATGAGCGAGGTCTAAATGGTCATGATAGTGCTGCCATAGGTGCTAAGTCGGTTTCCAAGCCGGTGACCTTTGCTGTCATTACTACCATCATTGTTTTTATTCCCATGTTGCTGCTGCCGGGTGATTCCACCAAGCTAATGGTAGTAATGCCGAAGGTAGCTATTATTGCCTTGGCATTTTCACTGGTTGAGTCTTTTCTGATTTTACCCGCACATTTACGCCACCTGAAACCGGAGAAGGAGCCTCGGTGGTTGATTGCCCGGTGGGTCTATCGGGCCCGCCAAAAAGTATCGGCCATGTTAAAAAGCTTTGCAGAGAATCAATACCGACCCTTTCTGGAGCGGTCCTTGCAGCATGCCCATATAACCATAGCCTCTTTTGTGGCGGTATTGATCATTGTGTTAGGTCTATTTTTCAGCGGTTGGTTGCGAGTCTCTTTCTTCCCCGTTGTTGAGGGTGAGTACCTCCGTGCAACCGTTGAGTTGCAAGAGGGCAGTGGCTTTAAGCGATCATTGGAAATTATGGAGCAGCTGGAACAAGCAGTGGTCGCGCTGAAAAAGGAACCGCTCTTAATGAGTAAAGGTGGGATCGGTGAAAGCGGTCAATCGGTGCTGAACAACCACTACGCTGAAAGTAATGAAAATAATGTATCTATTGTGCTTGAGCTCTCGAGCAATGAAACACGTTCTGTGTCATCTAAAGATGTGGCTGAATTATGGCTAAAACATATTGGCCCAGTGGAAAACGTAGAAGAGTTCGATGTTGAATATACGCTAATGGGTAAGCCCAAGGATATTAACTTGGTATTGAAAGGTAGCAGCATTAATGAGTTGCGGGCTGCTACAGTTGATATCGAGGCAGCCTTATTGAGCTATCCCGGTGTCTACAATATATCTAATTCGATTCGCTCGGCGCGCAAGGAAATTGAAATAAGCCTTAAGGATAATGCCGATACATTGGGTGTTGGGCTCAGTGATATTGCTGGTCAGGTTCGTAGTGCTTTCTATGGTGCTGAAGCTCAGCGGATTCCTCGTGAGCGTGAAGACGTCAAGGTGATGGTGCGTTACCCCATTGATGAGCGTGCTTCAGTGGCCTCCTTGGAGGATATGCGGGTTCGCACTGCCGATAGCCGTGAGCTACCATTTAATGCTGTAGCCGATGCAACGTTTGTCCCTGGGTATTCTGAAATAAAGCGTCGTGATCGGATGCGAATGGTGGAGATTCAGGGTGAATTAGCCAAGGGTTCTGCATCAGCCAATGAGATCGTTCTTGCGCTAAAAAAACAATACTGGCCCGAATTGGAAGAAAAGTATCCAGGAATATCCATGGGGATTGATGGCGCCCAAAAAGATCAGGCTGAATTTGAAACTGGGTTCCTGCAAATGATGGCGCTGGCCTTACTGGCAATTTATGCCTTTTTGGCCATTGAATTTCGTTCATATTGGCAGCCAATGATTATTCTCAGTGCGGTACCCTTTGGTGTTGCCGGGGCAATTGTCGGCCACCTGTTGCTGGATAAAGAAATCAGTATGCCATCGATGATGGGTGTGCTGGCGGCGGCAGGTGTCGTGGTCAACGATAACCTGGTGCTGATTGATCGGATCAACCAGCTGGCAAAAGAGGGCTGGAAGCCCTGTGAGGCAGTAGTGCAGGGTGCACGAGACCGCTTCCGCCCCATTGTATTAACGTCGCTCACCACGTTCTTTGGGCTTATGCCCATTCTGTTTGAGAAAAGTGCTCAAGCACAGTTTCTGATTCCAATGGTTATCTCTTTGGCCTTTGGTGTGTTGCTGGCTACCTTTGTTACCCTGCTGCTGGTGCCATCCATTTATGTGTCAGGGGAAAGGGTAAAAGCAATATTGAGAGACAGGCGAAATGTTATAGTCGTTCCAGAGTAGCTGAGTTAGTGTTTTTGGTCGTGTAGATAAGACACGCCGCGATAGATAAGCGGTTAACGATAGGTTGAGAAACGATGAACCCAATAATTACAGCCACTGATTTAGCCATGATCATCCAGCTATCTGTCGCGCCGGTCTTTTTATTGGCGGGTATTGCTGGTTTCCTGAACGTTATGTCTGGTCGTTTGGGTAGGATTGTTGACCGTGCTCGAGTGGTTGAGGTGAGAGAATCCCGGCTCAGTGACCCCAAGCTTCGAGCTATCGCACACAGGGAGTTGGTTGTCTTGTGGCGGAGAGTGAGCATTATTAATTGGTCAATTGGTTTCTGTACTGTCGCTGGCCTATTGGTATGTACACTTATTGTGAGTCTTTTTGTAGGTGGTTTTTGGCGATTAAATATTGGTAGTTGGATCGTCGGTTTTTTTGTTCTGGCATTGGTGCTATTGATTGTTTCATTGATGTATTTTTTAAAAGAGGTGCAATTGGCCATACGTACGCTACGTATTGGCAGAGAGCTGCCTTTAGTGAAAGTGTGCTCTGACCCAAATGATTAACTGTGGGCGGTAAGGGCGTGTGGCCACAGAGCGGTATCAGGGACGTTGAAGACCGTACTTTTTCAGTTTGATATAAAGAGTGCTTTTAGCAATGTTGAGTTGTTTGGCAACTTTGGTCAAATTGCCACCTTGCTCTCGAATGGCTCGGCCAATCACTTCTTTCTCAGCAATGTCCAGTGGGTTTTGGTTCGCATTATCAGTTGTTTCAGCATTAGCTATAAGGAACTCTTGAGGTAAGTCTGCTGGTCCCAGCTCCTCTTGGTCGGAAAGGAAAAACGCTGCTGTGATCAGGTTGCTGAGCTCCCGAATATTACCTGGCCAGGAATGCTTTTCCATAAGATCCAGCAAGGGCTTGCTGAGTCGCTTTTCACCCACTGCATGCTGTTCTGCAAGATTGTTGAAGATATTTTTGGCAAGTATTGAAACATCGCCTTTGCGCTCTCGAAGTGGCGGCACTGTCAATAACATAGAAGAAATACGGTAAAAGAGGTCCATCCTAAAGCGGCCTTCGGCTACTTCTTGAGTCAAATCTTTATTCGTTGCCGCAATCAGTCGAAAATTGACCTTACGGGGTAGTGTTTCGCCTACGCGGCAAATTTCAGATTCCTGAAGCACCCGTAAAAACATAGGCTGTAAATCCAGCGGCATCTCGCCAATTTCATCTAGAAACAGTGTTCCTCCATTGGCAGCCTCAATTTTTCCAGACATACCACCACGCCGCGCACCGGTAAAGGCGCCTTCCACGTGGCCAAACAGTTCACTGGCTAACAGGTCGCGGGACAGTCCGCCGCAGTTGAGAGCAACAAACTTCCCGTTTTGACCGGCACCTTCTTCATGCATTGCGCGTGCAAAGAGTTCTTTGCCAACACCGGTTTCGCCTTGTAATAGTATGGGAATAGGTGCTTTGGCCAAGCGTTTGGCTTGCTGAATAGCCATCATATAAGGTGGGCTTTGACCCACAAGGCGTGAAAAACCAGTTGTTTCTGATGGCGCTGGTGTACTGGTGGTGCTCGAACTTTTTTGAGGGTGGCGAGAGGGAAAGGGTATCACTGCCAGATAGCCAATGGCT
>JBALWM010000067.1:0-3251 GCA_036960905.1 Porticoccus sp.
GATCAATCCTACACAACGAGAGAGTGGGAGTATTTTGCGATGAATAACTATCAGGATGAGCTGATGGAAAGTGTCCGAGAAGAGATGGTGGAAATCATAAAGCGTGCGTTAAAAAATGGTGAGGGAAAACCTTTTAGCAAAGATATAAAAACCACGATTCAGCAGTTAATTCATGAATTGGAAGGTATGTCTATTTGAGCCACAAGAGAGGCTCAGTATAGAGGAACAAAAACCGTGTTAATTATCACTCCAACGATCACTATTCCCGATGATGACATTGATATTTCAGCGATCCGTGCCCAGGGAGCTGGTGGCCAAAATGTTAACAAGGTCTCTTCAGCCATTCACCTGCGTTTTGATATCAATGCATCGTCTTTACCTGAGCGTTATAAGCAGCGACTATTAAGTTTGCGAGATCGCCGTATCAGTAAAGAGGGGGTCATTGTGATCAAGGCGCAAAAGTATCGAACCCAAGAGAAAAATAGGGAGGATGCTCTAGAGCGTCTGCAGGTACTTATTAAGAACGCCACTGTTGAAAAAAAAGTAAGGCGACCCACCAAACCAACCAAAGGTTCTCAGAAAAGGCGTTTGGATAGCAAGAGTCTGCGGAGTAAGACCAAAGCACTGCGGCGCAGTGTGACAGACTAACGGCTTCACCGAATTGATATAGCTATGCAATCAAAATACGCACGATTGGATCGATTTTTAAGTGTTCACATGGGTATCAATCGTCGAGGTGTGAGATCGATATTGGCCCAAGGCCGGGTATTGGTAGACGGGAACATTGCTACAGAGATTAATCAAATTGTCGGTGAGTTCTCCCATGTGGCGTTGGATGGCAGGGTGTTGCAGGACAATACCCCTAGTTATGTGATGATGAACAAACCTGTCGGTGTGGTCAGTGCGACAAAGGATGAGCAGCATAAGACAGTTATTGATTTACTGGAGGGGCCGGATCGTCATCATTTGCATATTGTTGGGCGGCTGGACTTTAATTCGTCGGGGTTATTATTGCTAACAAATGACGGTCGATGGTCAAGGCAACTGACAACTCCGAAAAATAACATTTCCAAGCTGTATCGAGTCACCCTGGATAAGCCGGTTACAGAAGATTATATAAAGGCATTTTCCGAAGGAATGTATTTCCCTTTTGAGGATATAACTACTCGGCCAGCCAAACTCCATATTATTTCTGATTATGTAGCTGAGGTGAGTCTGATGGAAGGGCGCTACCATCAGATTAAGCGAATGTTTGGGCGGTTTGATAATGAGGTATTAACCTTGCACCGCATTGCTATCGGTAATGTATCGTTAGACCCTTTATTACTCCCGGGTCAAAGTAGGGAGCTAACTGACGGGGAAGTTATCAATATCTCAAGGGTCTGATGAGTAAGGCTTTGGTCCGTATAGTTATTGATTTTATAACAAATGCCGTTGTTCATAGACCTGAGCCCAATGCCCCCCCTTCTTGTTAGCAACTTCTGATTCAAAGTAATGTTTCATTCGACGGTTATCTTCCTTGTTGTCTTTGAGTGCAGCACCAATTAAAAAGTGAACAAGGTCTGCCAACTGCATGGTCTTGTTTCGGTAGTAATAGGCATGAACCCCCATGGCATGGACCACAGAAATAGCTTCTGCCGTGGACATGACGGTGGCTGCCAGCCGGTCTGTACTGCGTCCATCCAGTGTTTGTCCGTTACGAAGCTCATGGAAAATGGTCACTAATACTTCAATGATTTCAGGGGTGGGTTTAACGTCGACACCGGACAGGCGAATTAATTTTTCTGCTTCCCGGGCTACTACCTCTATTTCATCGTGAATATCTCGAATAGGTGAAATAGTTTCAAAATTCATTCGCCGCTTTAGTGCGGCACTCATTTCATGTACACCTTTATCTAATGAGTTTGAGGTGGCAATAATATTAAACCCCTCTCTGGCGAAAAGAACGGAATCTTCTCCCTCAATTTCCGGAATTTGTATTTGTCGTTCAGACAAAATAGAGAGAATAGAGTCCTGTATGAATTGTGGGCAGCGCGCTATTTCTTCAAAGCGCACCAATTGACCTTTTGCCATGCCTTGGTAGATAGGGCCAGCAATCAACGCTTCTTTGGTTGGCCCAGTGTTTTTTAGCAGGGCTTCATTCCAGCTGTACAACAGTTGATTGGTATGGGTAATGGCGCCACCTTGAACGGTAAGGGTGGATTGCCCGGAGACAGCGCAGGCCAATAATTCAGACATCCAGGATTTTGCGGTGCCGGGTTCACCTATGAGCATAGCGCCACGGTTGGTGGCCAGGCTGATAATAATGCGTGTAATCAGATCCCGTGACCCGACAAATTTCTTTTCAATCCCAAGCTCGCTGTCGCCAAGGATGAATTTCTCCACAGCATAAGGTGACAAATTCCAGCCCGGAGGAACTGGGCCTGGATCCCATCGGGACAGAATATCTAGCTCTTCTCTATAGATATCTTCTGCGGCGGGTCGTTGGATGGCTTTTTCATTCATAGCTCGTTATCCCATTAGGAGGTTTGTTCCCACTGCCAACGGGCTTCGGGAGCCATACGTTCTTCCGGCAGGATGCGAGGTAGTTCTGATAGAGGGATATTGCCCTGAATCACATGGTCCAGAGCGCTGTCGCGCATGGTGATCAGCCCGCAGTCCAGTGCCAGTTTTCGTAGTTCGCTGACCGGTATGTTGCGTGAAATCGCATTGCGCAATTCTGGATTAATATGTAGGTATTCCACCACGGCAACACGCCCGTGAGTCCCGCTGTCATTACACTGTTTGCAGCCCTTGCCAATATAGGCTCGGAAGCTGTCTGGTGTCCCGTTGGGGAAAACTTCCTGGAGAATTTCAGTATCGGGTTCTGTTTGTTCACGGCAGTGAGGACAGATTTTCTTGGCCAGCCTTTGGGCTAAAATAGCGAGTAGTTCACTGGCCAAAGAGTTAGGGTCGACGCCTAAATCATAGAGCCGTTGCATAGCATCTACTGCATCGTTACTGTGCAGTGTCGATAGCACCACATGCCCTGTCTGTGAAGCCCGAATGGCCTCAAGAGAAGTTTCGTGGTCGCGTATTTCGCCCACCAGAATTACATCGGGGTCCTGGCGTACAAAAGAGCGCATGGCGTCGGCAAAATTGAATCCGATGTCTGGGCGAACCCGAGTTTGCTGAATATTGTTGATTGAATATTCGATAGGATCCTCTACCGTGATCACTTTGCGAGTGCCGTCAGCGGCCAGCAATTGTAA
>JBALWM010000067.1:3351-8175 GCA_036960905.1 Porticoccus sp.
TTAAGTTCAGCGCGTAATTTGATAACGTTAATCAGTCCCCTCAAATCATTGGGGCTGATATCGTAGTGGGAAATATCCTGCATTTCCCCATCAATCCGCAGCCGTACCCGTACAATATTATTATATTGTTCAAGGTGAATATCGCTGGCTCGTTCAGCCACCGCATCCAGTAACAATGCTTCAAACAGTGATACCAAATGTGCGCCAACCTCTGGCTTATGGTTGCCTAGAAGGTCCTCATCGTTTTTAGGTTCAAGGCTCTCGAGTGGAAACTGCTCGGGTGAAGTTTGGGCCTGTAGGCAGAGATCTGTTGCAGACCAAAGGCGACGGAAGTCAGTGGGTGTCACCAGTATGGTTTCAATTTTGTGCTGTGGGAGTACTCGTTGAATTTCTACCATGGAGGCATTGGGGTTACTGGTGGCAACCTTGAGGACATTTCTTTCAGTGTAAAGGGGCATTAGGCGGTGGTGGTCGAGAAAAGCCTGTGAAAAGCTATTAAATATTTTCGGATCAACCCGTTTCAACAGGCTTTCTACATTGCCCAACTCTATGCCATATTGTTTGGCTAGAGAGCAGTAGAGATCCATATCATCTACGTTGGTTAATCGGCGCACCTCATCAATAATCAGCGTGTTGTCAGCTTTGGCGCGACGTTGTGCTTCTGCCAGAATATCATTGTTGATAAAGCCCAGTTCAATCAGGATCTCATCCTTATTTTGAACAAAATCCAGATAACCGTGTTCGCTACGCTGATAGTTGTTATGCCCATCATCGGTGTATTTGACTAATTTAAGTAATGATGAATCTGCATATTCCACGCAAATCATTTGGCCGCGAGAGGCCAGCTGATTAAGCAGCGGTGACTTATCTTCAATATTGGGGGTGGTTACAACAATAATATCGAACGGAGCTTCCTGAGGTGCGCCATCACGACCATCACCCTGATGGATCACTACATTCGAAAGATTGAGACTGTTCAGTTTGTCCGTGGCAGCATGGACCAGTGATGCTACTTTTTCAATGCCGATCACCTGACGGGCTACGTGGGCTAGAACCGCACTGGCATACCCTAGACCAACACCGATTTGTAGTATTTTTGGGTCTGGGGGTAGCTGCAGCACACTAAAGATTTGGCGTAGAGTCTCGGCGGAAGGAATGCTCCTGCCCACCACAAGCCCCTCTTGCTCACAGTTCACAAAAGCTCGTCTATCAACGTCGTTGATGGCTTTCTCAATACGAGTGTCGATTTGGTCATTCAAGCGGTTAGACAGTGGAGTGTCAGCGGTAGTCATGGGTGCTTTTAACCTCTTGATATCTTTTTTGGCCTGCTAAGAAATTAGAGTAATAGCTTGTTAATTAAACATACTACCTAAAAAAAGAGATGCTGATAATGACTATGATCATAAACGAGCCTGTGATCTTCGAGATTCATAACCTCGTTGAGTGTGTATGTGAATAGCCCCCAAAATTTTAGATCACTTTGATCTTAGTTTCGAACTTATGCCTGGCACTGGTGCAAAAGATCTGACACCTGCCCAAAAAGCATTTGAGCAAGAGGCTGCTGCCGATACTTCCGGAGGATAATTATTGGTGTGGGGGTGACGCTAATATTTATCTTTCTCAGAGATGGTTTTTGATGATGTAAAAACCATCTCTGAGGGTCAAGGAAGATACTGTTACCGAGAGATCGGCTTCATGTCATCCGCCCACACATGTCGTGGTTCAATCAGTTGTTGTTTGGTCAGAGGGTGGTTCGCTCAAAATCTTTTTACCTGAAAACATCGCAGAGATTAGATTGCCGCCTTCACGCAGTTCAGTCACGACAACTGCGAGAATATGTATCAGAATAAGGCTGAGAAGTATGAAGAAGCCGTAGTAATGCACAGTAATAACAGGTTTGCGGAAGGCCCGCATCGCTTCATAGGCTGTCTCGTCATACATTTCCTTTGCATAGGGTACGAGTGTCGCTGGATCGGTGCCAGGACTGGCTATCCAATCAGCAATCCATGAACCGATGGGTGGGTAGAACAGATCCGTGCCAGCCAGTATCAGACCTGTAACAGCCTGTACCAGTAACAGAAAAAGTAGAAGAGTAACGGCGATGCGTCCAATGGGGTTGTGTCCGAGATACTGACGTGGTCGACCGGCTTTAACATCACCGATGTAATCACAGGCCTCACTTATGTAGCCTTGCCCTCCGGGCAGGATTGCCCGCCAGCGCGCATAGGGTCCGCCAATAAAGGCCCAGGCCAGGCGCCACAATAGATTGAGTGAAAATACATAGCCAATCCACACATGTACCGTCTTAAGTAGGATTTTCCCCTCATTGGTGACACCGAGTACTTTGCTGTTAAGGATAACCACCCCCACAGCGATCAGCCCGAGTACACATAAGAAGTTGATCCAGTGAAACCAGCGAATATTGGCGTCCCAAACAAGGTGAGCTTTGAGATTAGTCATAATGTAGCCCCGGTAATTTGCAGATTAAAATGGTGAGTATCTGGTTATTATCATGACTCGTTCGTTCTTGCAGTTCAAGCAAGGCTGAACGCTTGAATAAAGTTGGAAGCGACATCTTTAGGTTGAACTTGGCTTCGCTACAAGGGTGACCCCAGTGCTACGTTTAGCCCATCAAAATTCCAGTAGATGAGGATAAAGTCAGTGAATATATTGTTCTGCCAATTTTGTTACCGCCGGCTCAGTAGGCGCGATTTGCATCAATTGTGAAACATATTTTTTTATTGAATAGGTATTGCCGGTTTTTTCCAGATAAAGCACTAGGGTCATCAGCAAGTCATATTGATTCGGCCAGCGTTCTGTAGCCCTTTTCAAGGTCTTGGCCGCTTCCTTTGTCTGGCCCATATTGTCGAGGGCTACGGCATAGACATAGGCATAGCGGGCTTGTGCATCAGCTAGCTCTGTCGCTAACTTTAAATGGGGTAGAGCACTCTTATAATCACCCTTGCGAATCAGTAGTAAACCAAAACTATGCTGTACGGCCCCACCATCCGGTGCGACAGATAAAGCTCGCTTAAGTAGGGTTTCTGCCTCCATGTCTCGTGCTGTACTTCGGTAAAAGTCAGCCATGTTAAGTAATGCCGGCACATAGTTTGGCTCAATACGCAGTGCCTGTAGATAAGCGTTTTCAGCAGCTGTTATGTTTCCAATGCGTAACTCCAGCATAGCTATGGCTGCTTGTGTTGCTGGGGAGTCAGCCGATACCGCAAGAGAGTCACGGTATTCCTCAATAACAGGTGTGAGTGCATGCTGTTGATCAACGGGAAGCTGAGCAAGTAGGTCAGCTAGGGTTTCTGCGAGCTGAAAGCGTACAGAACGACTTTCATCCTTCAAGTGAGGTGACAGTAATTTCCAGCGTACCTGCGGGGGCAAGGCTTGCATGGTGTTAACCGCAGCTCGCCTGACCATGGGATTTTCATCCTGCAAACTCTTTAGTGCCGTTTTTACACTGGTATTTGATGGAAATGCAGCAAGCTCCTGCAACAAACTAGCTCTTACTATGTTGGGTGAGGAGTCATCATCAATCAATTGAGTGATGGCTTGAGTAACAAGGACATCCCCTGCTCGAGCACGCTGACTTAAGGTGGCCCAATGGTCATTGTTAGGTTTTATCCCCCACGTCGACAACTGCTCACTGGCCCACGCGTTATCTTTACCAGCTTGACCCGCATGGCAATTGGTACAGGCATTCGGTACGTCCAAGGTACGTGACAAGTCGGGCCTAGGAGTAGTAAAGCTATGGTCGCGTCGCTCATCCACTTGCATGTAAGTACGTTCGGGCATATGGCAATTTACACAGGCTGCGCCGGTTGAAGCTACAAGGTGGTGATGATGCTCCGGTGTGTCAAATACTTGTGGTCGATGGCATTGTGCGCACAAGCCATTGCCCTCTATTAACACTTTTCCACTGTGCGGGTTATGGCAGTTACTGCAAGTGACACCCTTGCCATGCATTTTGCTTTGCAAGAATGAACCCATAACAAAGACTTCTTCACGAATTTGTCCGTCGAGGAAGTAGGAGCCTTCATCTAATAATTGGAGCCGATTGGTATTGTGGAAATCTTTACCGTCAGTTTTTTCTGTCAATGGTGTTCGCAATGAGTGGCAGCTACCACACATGTTGATCTGTTCGGTATTTTTCTCACCTTCTGGGCGAGCAATGGATTCTCCATCCTTAAATTGCCACTTCAGAGAAGGGGCTGCTGGGGAGGAAAAACCAGTATTGTTCATTGTTAGCTTATTTGAGTTCGCTAATTCGAGGTGTTTCTTTCCAGGGCCGTGACAGGCCTCGCAGCTAACATTAATTTCTGACCACGTGGTGTTATAGCTGTGTGTGTCCACATCGTAATTTTTATCAACATTGGTCGAATGGCAACTGGCACAGCGGTTATTCCAGTTTTGAAAATAACGTGTCCAGAAAAAAGGATGCTCAGGACTAATATTTTCGTCGGGCTGTAAATGGAACCAGCGTTGACCGCCTTGTTCTTTACTGCGGCTATCCCATGCGATATTTAGGGCCTGTATATGGCCATCATTTGTCTCAATCAAATATTGCTGTAACGGCTTAAAACCAAAGGTGTATTTTATTTCGAAGGTTTTTTTTGTTCCGGTTTCATCCAGCGTATCAACATAGTAGTGCTTATTATTCAGATAAAACCGGCTGTCAATATTGTGATAACGAACCGTAACACCTGAAAAGTCCCCCAGCACAGAGCTAGCTGTCACTGTCTGCATTGCTTTATGGTGGTCAGACTGTTGCCATTGTTGATGTTCTTCCTGATGACAATTGCTGCAAGATTTAGCTCC
>JBALWM010000068.1:0-8171 GCA_036960905.1 Porticoccus sp.
GCACGAAAAAATATAATTTCTAGCCTGTATTTTTTCACCTGTTGTTGTGGTTTGATTTGTTTATCAAAATCGGGATTGATTACGGTGGATAACAGCCCCAGCTGGCCGTGTATAATCCGTTGACATTTAACGTTAGGACGCTTCTGATACACTTATGGCTCACTTTAAACGCATTGCTTTAGTTGCCAATATTCAGCTTCCGGAAATTGTTGACTCTCTAAAACGGCTTTCCAGTTTTCTGGAACATAGAGGTTATACCGTGCTGTTAGAGTCAAACACTGCTCAGCTTATCGACAATAAACATTTTCCCGTCTTTGATAGTGACGATATGGCACAGCAGTTAGATTTGGTTATCGTGGTGGGTGGTGATGGCAGTATGCTGAGTTCTGGTCGTCGCATGGTCGATCATGATGTCCCTTTGTTAGGTGTAAACCGGGGGCGATTGGGATTTTTGACAGATATTTTGCCCGGTGATATGGAAGAACAGGTTGACCGAGTTTTGTCCGGTGACTTTATTATCTCAACTCGTTTTCTGTTGGAGGTGGCTCTTTATCGCAATGGAAACAATGTGTCTTCGGGGATAGCTCTTAATGATGTGGTTTTACACCCGGGAAAATCTGTCAGAATGATGGAGTTTGAACTCTACATAGATAATCAGTTTGTCTATAGCCAGCGCTCCGATGGTTTGATTGTCTCCACACCGACGGGATCCACCGCCTACGCTCTCTCTGGTGGAGGACCCATTATGAACCCTAATCTGGACGCTATTGTTTTGGTCCCTATGAATCCTCATACGCTCTCTAGTCGCCCGATTGTTGTGGGTGGGGATAGCGATATAGAAATCCGGGTGGCATCCCGCGATGAACTTGACCCTATGGTTACCTGTGATGGTCAGAATGACCTTCAGCCAGAACCTGGAGATATTATCCGGATTCATAAAAAGGCACAGTCATTGCGATTGATTCACCCGGTAGAACACAATTTCTATGAAACCTGCCGTACCAAGCTGGGCTGGGGTAGTCGACATGACTCCAGTAATCGTAACCGCTAGCTGGCATTGCTTAAAGGCAGTCTAAAGAATGAGTGGTCAACCAACCTCGTGGACTTTGGTGGCAGAAATTTCACATCAGTTTGATGTGAGTGGCCTGTGTACAGTCTTGGATATCCAACACATTTCCTACAGAATCAATAGACTGGAAAAGGTGTCCGAATTGTGGGTGGAGTTTCCTGAACAGGTTCCGCAAGTGATGCAGTTGTTGGAAACCATTGATAAACAGCAGCGTGCGAAGGAACGCCAGCTTCTTGGAGGTGCGAGCTTTCAGGAACAATTACGAAAAATGCCCGTAATCGCCACTCTGTTATTACTGAGTATGGTGGGTACGGCAATTGTTGAATGGGGCTTTCCGCTCATTCATTGGTTTACCTTCCAAGATCTAAGTATTGTAGGTGACAGTATCCAGTTTGATACTGCCGACAACGCCATGGCAAATGGTGAGTATTGGCGGTTGGTAACACCTATTTTTCTGCATTTTGGGGTTTTTCATATTGCCTTTAATGGGCTATGGCTGTGGGAACTTGGCAGACGGATAGAGCCGTTGACTGGCAGTCTGCAAATGACTGTGTCTGTGTTGTTGATGGCTATTGCCTCGAACCTAGGTCAATACCTGTGGAGTGGACCTTCACTATTTGGTGGTATGTCAGGGGTGGTTTACGGCTTACTCGGTTATATCTGGATTCGACATAAGATTGCCCCACGACCGATACTAGCAATACCCAAAGGATTGTTGGGCCTTATGCTGTTCTGGTTGTTTCTTTGTATGAGTGGTTTCATTGATCTCTTTATGACCGGCAGTATTGCCAATGCTGCTCACGCTATCGGCTTGGTGACTGGAATGTTACTTGGAGGTTGGGCGGGCCGTAATGAGTCTACTGATTGATGGTGAAGGATGACGGCAGAGGTTGAAGGCAATGCTATAATCCCCGCCTGAAAATTTGAGGTCACCTATGGATTTCCAACAACTTATTGAATCAATTACCCCAGAAATATACGCCAACCTCAAACGTGCTGTGGAGCTTGGAAAATGGCCAGATGCTTCTCGGCTGACCATTGAGCAGCGTGAGCAAAGTTTACAGGCAATTATTGCCTATGATGCCCGGCATAAAGCCGAGGAAGAGAGGGTTGGGTATATCGCGCCTAAGAAGTCGAAGGAGCCTTGTAGCAGTAAGAGCAGTAGTACAAGCAGTAGTAAGAAGTCGGCTGACGAACAGACATTGAAGTGGCAGGAGTAATCTGTGGTTTGTCATGAGGGCCACCTCCGTAAAATGCAGGTGGCACTGGCCGGTCCGGTCGAGTACCAGCTTCCACTAGATGATCAATTGGTTCCGCTCAATGACTTTTTGGGCCAAGTGATACGTATTACACATACTGGTGTAATCCATTGTGCCCATTGCGGGCGACGCAGTAATAAAAGCTTTAATCAGGGGTATTGCTACCCCTGCTTCACCAAGTTAGCTCAGTGCGACATCTGTATCGTTAGTCCAGAAAAGTGCCACTATGAACAGGGTACCTGCCGGGAACCGGCATGGGGTGAGCAACACTGTATGGTTGACCATATTGTCTATCTGGCCAACTCATCGGGCGTCAAAGTCGGGATTACCCGTGAAAGCCAATTACCTACTCGCTGGATCGATCAGGGTGCGGTTCAGGCGCTGCCCATATTAAGAGTTAAAACACGCCAGCAGTCAGGTTTGGTCGAGGATTTGTTACGTCAGCATGTGGCAGACAAAACCAACTGGCGAACAATGCTTAAGGGCGCTATTGCGCCCGTGGACTTACCGACCACACGTGATGCGTTGTTTGACCTCTGTGATAAAGGAATGACACAACTAGAGGAACAGTTTGGTCTACAGGCATTCCAGCGGTTAGACGCCGCCCCAGTGGATATTGAATACCCTGTGTTGGAGTACCCCGTTAAGGTAGCCAGCCACAATATGGACAAAAACCCGCTTGTAGAGGGGACCTTGATGGGCATTAAGGGGCAGTACCTGATACTCGATAACGGGGTGATTAATATTCGTAAATACACAGCTTATCACGTGGAAGTAGCACTTTAATGATGGCCATGAAAGATGCCCAACCGGGCTCAATACATTTAAAGGATTACGAAGCCCCCAGGTTTCTAATCGACAAAACGGTTCTCCGTGTAGATATCAGAGAAGATGATGCCAGTGTTCGTGCCACACTGAGCATGCGTCGTAACCCTGATAGCGACTATCAAGGCGAGTCTCTGGAGCTCTACGGGCAGCAGCTTACGCTCAAATCAATTTCTATAGATGATCATGCTCTTTCTATTGATGAATACAGCGTGACCTCTGAGGACCTGTTGATCCATCGGGTGCCAGACCAGTTTGAGCTGGTCTCTGAAGTGGTTATTCGCCCCCGAGAAAACACCTCGTTAGAGGGGTTGTTCAAGTCTCGCACCATGTATTGCACCCAATGCGAGGCCGAAGGGTTTCGTAAAATCACCTATTACCTGGATCGCCCGGATGTGATGTCGGTGTTCACCACGACAATTATTGCGGATAAAACCAGTTCCCCCGTATTGCTCTCCAATGGCAATTTGGTGGAGGCTGGTGAGTTAGAGGGTAATCGTCATTGGGCTACTTGGCACGACCCTTTCAAAAAACCCGCCTACTTATTTGCCCTGGTTGCGGGTGATTTAGCGGTCGTTGAGGATAGTTTTGCTACCTGTAGTGGTAGGAAGGTCGACCTTCGCGTGTATGTGGAGCCCAAAGATCTTGAGAAATGTGATCATGCCATTCAATCCCTGAAGCATGCCATGACGTGGGATGAGAATGTTTACGGTCGTGAATACGATCTAGATCTTTATATGATTGTGGCAGTGGACGATTTCAATATGGGGGCTATGGAGAATAAGGGCCTCAATATTTTTAATACTTCCTGTGTATTAGCTCACCCGGAAACCACCACTGATGATGGGTTTAAACGTGTAGAAGGGGTGGTTGCCCACGAATATTTTCACAATTGGTCAGGTAACAGGGTAACTTGCCGTGACTGGTTTCAACTGAGCCTTAAAGAGGGCTTTACTGTTTTTCGTGATGCCGAATTTTCTGCAGATATGGGATCTCGAACGGTTAAGCGGGTAGAGGATGTTAATCTGCTGCGAACAGTACAGTTTGCTGAGGATGCAGGGCCCACGGCTCATCCGGTACAGCCTGCCGCCTATATGGAAATTTCCAATTTTTATACGGTGACCATCTATGAGAAGGGTGCCGAAGTCGTGCGAATGATCCAAACACTTCTTGGGCCAGAATTATTTCGTCAGGGCTCTGACCTTTACTTTGAAAGGCACGATGGACAGGCGGTAACGATTGAGGATTTTGTTGCAGCAATGGCCGATGTCAGCGGTCGTGATTTCACCCAATTTATGAACTGGTATCGTCAATCTGGCACACCACAATTAGCCGTTCGTAGTGAGTACGATGCAGCGCGGCAGCGGTACAGTCTACATTTTGATCAGAATCAGCGAGCGGATTCTACGTGTAAAAATTCTCAGCCCTTTCATATTCCGGTGAAACTGGGGTTGGTGACGGCGCAGGGTGACCTGACACTTTCATCTTCAGGTGAAACCAGTCAAGTGGTAGAAATCACTGAACCAACACAGTCCGTCATTTTTGAGGATATTGATCAGCGACCAGTGCCCTCGTTGCTGAGAGGCTTTTCTGCACCGGTTAAGCTGGACTATGCCTATAGCCTCGATGAGTTGGGCTTTTTGATGTCACATGACGGCGATGGCTTTAACCGTTGGAACGCAGGCCAGCAATTGGCAATAAAGGTTATGCAGGGACTGATGACAGATTACCGAGAGGGTAAAGCGTTAGTTCTCGACCAATGCCTCCTGAAGGCATTTACGAAAGTACTGAAAGAGCCAGCTTCAGACCTGGCCATGCAAGCACTTGTTCTCACTTTGCCCTCAGAACTACTGCTGGCTGAGCTATCTGACATTATTGATGTTGAGGCCATTCACCGTGTACGGCAATTTATGTGTCGTGAGTTGGGCCTAGCGTTGGCTAACCAGTGGCAAGTTGTTTATGAATCCAATCAGTCGCAGGGTGGTTATATCCATAATGCCGAAGAGGTTGCTCGACGTAGTTTGAAAAACCTTGCCCTTCGGTATTTGTGCCATGCCGGAACAGATGGTTCTTTAGTGATGGCCCAATCACAGCTTTCGCAAGCCGATAATATGACGGATCGTTTATCGGCGTTGGCTACATTGGTTAATGATCCGCGTGATGATGCAATTAGTCTTTCTGAGAGCTCGTTGGAGCAGTTCTATCAGAATTGGCAGCATGAGCCATTGGTTCTCAATCAATGGTTTCAGGTTCAGTCTGCCTGCTCCTTGCCAGAAGGCCTGGATAGAGTGAAAAAATTGATGGCACACTCGGCCTTTGATTTGCATAACCCCAACAAAGTGCGCTCGGTGATCGGTGTTTTTTGTAATAGCAACCCGGTTAACTTTCATCGTACAGATGGCGCTGGCTATCAATTTCTTGCAGACAATGTGATCACACTGGATAAGCTTAACCCTCAAATAGCGGCCAGATTACTCATACCGCTGACTAAATGGCGCCGTTACGGAGATAAACGTCAGGAAGCGATGCATCAGCAGTTGGCTAATGTGTTGGCGACGCCTGAATTGTCGAGAGATACCTACGAGATTGCCTCAAAAAGCTTTTAGGCCGAGGGCAAAAGAATTTACTTGATTGCCATCAAGGTTGCAGTCTCTATAAAGGTTAACAATGGCGCCATCAATACATGATCTTCAGGAAAGCGTATTGATGAACAGAGTGACATTTACCCTTCTATCTCTAGGGTTTTTACATCAAGTAATGTTCGGGGGAGCCACTGGCTCCCCTTTTTTTCAACGAATTTTACTGTTGGATATATGTTCAAACAGCTCTATAAACTTGATGGTTAAAGGGTGGCTGGGGGAAAAATGCACCAGTGGTTTACAAACCTGGTGAGACTCTTTCATTTTAATAGATGAGTTGAGATAAATAGGTAAAACGGGTTGTTTCTCTGCTTTTAATTCTTCAAGGATTCGTCTAGGTAGATTGGCTCGAGGCTGGAATTGGTTGGCAATAATTCCTTCTATGATTAGATTTTCATTGTGATCTTCTCGCATTTCTTCAATAACATGGAGAATGTTGTACAACGCTTGGCGGGAGAACGCATCACAATCAAAGGGTATTAGCACTCGGTCAGCTCCAATGAGCGCGGACATGGTGTAAAAATTAAGTGCAGGTGCGGTATCAATAAAGACGTGATCAAATTCATCATCCAGTTTATTTAGCAAATCACGTAGTTTGTAGACCTTGTGACGAGACTCGAGTTTTTGCTCAATGGTGTCAAGCTCTGGGTCAGAAGCAATCACCGAGAGGTTTTCATAGGGGGCTGCAGTGACAAATTCCTGAGGTTTTTTTGGCGTCAGGTTAAATGACAGTGTTTGAGAGAAATAGTCGGCAATCGTATGAGTAGGGCTGGCATCCTCACCTAATAGGTAGTGGGTAGAGTTTCCCTGTGGATCAAGGTCGATAACCAGTGTTTTATGGCCATTTTTCGCACTGACAGCGGCAAGATTACAGGTGATGCTGGATTTCCCCACGCCACCTTTTTGATTGAAAACTACTCGACGCACAGTTTAATTCCTTGAATGATAGGTGGAGAACCTGAAAGCATGGCTGCCTTCGGAGAGAGGGCAGCCGCTATTCTATGGGATGTACTAATGACAGGCGAGCTTTGCAATATCACAAAAATGAATGAGACGTTCCTAACTCCCTGCATATAGAGGTTGTAAATGATTGCCCTTGGGTAGCTTTTCTCCCATAGGCTGTTTTCGCAGGGTTTTTAGCTGCTCCAGTAGACAGTCTAAATCGATGGTCGTTGATGCATCAGGGCTGTACAAGGCACGGTCCAGAGCCTCTAATTCAGTGGTTAATAATGGGTCGTTGGCAACGATAGCTACCTCGTCGAGGGTGACCAGTGGTCGTTGCCACCGAGTGCTGGCCCAGACCATGAGGGCCTCACGGAAGGCACTTGGACTATTGCTCTTTGCCTGTTGTTGGAGTTGCTTAAAGAGGGCTGCCTCCTTTCGTTCAGGCGGATCCTCAGAGGGTGCCGGCTCAGCGAATGCTTTTTTTCGAGCCACTCTCCACAGGATCAGAAAAGCGATAGCCACTCCTAGCAAGAGGACATTACTCATGATGAGTAGCCAAAAAATCAGGCCAGGTTGTTGGTTTTCTATTAATGGTGTTTCAGCGGTGCTGGGTGTTTCTGCCACTGATTCTGGTACAGAAATGGTATTTTCTGCCGGTTTGATCGTCAGCGTCTTACCGTCTAAAACGGTTTCACGTATTTGATTACTGGCCGTGTCCCACCATTGCACGGTGATCGGTGGCAAGGTGATAGTGCCTCCCCGAGAGGGAACAATGGCTATGGATTCCGATCGGGTTCCCATGACACCGTTACTGCTGACATCATTATTCAATTGAGGTTGGTCTGGATAAATTTTAAACCCATCGCCAGCCTTGATATCAAGGGGGGGGAGTTGCGCGGAGGTTAACCCTTGAGCACTGAGATAAAGAGTGCGGGTTATGGGCTCCCCGGCGACTAATTCATCCAGTGGTCGGCTCCAACGTTCACTGAGACTCACTGCAGTGGTAGGAAGCCATTCTGTGGTGCCATAGCTGGTTGGACGAGGGTTGATGGTGACTTTTTTCTCCTCTGAATAAAGGAAAAGGCGCTTGCCCCCACGGGAGAAAAATGAGCTTGAGTAGGGATCTCGGCGGTCGGGAATCACTGTATTGAATCGGAGTGCCGGAATGGTCAGGTTTCCACTTGATTCCGGAAAGACCGCATATTTGAGTTCTATCACCAAATGATTGATGCCATTGATCTGTTTTTGGTATTGATTTTCAGACACTTTCATCACGGAAGCATCTTTAATCATCAGCTCTTCACTGGAAATACTTTGAAGGTTAGTGGATGCATTGATACGAAAGGTTATAAGTAATTGCTCCTGAACATAGGCTGATGATTTGTCCAAGTCTGTTTCAACAAATACCGGTTGAGTACTGTTACTGGTACTGGT
>JBALWM010000069.1:0-7971 GCA_036960905.1 Porticoccus sp.
ACAAAAAACAGTGCATATAGCAATGACCAACTCAATACGGCAAAAACGGTGACCGGCAGATAGGACATAAATTCACCCACCACACCTGGCCATAGAATTAACGGCAGGAATACCGCCAAAGTTGTTGCAGTGGAGGCAACCACAGGCATAAACATACGACGTACGGCTGAGACATAAGCTTCTTTAAGAGACAACCCCCTGACATACTCCTGGTCTGCATATTCAACAATGACAATCGCACCATCAATCAACATTCCCAGAGCCAACAGCAATCCAAAGATCACCATAAAGTTAAAGCTATAACCCAGAAGATAGGCAATGATGGTGGCTCCCAGCAAAGAGAATGGAATACCAAGACCAACCAGTAAGGCGGAGCGCACTCCCAAAGCTGCTACAACGACCACCATCACCAATACAATCGCACTGAGAATATTACCTTGAAGCTCATTGACCATCTGTAGGGCAAAATCAGACACATCAAAGATGTAATCAATCTGTACCCCCTGAGGGATATGCTCTTTCGCCTGGTTAACCACAGCCCTAACAGCAACCACCGAGTTAATCGCATTTGCCTTGCTGCGCTTATACACCTCAATGGCCATCGCTCTACGACCATTCACATGGCTAAAGGTAGATGGGTCCTTAAACGTACGGCGGATATTTGCCACATCAGCCAGCGTCACGACACCATCACTATTAGATTTTATTGGAAGACTGAGCACATCACGCCGGTCTTCGATTAAACCCGGCACCTTGACGCCAAAACGCCCTTTGGCCGTGTCATATTCACCACTGGGAACCAGCAAATTATTGGCTGCGACTGTTTGTAAAAATTCACTTGCCGTTATGTTGTAGTGCTCTAATTGTGACGACTCCAGCAACACTTCAACTACTTCTTCTCTATCTCCGGCAAGGTTGGCCTCTAAAATATCCGGTAGCGATTCAATCTCCTGACGCAACTGCTTAACAATGGTAAATAATTCACGCTCCGTCAGTTGATCTCCAGAAAAGGTAAGCACAACAGTGGGTTCCGGCGCGGCAGCAGCCTCTCTAACAACCGGTTCATCCGTATCATCAGGAAATTCACTTTTTGCCCTGTTCACAGCTTCCCGTACATCAGCCTGAGCGACATCAACATTTACACCCACCTCAAATTCCACAACCACATAGGCGAGCCCTTCAAGGGCATGGGCATTGAGTTCCTCAATACCATCCAGAGATTTTAATTCCGTCTCCATCGGTTTAAGCAACAGGCGACTGGCATCCTCTGGAGAAATCCCCTGATGGCGGACCATAACGATGACTATCGGTACAGAAACTTCAGGATTCAAATCCACATTGATAAAAGAGCGGGCACCAATACCGGCAAAAAGCACAAACAGCAGAATAGAAATGGTGGCCCTGGAGTGGCCTATGGCATTCTCAAGAAATGTCATAGTGCTTGATGATCCACGGTATTGGTTTTATCCAGCTCAGAAACGACTTGCTCACCGGCGGTGACATACTCCTGGCCCACGGTAATCAATTGAATTCGTTGTGGTAAACCCGTCACCCAAACACCTTCGCCATCGTCACCCACCAAGCTCACCTGTATAAACTGAACGCGACCTTCGTCGTCCAATGCCTTTAAGCCAATTTCTCCCGAATCCCCTAAAGAAAGAAGGGATGCAGGAACATGGTGAGCACGTAATTGATCTGCAGACACTAATACCTGACTGGCAACACCGGCACGTAAACGGTAATCGATATTAGAGAGTATTATTTCCATCTCATAGGTTCTGGTTTGCGGGTCAGCCAAGTGACTCAGGTACACCACGCTACCTGTCACCTCTTCTCCCGTTGCCAAATGAATTTTAGCTGTGCTGCCCACAGACACCTGAACAACCTCCCGCTCCGATAGACGAGAAACCACCTTGAGTGGGTTCATTTCTACCAATTCGGCGCAAACATTGTTGCGATCCATATAATCACCAATTTCCACTGGTCGGCTATCAATAAACCCTGAAAAAGAGGCGACAATTTTGGTGTTAAGTAAATTTAACTGTTTGAGACTCAAGTCTGCCCTGGCACTCTCAAGCCTAGCTTTGGACTGAGCAATAGCGACATCAGACTGATAACCTTTTTGTTTGAGCTTCAGTGCGCCACGATACTCAATCTCGGCTCTGGCTACCTCGGCCTTGGCTTCTACCACACGTTGCTCACGATCCTCTTTTGCCAGTTCGCAAATGGTATCGCCCTCATTAACGGGCATCCCTTTATCGACGGGAACAGCAACGACCTTACCGCTCACCTCAGCCCGGAGCGTCACTTGGCGATTAGCCTTGGTACGACCGCGTGCAACAACCTGACGGGAATAATCCTCTGCTTCAACCCAATCAACACGAACTTTTGTTAATGATGTATCAGTGGGGCTGCTATTTTTTTCAGGATCATCAGCACCGCCACTAGTAACACCTCTAGTAATAACACCACTGGCAAACCAGACAGTAATCAACACCAATATGATCAGTGCAATTCGTACATTGGCATTCAACGTTTCTCTCCACCCGTCACAGACCATGATATAGACAAGCTTCTGTCTCAAAGCTTCTCTATTAAAGATTCTCTATAAGCCTCCATGGTAATCGAGGGCACACCACAATGGAAAGGCAACTATTTCAGGTAGGAACAAAGTGTTACTTTCGTTCACAACTGCTACAGTAATCTCAGGTATTAGATGTACGACGCCTTCCAGAAGACCTAACTAAACCAACACGACATAACTGAAAAATACCTTGAATAGACTTATTTTCGACAACAGCTTTTCCGAACTTGGTGAGCAATTTTTTACTCGAGTCCAGCCATCAGGTCTACCCAACCCATCGCTGGCTAGTGTCAATACCGATACAGCCAGGTTACTAGGATTGGAACCATCAGACCTTATACAAAACTGGTTCTTACAATGGTGCAGTGGCAACCAACGTATGCCTGGCAGCGATCCACTTGCGATGGTTTATAGCGGTCATCAATTTGGCGGCTATTCTCCACAATTGGGGGATGGCAGAGGACTGTTATTAGGCGAGGTAAAAGGCCCCGAAGGAAAATGGGATATTCACCTGAAGGGAGCCGGTAAAACCCCCTATTCTCGTTTTGGTGATGGCCGGGCTGTGTTGCGGTCAACTATTCGAGAATACCTTTGTAGCGAAGCAATGCACGGGCTGGGTATTCCAAGCACCCGAGCACTCAGCATTGCCATCAGTGATGAACCTGTATACCGGGAAACTCAGGAAACGGCGACCATGTTAATTCGCCTGTCTCGCAGCCATGTGCGCTTTGGTTCGTTTGAATACTTCCATCACCATAATAAGCCTGAGGCCGTCAAACGACTGGCAGACTATGTCATTGAGCAGCACCTGCCTGAATTCACCGGCAAGAAAAACTGTTATCTTGAGATGTTTAGACACACAGTTCATAGCACTGCTCGACTCATAGCCCAGTGGCAAGCCATTGGTTTCGCCCACGGTGTCATGAATACCGACAATATGTCCATTATTGGGGAGACAATGGACTACGGCCCCTTCGGATTTCTCGATGCCTATAACCCTGACTATATCTGCAATCACTCCGATACCAGTGGGCGCTACGCCTTCAGTCGCCAGCCTGTCATCGGATTGTGGAACTGCAATGCACTCGCAAATTCTCTCACAAGCCTGTTATCTGTGGGGCAATTAACCGAGGTTCTAGAGGAATATGAACCATTACTGCTCTCAACCTTACTGGATCTTCAACGACGTAAGCTGGGATTGGAACAACAACAGTTGGACGATAAATTCCTCATCGAGGACTTACTCAACAACATGGCTAAAAACCAAGTGGACTACACCATCTTCTTTAGACAGCTTTGCTATTTTGATGAAAACGATTTTGACCAAAACACTATAAACACCGGACTGAGGGATCTATTCCTCGACAGGACAGCCTGTGATGACTGGGGCGCTCGTTACCGCCAACGCTTAGCGCTTGAACAACGAAGTCCGGCAGGTCGCCGAGAGGCCATGCGACATACCAACCCCAAGTATGTGCTGCGAAACCACATGGCAGAAATTGCCATCCGTAAGGCTGAGGATGAAAATGATTACCGTGAAATTGACCGAATGCTGCTGCTTGTACAGTCGCCATTTGATGAGCATCCCGAGTGCGAAGAATACGCAAACCATCCGCCAACCTGGAGCCAGCAACTTAGTGTAAGTTGCTCTTCATAATATGATTTGAATTATTTTTTTCTAGCTAGTGTTAATCCATCGGCAATGGGAACTAGGCTGATATCAACACGATCGTCAGAGACTAACTGTTGATTAAATGTACGGATAGCACATGTGTCCACATCCTGCTTTTGGTGGTCAATCACGGCACCATCCCACAACACATTATCGATGGCTATTAATCCACCCGGACGGAGCAAATCTAAGCAAAGCTCAAAATAATCACTGTAACTTTCTTTATCTGCATCAATAAAAGCAAAATCGAAAGTAGAGGATCGTCCCTCATCAATCAGGCCCTTCAGGGTTTCTGTCGCTGGAGCCAATCGCAAATCAATTTTCTGTGACACACCTGCCTCTGACCAATAGCGACGCGCAACGGAGGTATATTCCTCACTGACATCACAGGCAATAATTTGCCCGTTGTCGGGCAAGATCATTGCCACAGCCAAAGCACTGTAACCGGTGTAAACCCCCACTTCGATGGTATTTTTGGCCCCAATCAACTGAACCAGAAGCGCCATAAATTGCCCCTGCTCAGGGGCAATTTGCATATTCGCTGTGGGGAGATTTGACGTCTCTTCTCGTAGTGCCTTTAGAATATCCAACTCTCGAAGCGATACATTAAGAAGATAGGCATGTAGCTGCTCTGTCAGATTGATGCTTTTGTTAGACATATTAATCAGAGGCCGCCGCCACAGATCGGGAACGTTCCCCTGCACCCAACATCACACCGATCCAACGAGTATCCTCATCATTTTCCAGTGCAATTTTTACCATAATCGTCAGTGGTATTGAGAGCAACATGCCAACTGGACCTAAAACCCACCCCCAGAAAACTAACGATAGAAAGACAACCAATGGTGATAAGTTCAGCCCCTTACCCATCAACCGGGGCTCCAACAGACTACCCACAGCAACATTAACCACCAAATAACCTAGGGCGACAAACCCGGCAGATAAAGGGCCTAACTGAATAAGTGCTAATAAAATTGTAGGCACCGCAGCAATAATGGATCCAACGGTGGGGATAAAATTAAGTAAAAAAGCGATCAACCCCCACATCACGGGATAATCCACACCAAGCACCCACAACCAAATAACCACCAAAACCCCAGTCAATAGGCTTAGAAGGGATTTAATACCCAGGTAGCTGTGCACACTCTCTGCAAATCTGGACAGCCCTTCATTAGGGGTTCCAGCGTGATGTCTAGCAGATTGAAGTTTTTCACTGAAGCCCATTTCCTCCGCCAGAATAAAGACCACCGTCAACAAAATCATAAAAGCATTGGTCATCACATTACCGAAGGATGCCAAGGTATTACCCGCCAATTGCATAACGGCACTGGGGTCAAAGCTTTGCTTCATCTGCTCCATGTCAAAGGTCATGCCGCGATCACTTAACCAATGGAGTAAACCGCCGCTCATTTCCTGTAATCTGGTCTGATATTCTGGCAAGTTCTGACGAAAATCATTAATGGAAGAACCCACTAGAATGCCAACCAACCAACCCACTAGCACCACCAAACTGATAATCAGGCAAATGGCCAATCCACTAGGTACTTTCTTTTTTCTCAACCAAGCCAACAATGGTGAAAAAATCAACGCAATAAAGACCGAAAGTAAAAAAGGAACCAGTAACGTTTCTGCAGATTTGATGCCGGCAACCACAATCACAAATGCTGCGGCAACGAGAAGCCCTCTCGCCATTGGTGAATATTCCTTGCTCATTTATTCTCTCCAATCAACTCTGTCAGTAACTTGTTCACTTCTTCAATGCCTTTTTCCGTCAATAAATAACCTGTACCACCGATATACTCATACTCACTGATCTCATAACAACGTCGACGGACATCTTCAAGTTGCTCATTATGTCTGATCGGCATTCCCAGAAACACCTGCCAATCATTTTCTGTGGCTCGGCCCTCAACGACTAACGTCAACAATATGACTATATTTTTCTTATCTAGCCGATAAACAGGCGTTCCTACTCGGATAAAAACAACCAAAATAAGTGCCACAAAAATAAACGTAAAAAATAATGTCAGCAAAAAATTCATGGCATCACTATTCGTTCAAGTTAGCTCAATAAACACGTTATCTTTACTCAGTTTTGAACGAGGAAAGCTCCTGACTTAACTGAGCAAGTAATACTGTTCGCTTCTCACTGCTCTGATCAGCAAGCTGTTCAATTTCTCTAGTGATTCTTCGTACTTCATGTAACCGCTCTTGAAGTGCTTCGATACAGTTATTGATCATGACTGATTCATCTTGAAAAACATCCTTTTTTCGCAATCTGACCCTGGCTGTTAGATCGCCCTCTGCCAGTTTTTCCATCTGACGCACAATCACATAAATTGGACCTGCAATTTTATGACTGGAGATTAAGCTTCCCCACCAGACACCACCTATTAATATCACTTCTATGATGGCTAACAGTAACGTCTGCTTTGTACTAAAAGGAAAACCTTGAGCGTTGGGCAATAGCGCATTAACAATGACAAACAGGTTAACGAACAACACCGTAGCCGCTACCGCTAACAAGGCATACTGATACTGAAATCGACTATTGATGACGACCATACTTCGGCGGTTATTCATTGCCTTTTCCTCTCATTTTTCACCATCATTAATCTGATATTTAAGGTGAGTATCAAGGCAACATAGGAATTGATCAGTGAGCACTCTTTCCTCACTGATATCATCGATGCCAAGACGTAACTCAGACTATTACAACCAACCCAACCGGGCAACGATTTTTCTAGGACAACCATCCCCCCAACCTGGACAGACCAGATTCAACATCATGGCCATTTAGGTCAAAAACGATAGCGATGGATGCACAAAATGAGGAAAGAATAGAGATGAAATGGGTTAGTAGGTTAGAACAATGGCTATAACCATTAATGAGATGAGGGGTACACCCCATAAGGTGCCACCCCTCTAAACAATGTTGTCCCAGAATAAATTGTTAAAGCTCCTTGGTGGACTTAAAGTCAATCTCTGGGTATCGCTCTTCAGTCAGTGATAGATTGACCCGAGTAGATGCCAGGTAAGTCAGATGACCGCCACCATCCAAGGCAATGCCATCTGGAACCTTCCGTTTAAGCTCTTCAACTTTCTTTGGATCATCAGACTCAATCCACCGAGCAGTATGAACATTAATCGGTTCGTAGACAGCTTCTACGCCATATTCATCCTTGAGTCGGTAAGCCACCACTTCAAACTGAAGCTGCCCTACTGCGCCGACAATAATGTCATTGTTGTTGAGGGGGAAAAACACCTGAGTACTGCCCTCTTCTGAGAGCTGCTGTATGCCTTTCTGTAATTGCTTCATTCTCAGCGGGTCACGCAATCGAATCCGGCGAAAGAGCTCCGGTGCAAAGTGGGGAATCCCGGTAAATTTCAGTGCTTCACCACCCGTAAACGTATCACCGATTTGGATCGTACCGTGGTTATGCAACCCAATAATATCACCGGCTATGGCCTCATCCACGGCAACCCTTTCACCTGCTTTAAAACCCACCGCATCGGCAATACGCACATCCTTGCCCTGACGCACATGGCGCATTTTCATACCCTTGGTATATTTTCCTGAGCAGATACGCATAAAGGCAATGCGATCCCGGTGTTTTGGGTCCATATTGGCCTGAATCTTAAAGACGAATCCAGAAAACTGCTCCTCGCTGGCAACCACTTCACGCGCCGCTGTCGCTCTCGGCTGGGGAGCGGG
>JBALWM010000070.1:0-7871 GCA_036960905.1 Porticoccus sp.
CGCCTTTACAGAATCGGGAAGGTGTTCATCATTGAGCACATACTCAAACAACATCCCCACTAAATCGATGGCACGTGCATCATCCCCGCTCAGAGGGGGCGCCTCCTTGGAGTCGGTGATTTCTTTCAGTTGACTGACCAGGCGGCGGCGTGCCTTGGCAATATCTAACGGCTTAATTTCCTGAGTAGCAGAGAGAATCTCTGCGGCCATCACTTGATCGAGCTGCTGTAGTTGTACCGCCGCCTCTACCAATTGATGCCCTGCGTATTGCAGTGGCTGACCTGGCTGGGCTATTTCATTAGAGGGAGCCTTCGCCAATAACCGCTGATGTAAAAACTGAATGCTATTGACCAGTTGATGTTGGTACTCTTGTGGCGGTAGGTCTTGCGGTGGAAGCGATAGCAGCTGATCAACTAGGGGGGTTGATGGCATTGGAATACCACCATACTGAACATCTTGATTCTTACGCGGCGCAGCACCGGTAAATCTTGCTGAATCACCTGATTTGGATTTCTCCACCTGATAATTCAGGTTGGGGAGCACACCCATCTCCGTAAGAAGATTATTCGCCTTACCGTAAACCACTCCTAACTGTGACACTAGCTGACGATCAAACAATTTACAGATTACCAATTTAGCAGGAAGTGGAATATCTGCCACAGCAAGAGCACGTTTGATAGCACTACAGAAACGTCCCGGAGCAAAAGGCAGCTGATTTTCCGGGATAGTCTTGCCGCCATAGAGTAATGACATACGTTGACCGAGCGCCCAAAGTGATTCCAGATAATCCGTCTCGGCACGCTTGCGGATTGCACCCAGGGCGATACTCTCCTCTAAAGCATCGTGATCTAATAACGCCAACCCTCCATCAGCATCCCCCTCAATATCTTCAGGGGAACTTAGGTCCTGTGCAGCGAATCGGTCAAAATAATCCGATAACTCTCTTAAGAAAATACGTGAAATTTCGTTGTGCTTGGCACTAATTCTAGAGCGGGCATGAAGAAATTCGAAACTTTTCTGGTCTTCAGAAGGCTTTTGCGAGTAATCAATAAGTCTGTCGTGAACATCATGGAGAAAGGCATTAAACATCGAGCGGGCCATATCCAGCACCATCTCGCGGACAGCAGTGGTTCCCTTATCGGTAAGCTCTTGCCAATTTTTGGTCAATCCGCTGTTGCTCATCTACTCACAGAATACGCTTTCTATCACTTAACTAATCATACTGTTATGAAATGGGCTGAAAAACAAGCCTGTGATTCTGATGCCCAGAACATAAATTTACTTGGCAGAAATAATTTGACTTAACAGCCCCTGCAATTTTCTCTTTACCGCACTATTACCGCCTGCCAGCGGAAGCCCCTGCCGCACCAGTTGCTCTGCCAGTTGCAACTGGGCCATAGCAAAGTAATTAGATGCCATAACAAGATAAATTTCTGGCTCTTCATGATTAATTCGTAGTGCACGCTCAACCACTGCATTGGATCGGTCATATTCACCGGCCCGATTATAACGCCAGGCATCTGCAACCAACTGAGTCACCGCACTGTTCGACGGCCTTTCTGGCGCTGGGCTACTAGGCACTATTACATCACCAGGCGCATCACCCCGTACATCACTCGGCTCATCATCTGGCTGTGGCGTGGCTGGGGCTGGGGGAGCCGACTGAGGCCCGCTGACAGGTGTCACCATCGGTGCGCAGCCCGTCACAAGTAACAACACTACAAAAATACACAACGGGTACTTCATGCTCACCATCCCAATTTATCTTTTAACCAGTCAACAACATTATCCAGAGGTTCTGGCACACAACGGCCTTTATCAACAGGCTCACTACCATCAATAAAAGGCAGATACCGTGAGCCTGCACACCCCTTTCTGCCCAGCAAACCCGTGTCCGTCTCGACCCAATGGTAGCTGACGCCCTCCGGCTGGTTGAAGACTAACGAGCGATTATCAAGCTCCGACATAACGTCCGTCCACAGCTGCAAGGCACCCGTGCCTCCGGTCAGCGGGGTTTTGCCGTTATCATCCCGACCCATCCAAACAACACTGAGATAATTGCCGCTAAAGCCAGCAAACCAGCTGTCACGCTGATCATTTGTCGTCCCTGTTTTACCAGCTAGCACCAAATCTTGCGGCAACCGTTTGTAGGCACTTTTACCGGTACCCTCACGCAACACGACCTGTAATGCATAGTGAATCAAATGCATCACAGTTGGATCAAAACGCTGCTCTGCGACAAAAGGATATCGTTTTAGGGGCACGTTCTCGGCGGTAAACACGGAGTTAATCGCACGTAATGGGGAGTAAAAACCATTGGCTGCAATGGTGTGATACAACTGAGCCACATCCAGTGGTGACATTTCCACAGCACCCAGCATCAGAGAGGGTAGCTCCCGTATACTTCCCTGATAACCCAACCGCCTAACCGTACTGATAATAGCGGGCAAACCGACGTCCATCCCCAACTTGGCCGTAGCCTGATTATAGGAGTGCCCCAGGCCCTCATAGAGTGGTATCTGACCATGGCTTTCACGCTCAAAATTACGTGGCTGCCATACCTCACCATTCTCGGATTCCACCGAGATCGGGATGTCGTCAATTTGACTTGAAAGCGTATACAACGAAGGCTGCTCAAGCGCCGTCATATAAACAGCCGGCTTGATGGTCGACCCCATAGGTCTCTGTGCATTCAGTGCACGGTTAAATCCCGCATAACCAGGCTGACGACCACCAGCAATGGCCAGCACCTCTCCGGCTCCCACCCTGACAACCACGGCTGCACCTTGCAAATTTCCAGCAGCAATGCGGTAGCCCGACTCCAGGTTTTCAATCCGGCTCACCATTCGGCGCTCGAGCTTACGCTGTACCTGAGGATCAAAGTTAGTAAAAACCCGCAGGCCTTCCGTCTCCAGATCTGAGGCCTGATAATCCTCGCGAAGCTGACGCTTCACCAAATCCAGATAGGCCGGATATTGCCAACGCCCACCGCCGGGACGAGAGGGCACCACACCCAGCGGTTTTTTCTTGGCTGTCACCGCTTGATCAGTACTGATAACACCTTGGCTAGCCATCACATCAAGCACCAAGTTGCGCCGCTGCTGTGCTCGATCAGCATGACGCCAGGGATTGTAGTACGAGGCACCCTTAACCAACCCCGCCAATAATGCTATTTGATGCAACTCCAACTCTTCTACTGGCCGCTGAAAATAGTGGCGACTGGCCAATCCAAAACCATGAATAGCACGCTCACCCGCCTGGCCCAGATAGACCTCATTGAAGTAAGTTTCGAGAATTTCATCTTTGCTGAAGTGAATTTCCAACAACACGGCCATGATGGCTTCGAGTGCTTTTCGAGACAGTGTACGTTGTTGATCCAGATAAAAGTTTTTAACCAGTTGTTGCGTGAGCGTACTGCCACCCTGAGCCATTCTTCCCTGTTTCACATTGGCCACAAATGCACGGGATATCCCCCGAAAAGACACACCGTGATGACGGTAAAAGCTCTGATCCTCCACCGCCACCAATGCCTCCACAAGTGCCGGAGGCAATTCCTCCAGCTGCACCAACTCTCGGTCTTCCTTATGGGCAGGGTAAATGCCACCAATAATCATTGGCTCCAGTCTCGCCAATGGCATCTCGACCCGATTTGCATCCACCAGACCCGATACTCGGTTACCGGCAAAGGTTACCGTCATTAATCTCGCAGGCTCACTGCCCTCCCAGAACTCAAACCCACGAGAAAAAATTTCCACACGACGACTGGACACACTGTATTGCCCCGGTGCTTTGGCAGCGGTCACCTGCTTATAGCCCAGACTATCCAGCTCCCACCTCAGCTGCTCCCGACTTAGCGGCAACCCTTGGTAAAGCTCAAGCGTCCGACTGTACACATGGGAAGGTAGCGACCACTTCTTGCCAGTGAATTTTTGATACACCACCGCATCAAGCACAAGAAGGAAGAGCAACCCAACTACGGCCAACAACAAGAACAGTCTTGTTAGCCAATGCCACCTGGAATTGCCTTTGCGCTTACCCTGTCTTTTTTTTCTACCCTTGGTTCTCGCCAAGAAGTTACTCCTGTTTGGTGACTAGCGCCCACCACATTCCAGTAGCGAGTTACATCACAGCCTTTACTCAAACTCCCACACGGGGATAATAGCCGCCTTACCAATAACCATAAACACGATTAATCATGACCAAATATCACGTCTACGGCATCGGTGCAGCACTGGTGGATACAGAAATCGAAGTCACCGATAACGACCTGCAACAACTCCACGTTGAGAAAGGCCTGATGACACTGGTTGATGAGGTGCGCCACGGCCATTTAGTAGGTCACCTGCACCACCACCTTATTGCCTCCCGGCGCGCCAGCGGCGGTTCAGCAGCAAATACCATCATCGCTGTCAGTAGCTTTGGAGGCAAGGCATTCTATTCCTGCAAAGTAGCCGATGATGACAATGGTCGCTTTTATCTGAATGATCTGGCTGAAGCCGGGGTAGGTTTTCACCAGAATGGCGAACAAGTGGAAGGCATCACTGGCAAGTGCCTAGTATTGATCACTCCGGATGCCGAACGCTCCATGAACACGTTTCTTGGCGTTAGCGAAACTGTCTCCATAGACAATCTGAATACGGACGCTATCACTCAGTCTGAATACCTATATATGGAGGGCTATCTCGTCACCTCTGACACCGGTCGTGCTGCCGCCATTCGGGCCAGAGAAGTTGCCGAACAGCATGGGGTAAAAACAGTACTAAGCCTGTCTGACCCAGGGATGGTGACTTTTTTTAAGACCGGCCTTGAAGAAATGATGGGGGATAGAGTAGATATACTCTTCTGCAATGAAGCCGAAGCATTGGGCTGGACAAATAGTGACACGCTAGAAAATGCAGCAGAACAACTCAAGAACTCAGCTAATGCCTTTGCGATCACACTCGGCAGTAATGGAGCACTGGTTTTTGATGGCAACAATCTTCACCACATACCGCCTCACCCTGTTACAGCAGTAGACACCAACGGTGCTGGCGATATGTTTGCCGGAGCTTTTCTCTATGCCATTACCCATGACTACAGTTATGAAGCTGCCGGAAATTTTGCCAGCCTCGCAGCAGCCAATGTGGTGAGTCAGTTTGGCCCAAGACTAAGCGCTGAACAGTACCCGGGAATTTTGCAGTCGCTCATGTCAGCACCATGACCAAACTTTAGAAAAGGACCACATTTACAATGGAGGTGATTTCAGGTTTGCCAGTGGCATTGGTTTAGCTATCAGGAACCCCTGCGCATAATCCACACCGATTTCCTGCAACATGGAGAGCTGAATATTGTTTTCCACACACTCGGCTATCGTCTTAATGCCCATAATGTGGCCCAAATGATTGATGGTGCTCACCATGGAATAGTCCACCTCGTTTAATTCCATTTTCTGAATAAAACTGCCATCAATTTTCAAGTAGTCCACGGGCAACTCCTTCAGGTAGCCCAGCGAAGATAATCCGCTACCAAAGTCGTCCAACGAAAAAGAACAACCCTTATCCTTGAGTGCACGAATCAAATCCATGGCCCGATCAAAATGCCTGATAGCAGCCGTTTCTGTCACCTCAAACTGAAGCCGTGCAGGGTCAACACCCGTACTGTCAAACTTGCCAATAATGTAATCTTTCAAGTCTTCATCACAAACGGTGTTTCCAGATAAGTTCACCGCAAAACACTGCTCATCATTTGGGTTCTCTTCCAAGTAAGCAAAGATTTTATTCAGCACCCAGCGGTCAATATCTTCTATCAACCCATAATGCTCTGCAGCAGGAATAAACTTACCAGGTGGAACGATATCACCCTCGTGATCAAGCATTCTAACGAGTATTTCGTAATGCCCTACTCGCCTTGAACTCTTACCATCGATGCCACTTCCTACCGATACAATCGGTTGACAATAAAGTACAAAACGATCTTCCTCCAGCGCCTCAGAAATGATGGGTATCCACTGGGCGATACTCTGCCTCTCAGCCACCTCAACACTGCGATACTGAAAGTGGATTCGGTTGCGACCCGACTCTTTAGCCGAGGCACAAGAGGTGCCAGCCGCAACCAACACATCAATTTCTGATGTAGTACCCCGGTCAATCACTTTGGCTCCTATACTGGCACCCACCTTCAAGCGCCTTTCGCCCCAAGGGAAACTAAACTCTTTTATCTGCCAAAGTAGTTGTTCAGCTAAATCACGACTCTCATCTACACTGAGATCATTAAGCAACAGTGCAAATTCATCGTTACCGATTCTCGCCACCACATCTTTCGGACCAGCCTGCTTCTCAAGCATACGAGCAAACTGGCACAATAGTTCATCACCGGCACTATGTCCGCAGGTATCGTTGATCACTGAAAAGTTGTAAAGATCGATATATAACAACGTATGCGTGCTATCACCTAGGTGAGCAGCATCAATTGACTTGAGAATTTCATTCTCAAGGTAGCGGCGATTACCCAATTCGGTCAGTGGATCATGGGTGGCCTGCCAGGTCAGCCTGGTGGAAACCCGTCGGGCCTCACTCACAGATCGGAAAACCAGCACCGCGCCGGTAATCTCATTGACACGGTTACGTAACGGCGTTGCTGTCGCTACCACCTGTAAAAGCGGCTGCGTACCGACCTTTAGCATAGTGTTGTCAGCAACTGATATTATTTTCCCTCTGGCCAAAGCTGCCAGGCAGGGCGAAGGCTCTACATCACCATCTTCATTAACCAGCACCATCAGATCATCAACATACTGATTAGGCTGAGAGTCATTTATCTCCAACAACGCCATGCCAATCGGGTTGAGGTGCTCAACAAAGCCGTGTTTATCGACCATCAAAATACCATCAACTACCTGACTGAAAACCACACTCAATAATTTTCGCTGATGGAACAAAGCCTCAAGATTGGCTGAATGGAGAGTGATATCCTGTAGCGCTACCACATAGTGCTCAGGATTAGCTGCCGACTGGAAACATTCCGCCTGCAGCCTTAGATCCTCTCCCGCCACAGTGGCACCTTCTATAGCGCCACTACCATCACCACCTACAGCATTTTCAAAGGCCTGCTTAATATCTGTATCTGCATTAATACCGGGCAACAATACGCGCACAGGTTTCTGTTTGAGCTGCTCCAGACTGCAACCAAAGAGCGCCTGCAATGACGCATTAACATCAAGAATAAGATGGTGGTTATCGAGCAGTAATAAGGGGACGTTTGAAGATTCAAGATATGCAGGAAACACGCCTTCTTGCACCACTAAAGCTTTTGGAGAAGTGTCCCTTCTAGCCTTGGCTGCAATCGGGTCAAATGGCGCTTCACTTATTTGCACCAGGCAGCAGTTACCTATATCTGGCAGCTCAAGGGGTGTAAAGCTTACCCTGTGCAAGGGCATTTCACGACGCCCCCCAGCCATAACAGACTCAATAAAATCCAGCCGATCGGGATCAATCTGCTGAGTCCAACAGGTGAACCTGTTTTGGAACAAGGCTTGATCCATGGCTTCGGCGCAATCAGTTCCCACCAAACTGGTAAAGAGAGTGTCAAATGATCGTCCGGAAATATCTGCTGCCGCCAGTCCAGTCCACTCTGCCAACCATTGGTTCCAGCACTGAACTCTGAGCCGTGCATCAATTAGCATCACACCCAAATCCTGACTATCAAGAATAGACAGCGCCAACCGATCACCGACAGTATTGGCCGTTTGCAGATTTGGATGAATGTCAGTATTCATAAGCCACCTGTCCAGTTCCATTAAAACACTGGCGCCTTAGCACTAAATTTAGCCCAACTGGGCTTTGTGTCCATGCGTTCAGTATAAACGGCCTTCCATCTTATCCACTGAACTTCAACCT
>JBALWM010000071.1:0-7515 GCA_036960905.1 Porticoccus sp.
GGGCACCATCAGGTTCGATATTCCGCATTAATTTTCACATAGTCGTAAGACAAATCGGTGGTCCAAACCGTCTCATTAACATAACCACGGTTAAGAAGAATTCGAATAGAGATTTCATCCTGATCCATCACGGCCTGGCCACGCGCTTCGGTATAACTAGCCGCCCTACCACCTTGCTCTGCAATCAGCACCTCACCCAGATAAACTTGAACAGCATCTACATCCAAATCAGGCACACCCGAACGGCCAATGGCAGCAAGGATTCGCCCCCAATTGGGATCAGAAGCGAATAATGCCGTTTTAACGAGTGGGGACTCTGCCACGGTATATGCCACAGCCAAACATTCTGAACTATCAGAACCACCCATGACATCCACCGTCACAAATTTGCTGGCACCCTCACCATCCTGCACAATTTGTTGCGCCAGTGAGATAAAAACATCTAAAAGTGCAGACTTGAAACTCGCCTGCTCCTCCGTAGGTAACTCAACGATGCTGACCCCTGAAGCACCCGTAGCGACCAACATTGTGCAGTCATTGGTAGAGGTATCACCGTCCACAGTGATCCGATTAAACGATGCCTCTACAGCATCATTCACCAACACCTGTAACATCGCCTGATCCAACACAGCATCGGTGGCCACGTATGCCAACATCGTTGCCATGTTAGGCTTAATCATTCCGGAGCCCTTGGATATCCCCGTAATGGTGATTGTTTTTCCCAATAGAGTGAGCTGTACACTGGCGCCCTTTGACCTTGTATCTGTCGTGAGAATACCTTGTGCGGCATCCTGCCAGCCAGATTCAGACAATGCAGAAAAAGCCATAGGTAGTGCCGCAATAATTTTATCCACGGGCAATGATTCACCAATCACCCCCGTAGAAAAAGGCAACACCGCCTCCTCTGCTATCCCTGCAACCTTCCCCACGGCCTGACAGACAGCTCTCGCATTTTCTCTGCCAGATTCACCTGTTCCAGCATTGGCATTTCCTGTGTTGGTCACCAAATAACGGGGGGGAGTGGTTACGACATGAGCTTTAGCCAGCTGTACTGGTGCTGCACAAAAAGCATTTTTTGTAAAAACACCTGCAACAGCACCACCTTCAGCAATTTCCATCACCACCAGGTCTTTACGACCCGATGTCTTGATTCCCGCACTGGTCGTACCTAACTGAAAGCCAGGTACCGGGTACATTTTGGGGAAACAGTCTTTACCAACAGCCATGACTCTATCTCTGCCTCTTACTTGATGAAGGCTACCGATGCGCTTTCACTCAAATAAACTGATTCTGAAAAAGGTAGCCTTATGAAAGGCGACCATGACACTGCTTATATTTCTTCTCGCTGCCACAGGGGCAGGGGTCATTTCTCCCCACCTTCTTACCACCTCTGACAAAAGGCTGGTCCACGGGCTGTGACGAATTCTCGCCACCATTATCAATGGCCGATACCTCATCGTGCTGCATTTGTAACTGCTGGCGCTGTTGAGCCTCTCGCTGTTGACGCTCAAGCTCTTCCGCCTCTTCAGGACTGCGCACCTGCACCCGACTGAGAAAACGAATAGTCTCCAATTTGATGTTTTCCAGCATTTGCTGGAACAACTCGAAGGACTCACGCTTATATTCTTGCCGAGGGTTTTTCTGGGCATAAGCTCGCAACCCGATACCTTGACGTAAATGGTCCATGTTCGACAGGTGTTCTTTCCAAAGGGTATCGACCACCTGCAACATCACCTGCCGTTCTATGATGCGCATATCTGAGCCAATATCCTCAGATTTTTGCTCATAGGCTTCGGTCATATTCTGCTGAAGCCGATCTCTCAGACCCTCTTCATTCAAGCGCTCATCCGCTTCCAGCCATTCTTGTAGCGGTAATTTCAGGTTAAACTCTGCTACCAGATACTCCTCTAAAGCAGCAATATCCCACTGCTCAGCCAAACTCTGGGGTGGGATGTAATAACTAATAGACGTGTTGACCACATCAACCCTCACATTAGTAATCACGTCACCAATATCATCTGCTGACAACAAGTCATTACGTTGCTGATAGACAACTTGCCGCTGGTCATTAGCCACGTCATCATATTCCAACAAGTTTTTGCGCATATCAAAGTTACGCCCTTCTACCTTGCGCTGAGCTTTCTCGATCGCATTGGTCACCATCCGGTGCTCAATTGCTTCACCGTTCTCCATCCCCAGTGCGCGCATCATGTTCTTCACTCGATCCGAAGCAAACAACCGCATCAACGGATCTTCAAGTGACAAATAAAAGCGCGAAACTCCTGGATCACCCTGCCGGCCAGCACGGCCGCGCAATTGGTTATCAATTCGGCGTGATTCATGTCGCTCGGTGCACAGGATATGCAACCCGCCAGCCTCAATCACCTTGTCATGCCGTTTTTGCCACTCGTCCTTAACAAGCTGTTTCTTGGCTTCAGAAGGGTTATCCATCGAAGCTACTTCAACTTCCCAATTGCCACCCAACACAATGTCCGTACCACGACCCGCCATATTTGTGGCAATGGTTACCGTTCCTGGCTGGCCGGCTTGAGCAATAATTTGTGCTTCTTTTTCATGAAACTTGGCGTTCAGCACCTGATGCGGAATTTTGGCTGCATTCAATCGTGCAGACATAATCTCAGAGGATTCAATTGTCGCCGTACCCACTAAAACGGGTGCGTTATTCTCAATACAGGATTTGATATCCTCAACCACAGCATCGAATTTTTCATCAATAGTCAGGTAAATCAAATCATTGAGATCGTTCCTGGCCACTGGCATGTTCGTTGGAATGACAACCACTGGCAGACCATAGATCTGATGAAATTCATAAGCCTCTGTATCAGCAGTTCCCGTCATACCAGCCAGCTTTTGATATTGACGAAAGTAGTTCTGGAACGTAGTAGATGCCAGCGTCTGGCTCTCACTCTGAATATTGACACCTTCCTTCGCTTCGATGGCCTGATGCAAACCCTCGGACAGGCGCCGACCTGACATGGTCCGCCCCGTATGCTCGTCAATCAGAACAATCTGCCCATCCTGGACAATGTATTCCACATCTTTTGAGAACAAATGATGCGCTTTCAATGCCGACTGCACATGATGTAGCAGCCCAAGATTTGTCGCGTTATAAAGACTCTCTCCCGCTTGAAGTAAGCCCTCACTTTCAAGCAAAGCCTCTATTTTCTGGTGACCCTCTTCTGTCAGCTCTATCTGGCGCGACTTTTCATCAATAATATAATCACCAGGAATGTCCTCACTATGAGGCTTCATTGATGGAATCAGGGTATTCATACGCTTATACAGGGCAGAGCTGTCCTCAGCTGCCCCTGAAATAACGAGCGGGGTTCGAGCCTCATCAATCAATATGGAATCCACTTCATCAACAATTGCGAAAGTGAGACCTCGCTGAACTTTGTCGTCCAGGCGCATCACCATATTGTCACGCAGGTAATCAAAGCCAAATTCATTGTTGGTGCCATAGGTAATATCAGCCTGATAGGCCTGATGCTTTTCCTCAGCAAGTTGCTTGGACAGAATCACATCTGCTCGCATACCGAGAAATTCATACACAGGTGACATCCACAAAGCATCACGATTGGCCAAGTATTCATTGACCGTCACAACGTGGACACCTTCGCCAGTAAGTGCATTGAGATAGGCTGCAAGGGTGGCTACCAGAGTTTTACCCTCACCTGTTCGCATCTCAGAAATTCGCCCCTCATGAAGGGTGATCCCACCAATCAGCTGCATGTCAAAATGGCGCAAACCCAGGCTGCGCTTTGCGGCCTCACGTACGACGGAAAATGCTTCAGGTAGCAGCTGATCCAAGGTTTCACCCTCTTGGTGACGCTGCTTAAACTGATCTGTTTTTGCCTTTAACTCTTCATCCGAAAGCAGGACCAGCTCTTCTTCCAATCCATTGATGCGTTTAACTACTTTTTGCATCCGCTTGATTTCACGGTCATTTTTACTGCCAAACAGTTTTGTTAACAAATTCATTGATCGATCCAAAAGATAGCTGACAAGGGGCAAGCCCCTACGAAAAGACAGATGGAATTATTACTTAGAAATTATCGGATGGTACGTCGGATATAACTGGCAGGGTCGACAGCGCGACCGTTTTTGTAGACTTCGAAATGTACATGGGGCCCTGTGGAGCGACCACTACTTCCCATCAAGCCAATGACTTCACCTTTCTTGACGATGTCACCTACATTAACCAAGTTTTGCTTATTGTGTGCGTAACGAGTGATATAGCCCTCACCGTGATCCAGCTCAAGCATTTGGCCGTAGCCATTCCTATCACCAGACCAAGTGACTACACCTGATGCCACTGCCACAATATCGGAGCCATCTTTCCCGGCAAAATCCACACCATTATGCCAAGCCCTATGGCCCTTAAAAGGATCAGTACGATGCCCAAAACCAGAAGACATCCAACCTTTTTTGATAGGACGACCCGTAACAGCGCTCTGCTGTTTTATCTTGCGGTCCACCATGAGGGACTCAAGAATCTCGAGCTGACTCTCTCTGCTGTCTAACTGACTTTGCAACTGGGAATAGAGGTTTTCTAAATCGCTATATTGGTAACCCGAGGTCCATTCCTGCTCTGGCCCACCCAACGCTAACTGCTGACTAAAATCGAATTCGCCATCATCCAAGCTAGCCATATCTGTCAGCCGCTCACCCAGAGCATCCAATCGTACTAGCCTTGCCTGCATAGTAGCCAACTTGAGAGTTAAGGCTTCAACCTTCTGACGGGCAGTTTCTCGACCAGCCTTCAGCTCAGCTTGTTGCTGGGCTAACTCCTGCTTCATTGTTTCTATGGAGCCAAGCAGATTAACCTTATCACCACTAAACTGCATGCCTAGATAAATACCACTGCAAACGGGCAGCCCCAACAAACACACAGACAGCAGCACTTTCGCCCAATTATTGAGCGTCAGAGACCGGGACTTGCCCTCGCGATTGCTGATAAAAATAATATTCACGGTTCTATAATTCTATTCGCTCTACAGTTTTCTTGTATCTCTATGTCCAAACCAACATTATACGGTGAGTAAAGGCTTCATATATGAGATAGGGGCCTCATCTTCATCATTTTCAAAAGTCACCACCTCCCAAGCATCTTTCTGGGAAATAAGCTCTCTCAACGACGCATTATTGAGGCCATGCCCCGACTTATGGCCCACAAACTCACCAATAAGACTATTACCCAATAGGTACAAATCACCTATTGCATCAAGAATTTTGTGTTTTACAAACTCATCTTCGTAACGAAGGCCATCCTCATTCAAAACCTGATACTCATCAACCACAATAGCATTGTCCATACTCCCACCACGAGCCAAGCCCTGTGATCGTAGGTACTCAATTTCGTGCATGAAACCAAAGGTTCTAGCGCGACTGACCTCTTTCACAAATGAAGTGCTAGAAAAATCTACTTCAGCTTTCAGTGTCCGGTTATGGAACGCAGGATGGTCAAAATCAATGGAGAAGGTAACTTTGAAACCATCAAAGGGCTTAAAGGATGCCACCTTGTCACCATCCGTTACCGTCACTGGACGCTTGATTCGAATAAACTGCTTTGGCTCTTCCTGCTCCTTAATGCCCGCTGACTGCAACAGGAACACAAAGGGGCCTGCGCTACCATCCATAATGGGCACTTCAGGTGCAGTAACATCAATAATGGCATTATCGATACCAAGCCCAGCCATGGCAGACAATAAATGTTCCACAGTGGAAACACGTACATCGCCATTCATCAGAGTAGTAGAAAGCGTCGTTTCACCAACGTTTTCTGCCTTGGCAACTATTTCTACCACAGGATCCAGATCGGTGCGACGGAAGATAATACCTGTGTTTACAGGCGCAGGGTGTAGGGTTAGGTATACCTTTTCACCCGTGTGAAGACCGACGCCCGTGGCGCGAATTACATTATTCAGTGTACGCTGTCTAATCACTATTCACTGTCACCCAAAACTGAGCAAAATCCATCGCCCTGAATCATCTTTAAAAGCAAGGGCGCAATACTAGCAGAACTGCGCCCACAGCTCCAAATCAAGAACCGCCAGCCACGCTATTTGAAAAATCAAATGCATGGCTTGAGGGGTAAATACTGGCGGCCTTGTGTACTTTGTATTAGTCCGCCTGACGACGTAAAAAGGCTGGAATATCCAGATAATCCATATCTGGATCAGTCCGCGCGTCCAATTTACGCGCTACAGCCTCACTTCCAGAAGGTCCCCGACGTATAACAGTGGGCTTCTCAAGTGCGTCATAGTCAGTTTCACCACTGCTCTTACGAATACTAATGGTCTCAGCAACAGGGGTATTGTCAATCACCTTCGTTGGCTGTTTCCGCTCAACCGGCTGACCTAATCCCGTGGCCACTACGGTGACCCGTAGCTTGTCACCCATCTCTGGATCAATCACGGTACCCACAACAACGGTTGCATTATCAGATGCAAAGGCTTCAATCGTATCGCCCACATCAGAGAATTCACCTAGAGACAAATCTGGCCCAGCAGTAATATTCACCAAAATACCGCGTGCACCCTGCAGGTTAATATCTTCCAGCAATGGACTGTGAATAGCTGTTTCTGCGGCTTCACGGGCACGATCTTCACCGACTGAATCACCCGTCCCCATCATTGCCTGTCCCATTTCAGACATCACTGTACGCACATCAGCGAAATCCACATTGATCATCCCCGGACGAATGATCAAATCGGCAATACCCTGAACCGCACCCAGTAACACATCATTGGCAGCCTTAAAGGCTTCCAGTAAGCTCGTCGTCTTGCCTAGTACCTGTAACAACTTCTCATTAGGTACGGTAATCAGTGAATCCACCTTATCCTTGAGATCTCTCAACCCTTCTTCAGCGACAGCCATACGCTTACGCCCCTCAAAAACAAAGGGGCGTGTCACGACAGCCACAGTCAAAATACCCAGCTCCTTAGCCACATCCGCCACGATAGGGGCTGCACCAGTACCAGTACCTCCACCCATGCCCGCCGTGATAAAGACCATGTCGGCACCCTGTAAAACATCAGCAATACGATCACGATCTTCCATTGCGGCCTGTCGTCCAACTTCAGGATTGGCACCAGCCCCTAACCCTTTAGTCAACCCATTACCCAACTGAAGAATAGTGGCGTCACCCATATCCTTAAGTGCCTGAGAATCAGTATTGGCGCAGATAAACTCCACACCATCTACCGAACTATCCATCATATGCCGCAGAGCATTACCACCGCCGCCACCGACACCGATGACCTTGATTTCTGCGCTATCCGGTACGCTATCTATAATTTGAAACATCACGATTACCCCTCGTTTTGCCTTTCTAAGTTAAAAACAAAAAATTTATAAATTACCCTGAAACCAGCCTTTCACCCGACTCATAAAGCCACCGCCACCACCGCTTTCCCGACGCTTGGCTGGACGTACACCTTCTTGCTGTTGCTGCATCCCATACAGCAACAAACCAACCCCGGTTGAATAAAT
>JBALWM010000072.1:0-7447 GCA_036960905.1 Porticoccus sp.
CTGCGCCAACCTGAGCTGCCACTTCCGCGGCAAAATCAACTTCCTCTTTCTCAATGCCTTCACCCACTTCAAAACGAGTAAAGGACTGAACTTCGGCACCGGCATCTTTAACCAGCTTACCGACCTTGGTATCAGGGTCTTTAACAAAAGGCTGGTTAACCAGGCTGGATTCAGACAAAAATTTGTTGATACGTCCAGAAATCATCTTCTCAATAATTTCTTCTGGCTTACCACTTTCTCGGGCCTGGGCGACAAAAATTTCTTTCTCTCTCGCGACGACCTCTTCCGGCATATCTTCAGGCTTCACCACTTGCGGGTTCACCGCAGCCACATGCATGGCAACATCCTTCGCTACACCACCTTCAGCACCGCTCAAGGCAACCAACACGCTAATACGGTTGTTACTGTGAACATAGGCACCAACTACTGGCGCTTCAACTAATGCCACACGACGAACATTGATGTTCTCACCGATCTTCTGCACCAGTGCTTGACGGGTTTCTTCCACATCAGCAGCCAACGCGGTAGCATCTGTTTGTTTTTCTGCAAACGCTTTTTCCAATACACCATTAACAAAGGCAAGAAAGCCTTCATCACGGGTTACAAAGTCAGTCTCGCTATTGACTTCAATCATCACGCCATAGCTATTATCGTCAGCAATTTTAGCGACGACTATACCTTCAGCGGCAGTACGCCCAGCCTTCTTGGCCGCTTTCATACCACTTGATTTGCGTAGCTCATCAATTGACTTTTCGATATCACCACCAGCCCCAGCCAGTGCCTTCTTACATTCCATCATGCCCAAGCCCGTACGCTCGCGCAGCTCCTTCACCATAGATGCAGTAATTGCTGCCATCTGTCGATTCCTCTCAGTCTTTCTTTAGAATTGATAAAAAGGGGGCATAGCCCCCTTTTGTATTACAGCAGTACTAGCAAAAAAATTGCCGGTACTTATTTAGCTGCAGCTTCTGCTTCAGGCTTACCACCTTCTTCAGTCTTATCTTCAGCACTATTCTCTTCAGCAGCTGTCACTTCAACAAATTCATCTTTGCTGGTGACGTTGTTTGCTTCAGCCTTTCCTTCAAGAAGCGCATCAGCGATAGCCGTGGTAAACAGCTTGATGGCACGAATGGCGTCATCATTACCTGGAATCACATAATCAACACCATCAGGGTTGCTATTGGTATCCACAACACCAATAACGGGGATGCCCAATTTGTTGGCTTCCTGAATAGCGATACGCTCATGATCCACATCGATCACAAACAAAATATCTGGCAGGCCGCCCATATCCTTAATACCACCGATGGATTTCTCAAGCTTTTCCATCAAACGGGTTCTCATCAAAGCTTCTTTTTTGGTCAGCTTATCGAAGGTTCCGTCCTGGCTTTGTGTTTGCAGATCACGATAACGGCGGATAGATGCACGAATAGTTTTGTAGTTTGTCAACATGCCACCCAACCAGCGGTGGCTAACATATGGCATACCAGCACGCTCTGCCTGCTCGGCAATCACTTGTTGAGCGGCACGCTTAGTACCAACCAGAAGTACCTTGTTGCCATTAACGGCAACTTGGCGAACAATTTCAA
The DNA here is from genome assembly GCA_036960905.1 of Porticoccus sp. GTDB lineage: Bacteria > Pseudomonadota > Gammaproteobacteria > Pseudomonadales > Porticoccaceae > Porticoccus. The sequence continues at coordinate 1,590 of JBALWM010000072.1, forward strand.
GGGCTTCATTGAACGCAGGAACAGTGTTCTCCAGGTTCAGGATGTGAATTTTATTTCGTGCCCCGAAAATGAATTTTTCCATTTTGGGGTTCCAGAAGCGGGTCTGATGGCCGAAGTGGACACCAGCCTGCAACATGTCACGCATGCTTACAGATGCCATAATAATTCCTTAAATTTAGGGTTAAGCCTCCACATATCCCACCAGTCAACCCGCTAAAGCGAGCACCCAGACAGGCGTGTCGATATGTGTGTGACGTTAGATTTTAATTTAGCCCTGGACACATGACGCCAAGGCGGTGCGCTTTATACCATAAATCGGCCATTTGTTGAAGGATAACGGTATGAATTCTCACTAAGATGCCACCGCTTGCTTCTATCCGTTACAATCCGCTTTTATTCATTACAATGTGCCGCTTTTACGGGACGCCCTACCACACTCTTTGGAACAAGCTATGGCTGTAGATCTGAAAACTGCCGATGAAATAGAAAAAATGCGTAAAGCTGGCAGACTCGCGGCTGAAGTTCTGGAAATGATCGAACCTTACGTTGTCGTAGGCGTTACTACCGAAGAGCTTAACCAAATCTGCCACAATTATATGGTCGATGTACAAAAGGTCATTCCTGCCCCCCTGAATTATCGGGGCTTTCCCAAATCTATCTGCACATCCGTGAATCAAGTGATCTGCCACGGTATTCCATCAGAAAAAAAGGTATTGAAAAATGGCGATATCGTCAATTTGGATATTACCGTTATCAAGGATGGGTATTTTGGTGATACCAGTAAGATGTTCGGTGTAGGTAAAGTACCGTACCATGCGCAAAGATTAATGGAGACTACCCAAATTGCACTTTTCAAGGCCATTGAGATCGTTAAGCCTGGTGCTCGCCTGGGAGATATTGGTCATGTCATTCAGCAATATGCCGAAAGTAACCACTATAGCGTGGTAAGGGAGTACTGCGGCCATGGTATCGGCACCGAATTCCATACAGACCCACAAATACTGCACTTTGGTCGTCCGGATACCGGTATGGAACTCAAAGAGGGTATGACCTTTACGATTGAACCTATGCTAAATGCTGGCAAACATCACACCAAACTCAAAAAAGATGGGTGGACCGTCGAGACACGAGACGGGAGACTCTCCGCTCAGTGGGAACACACACTTGCGGTTACCGCTGATGGCGTCGAGGTACTCACCGCACGACATGAAGAAAATTTTTGAGGTCTGCTGGAGTAATGACCACACAGGTAACCGCCACTAAAAAACCTCTGCTTTTCTTTGATGAGCGCCGATTTCTTGATGACCTGAATACACAAGACCCTATCGAGGTGTTCAGAAATGCCATTGAGGCGGCAAATGCACACCTCAATGGTCGATTCCATGAAGGGGAGCAGACCAGCACCCTACTTTTTGAGCGCGCTTCCTTTATTGACCTCATTCTCCATCATGTCTGGGCTCGCTTTGAATGGAGCACAAACATCAGTCTATTGGCCGTTGGAGGCTATGGTCGAGGTGAACTCCACCCACAATCCGATATTGACCTGATGCTGTTGATTCGTCGCGGCAGCCCCACTCGCTACCAGAAAAGCATCGAAGGGTTTCTCACTTTTCTGTGGGACATTCAACTAAAAATCGGCCAGAGCGTTCGCTCCCTTTCACAGTGTGTTGATGAGGCCCGAATTGACATTACTGTAGCAACCAACCTGATGGAAACGCGCACCATCGCTGGCGATGAGAAACTACGCCTGTCGATGCTAAAAAAAACTGGGCCTCGAAAAATTTGGTCCTCAAAAGATTTCTTCCGTGCAAAATGGGATGAACAAATTGAGCGCCACAAAAAGCACGGCAACACAGAATACAACCTCGAACCAAATATCAAAGAAGCCCCGGGTGGCCTGCGCGATATTCAGATGATCAACTGGGTGGCCAAGCGCCACTTTAAAGTGAATTCTCTCGAAGAACTGATTGGCAAGGAGTTTTTGACTCTCGATGAATATCTACAATTAAAGCGAGGCGAAGCCTTTCTGTGGAAAGTTCGCTACGAACTACACCTTATCGCAGAGCGTCCTGAAGAACGGCTACAGTTCGACCATCAACGCAAGATTGCCACTTTACTAGGCTATCACGATAGCGATGAACGCCTGGGTGTTGAGCAGTTTATGCAACACTACTATCAGGTCGTGCTATCCATGCGCGAACTGAATGATGTAATGCTCCAATATCTCGACGAAGTTATCCTCCACAAAGACAAAGCGGGTAAAATTGAGAAGATCAATGAACACTTTCAGGTGCGCGACCAGCATATCGAAACGGTCGGCGAGTATGTGTTCGCAAAACATCCCTCTGCCCTGCTTGAAATATTTTGTTTACTGGGTGAAAACGAAGATATTATCGGCATCCGAGCTGCCACCATCCGGCAAATCCGCCAACACCGTAAACTTATTGATGATTCCTTTCGCAACGAGCCCCAAAACAAGAAACTATTTTTACGGCTTCTCCGTTGCCCCTACAACCTAAGCACTCAACTACAGAGAATGACCCGCTACGGCATACTCGGCCGTTACTTACCCGAATTTGGGGGGATCATTGGTCAGACACAACACGACCTGTTTCATCGCTACCCGGTAGATGCACACACCCTGCAATTGATAAAAAATATGCGTAATCTTAACCGGCCTGAGGTGGCCGAAGAATTCCCCGTTTCATCACACGTCTACAAAAATTTATTCAAGCCTGAATTGGCATTTATTGCAGGCCTATATCACGACGTGGGTAAAGGCCGGGGTGGCGACCACTCTGTTCTGGGTGCCGTCGATGCTGCTAATTTCTGCGTAAGGCACGGCCTTCCAGCTGAGGAGGTTAAGCTCATCTCCTGGCTGGTGGAAAACCACTTGCTCATGTCCAGCACCTCCCAGCGCTCAGATATTTCCGACCCTGACGTTATCCACAAGTTTGCCAAATTGATCGGCAACCTACGTCAGCTGGACTATTTATTGGTGCTGACAGTAGCAGACATCACTGCCACCAACCCCACACTCTGGAATAGCTGGAAAGGTTCACTGATGCGGCAACTCTATGCAGAAACCCGCAGAGCATTACAGCGTGGCCTGGAAAATCCTGTAGACCGAAATGGCTGGGTAAGAAACAATAAACTTGATGCCATCGGTAAATTGGCTGAAAAAGGCATTAGTGAGGCCCAGACTAAAGCCATCTGGGGCAATCTTGATGATGAGTTTTTTCTCCGAGAACACGCCGAAGATATTGCCACTTATACAGCTGCTATTGCAGCACGTGGAGACGACCCTGAACCCGTCATACTTATCAAGGATGCCGGCGTAGAGATTCCCGTTGCCACCCAAATATTTATCCACACAAATGGCCTAGACAATGTATTCCCCATTACCGCCGCCACGCTGGATCAATTACAGCTCACCATTCAAGATGCAAGCCTACACAGCGACACTCAAGGCAATACCTTTGATACCTTTTATGTGCTTGATGAAAACAACAAACCCTTTGGCCACGACACAAACATGCTTGACCGCATCCAAAGCACCCTATCCGATGCCCTGAGAAATCCTGGCCAATCTACCTTCAAGGTACAACGACGCACGCCAAGGCGCCTAAAACATTTTAGTCTGGGCACTATCGCCTGCCTCAGCAACGATATTGAAAAAAATGCCACCGTACTGGAGGTTATTACCCCGGATAGGCCAGGCCTACTGGCAAACCTGGGGCGCATATTTATGCGCTTTGGGCTACGGTTACTCAGTGCAAAAATTTCCACACTAGGCGAACGGGTTGAGGATGTGTTCCACTTGGTAGATATGGACTACCAACCTTTGAGCGACCCAACTTTATGCGTGCAGTTAAGGGATGCTATATGCAATGAACTGGATATCCTCAATAAGGAAGACATTGAAGGTGCACCATTGCAAAAAATGAAGCTGTGGCAATAAGCTGGTGGTAATGCTGGCCGCTCATCAATGTCTATAAATTGGGCCGGACTGACATAGTATCTACCGCAAAACAATAATGACGACTGACGAATAGAAAAGCATTAATGAATACTGACCTCGACAAACTGAAGCCCTACCCCTTTGAAAACCTCAATGCACTCAAGGCGGGAATTACACCGCCCTCAGAACTGGCACACATAGCCCTGTCCATTGGAGAACCCAAACACCTGGCCCCCGAATTTGTTAAGCACGCCCTGGCTTCTGCCTTGGATAAACTGGCTGCCTATCCTCTCACCAAAGGTACCCCGGAACTCCGGCAGACGATTGCCAGCTGGCTGACCCAGCGCTTTAAGTTACATGCCGTGAACTCAGAATCTCAGGTACTGCCGGTCAATGGTACCCGAGAAGCTCTATTTGCCTTTGCACAGGCCGTAGTTGATCGCACTATATCTCCAAGCTCAGCACCACTGGTGTTAAGCCCCAACCCGTTTTACCAAATTTACGAGGGAGCCGCCCTGCTGGCAGGGGCCGAACCACTATTTCTAAACTGCATCGACACCAATAATTTTGCTCCGGATTTTGATTCAGTCTCACCAGAGACCTGGAATCAGTGCCAGTTGATCTATATTTGCACCCCCGGAAACCCCACGGGTGCAGTACTGGACATTCCAACCTTGCAAAAACTCATTGCCCTGGCGGACCAATACGACTTTGTGATTGCCAGCGATGAGTGCTACTCCGAAATTTATGGCGATGAAAACAATCCACCAGCGGGCCTACTCCAAGCCTGTGCAGATATGAACCGTCATGACTACCATCGCTGCGTGGTCTTCCACAGTCTGTCCAAACGCTCCAACTTACCCGGATTGCGTTCAGGATTTGTGGCTGGTGATGCCGAAATACTCCAATCATTTTTACGCTATCGCACCTACCATGGCTCCGCAATGCCCGTACCCACTCAGCTAGCCAGTATCGCCGCCTGGAACGATGAAAAGCACGTGAGAGAAAATCGAGATAAATATCGTCAAAAATTCCAGGTATTCCAACAGATACTCGGGGATATCCTGCCCCTGCATTTACCCGATGCCGGTTTTTACCTGTGGGCTGATACCCGCCCCGCTAACAAAGGCAGTGATGAAGACTTTGCGCGCGAGCTGTTTGCTCAGCAAAATATAACAGTACTACCCGGTCGCTATCTGGCCCGTATGGCTAATGGTATTAACCCTGGTGAAAACCGAGTAAGAATGGCCCTGGTCGCGTCAGTGGATGAATGCAGGGAAGCGGCAGAACGCATCAAAAGGTTTATCACCGCTTAAAACCGGAATATTGTTCGCTCCATGTCTAGGTTTAAATATTAGTTACATTGAATTTTTATGGCCTTCGACAACATGACCCAACGAGAGACTAACTAACCATCTCATGCTAAAAAAACAACGCGTCGAGTTTATTCTCAACAGACTCAATGAACTCTATCCCGCGCCACCTATTCCCCTGGCACACAAAGACCCCTATACCCTGTTGATTGCAGTGCTACTCTCTGCTCAATGTACTGATGAGCGTGTCAATCAAGTCACCCCTGCTCTGTTTAATGCTGCGGGCAACCCTTTTGATATGTGCCATGTGCCGGTAGAGACCATCTACAACATTATTCGCCCCTGCGGCCTGGCTCCCCAGAAATCAAAAGCCATTTCAACGCTGTCGCAAATCCTTGTCGATCAGCACCAAGGCGTCGTACCGGAAGATATGGCCTCTCTGGAAGAGCTACCAGGCGTAGGCCACAAGACTGCCAGTGTCGTCATGTCACAAGCATTCGGCTACCCTGCTTTCCCTGTGGACACCCACATTCATCGCCTGGCACAACGCTGGGGCCTCACCAATGGCAAAAATGTCGTACAAA
>JBALWM010000073.1:0-2081 GCA_036960905.1 Porticoccus sp.
AAAAACCAGGCTGGTGGGAAAACCATATCGGACCGGGCAAGCCCTTCGATACCAACCAATTTTTTATTGTTTGCCCCAATAATCTTGGTGGCTGTCATGGCAGTACCGGCCCTAGTTCCACCAACCCTGAAACAGGTAAACTCTGGGGTATAGACTTTCCACCACTCCGAGCACGAGACTGGGTTCAAAGTCAGGCAAGACTAGCTGATCGACTAGGCATCCAACAATGGGCAGCCGTTGCCGGTGGTAGCCTGGGGGGAATGCAAGCTATGCGCTGGGCGCTGGAATATCCTAATAGGATACGGCATGCCATCGTCATTGCTTCTGCCATGAAGTTAAGCGCCCAGAATATTGCCTTTAATGAAATTGCCCGCAACGCGATTAAATCAGATCCAGATTTTCGTGGAGGTCATTTCCTTGAAGACAACACGCTGCCTCGTAATGGATTGGCTCTCGCCAGGATGATCGGCCATGTGACCTATCTTTCCGATGAATTGATGGGTAATAAATTTGGCCGCGAGTTGCAATCTGGCTCATTTCAGCAAGGCCAATATACACCCATTGAATTTCAGGTAGAAAGCTACTTACGACATCAAGGTGATGCCTTTTCCAGCAATTTTGATGCTAACACCTACCTACTGATGACCAAGGCGCTGGATTACTTCGACTTGGCCAGAGAATATGGCAATGACCCCGTCAAAGCCTTCGCTCATGCCTTGTGCGACTTTTTGGTGGTGTCTTTTTCAACAGACTGGCGGTTTGCCCCAGAGCGTTCTCAGGAAATTGTCAAAGCATTGATTGATGCCAAAAAAAATGTCTCCTACGCAGCCATTGACTCTAATCTGGGACACGATGCTTTCCTGCTGCCAAATGCGCGCTATGAACAGATACTTACTGCTTATATGACGCGTGTCGCCAATGAGACAACGAATACTCATACACCAACAATATCTGCGGAGGGCTCGACATGAGCATCCGTACTGATCTCGACATTATTCAGCAATGGATAGCACCGGAAAGTCGAGTACTAGATCTCGCTTGCGGTGATGGCACACTGCTAAAAAGTCTGAAGCAACACAAGCAGGTAGAGGGCTACGGCTTAGAAATTGACCCCGATAAAATCACTCATGCTATTGCCAACGGCATTAATGTAGTGGAAACCAATCTCGATAATGGCTTATCTCAATTCCCTGATAATAGCTTCGATATCGTGGTTATGACCCAAGCCCTTCAGGTCATGCGCTACCCCCATTTGGTGTTGGAGGAAATGCTAAGAATTGGCAAGAAGTGCATTATTACATTCCCTAATTTTGGGAATTGGCGGGCGAGAACCTCGCTGTTCATCCACGGACGTATGCCTGTCACCAAACAACTGACTTATCAGTGGTATGACACACCCAATATCCATTTCTGTACCGTTAATGACTTTGAAGCACTGTGCGATGAAAAAAATATTCATATCACCCACAAAGAATTTGTCGCTGAACGAATACCAGACAGGCAAATCAAAGGAATATGGCCTAATCTATTTAGTGATACGGCTATTTATCTTTTAAGCAAATAGCCCGCTCAAGATGAAGCCCTTTTGGGTTTTGGAGGTAATGAACATGAATCGCACGAAACTACTCTGGGTTCCTTTACTGGCACTGCTGGCGTTTAGCGTCCATGCCGATAGTAAGCCCTATAAAGAATTTGGTGACTATAAGATTTTTTATAGCTCATTTAACAGCAGCTTTATTCTGCCAGAAGTCGCCAGCGCCTATAACATCACCCGAGGTAAAGACAAAGGACTGGTGAACATCGCCGTATTACAGGGCGGCAAGGCTGGTGGAACAACGGCATTGGTAAAGGGCACTGTTTCAAATATGCTGGCCCAACAGCAAGTGCTTAACTTTTTTGAAGTTAGAGAGGGCAATACTGTCTATTATCTCGCACCGTTTGAATTTGATAATGAAGATTCTATGACCTTCAAAATTCAAGTACAGTCAGACCCAAACAAACCCGCCCACTCACTATCTTTTCAAAATAAATTTTACGTCGATAACTAATTCATAAAATATTATTGGAAAACTGGTCACCCG
>JBALWM010000073.1:2181-7435 GCA_036960905.1 Porticoccus sp.
CGGTTCTCGGGTGAACATGCGACTGATGAAAAAAATAATCTCAGGCTCTTATCCCTTCTACAGGATATCCCTGAAGCAGAACGTACAGCCCGGTTTCAGTGTCTGTTGGTTTATCTTCGACACCCCGAAGACCCTACGCCGCTAATATGCCAGGGCACCTGGGAGGGCCGTATAGCCTTCACATCTGAGGGTGCCCATGGTTTTGGGTATGATCCGCTATTTTATATCCCTGAACTCGGTTGCACCTCCGCCCAACTCGACAAGGCGCAGAAGAACAAAATCAGCCATCGGGGTAAAGCTATGGTTCAACTACTGAGCACATTATCAACATAAGCTGCCTAAAACGTTAGCAGACAAATGTTAAGCTTCCGCTGTTTAACTACAACTCTTAAACCTAACCCATGACTGATTCACTACTTGGCCTTCCACCGCTTTCTCTCTACATCCATATTCCCTGGTGCGTTCGCAAGTGCCCTTATTGTGACTTCAACTCTCACACGGCATCTGATGTGTTACCCGAAGAGGAGTATGTGCTTGCCCTGATCCGCGACCTGGATATTGAAGAAGCTTATGTGCAAGGTCGCAAGCTCACCTCTATTTTTTTTGGCGGTGGAACCCCAAGTCTATTTTCCGTTGAATCCGTTGGCAGGATTATTCAAGCAGCGAATCGTCGAATTGGCTTCGTAGACGACATAGAGATTACGCTTGAAGCCAACCCCGGTACATTTGAACAGGAAAAATTCATCGGTTATCGAAGTGTTGGCGTCAACCGCCTGTCCATTGGTGTTCAAAGTTTCAACAATCGACATTTGGAACAGTTGGGTCGTATACACTCATCCGAACAGGCTATTACGGCTATAAATTCTGCTAGAAATGCCGGCTTTGAAAATTTTAATCTGGATTTAATGCACGGACTTCCCGGTCAAACAACTACTGAGGCAATGACCGACTTGCAGCAAGCGATTGATCTGGCGCCCACCCATATATCTTGGTATCAATTGACTATCGAACCCAATACCGAGTTTTACAGTAGGCCGCCTTCTCTTCCTAGCGATATTATTTTGGAGGCCATACAAGATCAGGGACATCAGGTTTTACTAGAAAGCGGTTACAAACAATATGAAGTATCCGCATTTTGCAAAAATCAAAATGAATCCAAACATAATAAAAACTACTGGGAGTTTGGTGATTACCTAGGCATTGGTGCGGGAGCACACGGAAAAATCACCTTGCTATCCGAACAGAGAATTATCCGTACGGCAAAAACACGTAAACCCACCGATTATCTTACTCGAGAAAATTCCTACACCGCCGCCTGTAATAATATTCCAACACAGGAATTAGTGCTGGAATTTATGATGAATGCTTTAAGGTTAAACAATGGTATTCCAACAAACATTTTTGAGGAAAGAACAGGGATAACGTTAGAAAAAATAAACCCGATTCTAGAGAGGCTAAAAAAAGATAATTTAATTGAACCCACAAATAACAGAATATTAACAACAAAAAAAGGCCACCATTTTTTAAACTCTGTACTAGAAATATTTTCTGAATAAAATTCAACATGGCAGCTATTTATTTGTATTAACAACAACCACTTTTGGGTTTCTCATTTTTTTCAAATGGCAATTCAGCATCGTCTTTAGAGAAGACACCTGTGTGATTATCAAAATTTCCAGAAAAATCGAAGTGCTTGGAAAAACGAGAGCCTTTTAACATCCGATAGGTATTGCCACAAACAGACGCCAGCTTACCTTTGGGTATTCTGTTGTGTTTATCCAGTTCAAAGGCACAACCATTGTTAGGAATAGAACCCTGATAAACCACAGATTGCCCGTAGTCTTCACGACTAGGCTCCAAGCCACTCACCTTAAATAAACGGTAAGTCGCGGAGTAAAACCCTATATGGCCAATCTTTTCCTTGACCCCTGCATTGTCGATGCCCAGTGGTCGATCTTCTACTAGTCGAGGATCAGCAAAACCCGATTGTTTTGCCAAATGAATAAAGTCATTCCAATACAGCGCACCACTGAGACACTCACCATAAAGAACAGGGTCTGCCATCAGGTCCTCAGGGACACGCCGGTCAGCATAGACATCCGAAAAATACAATTCACCACCAGGCTTTAATAGCCTGTACGCCTGCTCCAAAACAGATTTTTTATCCGGTGATAAATTAATCACACAGTTAGACACAATAATGTCAAAACTTTCATCAGCCAGATTTAGCTCATCTAGTTTTTCAATATAACCTTTTAGAAAGTGAACATTCGCCGCCTTAAAATCAAAAGCCTCTTTGTGATAATCAATATGACGATTGGCCACCGCAAGCTGCTCATCGGTCATATCTACACCAACCACTTCGCCCTGCTCACCCACCAATGCTGAGAGCACATAACAATCCTGCCCAGAGCCACTACCCAAATCGAGTATTCGCATGCCTTCCAGTAGCTCTGGTGCTACCAACCCACAGCCATAGTATTTACTACTTACTTCCGGGTGAATTTTCGCCATGATTTTCTTGATATGGTCAGGAATATTTTCCAGGGTACAACAGGCATCTGTTTTTAGATCGTCAGAGCCTGACAATTCCTTACCGTAGTAATCTTTTACTGTTTCGTGCATGTAATAAACAACCTTATGATTAATGTCGTTTCCATGAATGATATTTCTCGACCCAGGTAAGCAGTCCTTTAGGAGCGTGTGCTTTACTCCATTCCCCGGCAACAAATTTATTCGCTTCGCTGATGGTGGGGTAGCTGTGGATAGTGCCAAGAATTTTTTTCAGACCTAACCCTTGCTTCATGGCCGTAACAAATTCAGTTAATAAATCACCACCGTGGTAACCCACAATAGTCGCGCCAAGAATACGATCTTTACCCGGTGGGGTCAGCACTTTTATAAAACCTTCAGCTTCATTATCAGCAATAGCTCGATCCAAATCATTCAGACTATATTTCGTCACTTCAAATGGTATGCCCTGACTAACAGCATCCACCTCGCTCAATCCCACATGAGCGACTTCCGGGTCAATAAAGGTTACCCAGGGCACTACCGAATAATCTACTTTGAATTTTTTTAACTCGCCAAACAGTGCATTAACCGCCACATACCACGCCTGATGGGCTGCCGTATGAGTAAACTGGTAGGGGCCAGCCACATCACCGCAAGCATAGATATTGGGGTAACGAGTACGCAAGAACTCATCGACCATCACTGTGCCATTGACATTCAGTTCAATACCTAGCGCTTCTAACCCAAAGTGACTGGTATTTGCTTTGCGTCCAACGGCAACCAGCACTTTATCGAAGGGAACGACTTTATTTTCATCACCTTCACTCTGATCACTCGCCTTCAACAGCGCAACCGGCCCACCCTCTCGATACTCGAAACCAACGGATTGATGCCCAGTTAAGACCTCAATCCCTTCTGCCACAAATCGCCGACGGACAAATTCTGAAACATCTTCATCTTCACGGGGCAAAACTCTGGGCATCATATCTACCAGTGTGACTTGTGAACCCAGACGGTTAAATGCTTGGGCCAACTCACAACCAATGGGCCCACCCCCCATCACCAATAAGCGGCAGGGAAGTTCTTCAAGCACCCAAAGGTTATCTGACGTCAAGTAATCTATCTGCTCAATACCGGGAATGGGCGGCACAAAAGGCCTAGCACCGGAAGCAATCACAATGTTGCGTGTACTGATGGTTTTGCCATCGACCTCAATTTCCCAGGGAGAAATAATGTTGGCTTCACCTTGCAGACATTCCACCCCCATAGCACGGTAACGTTCAACCGAATCGTGCGGCTCAATATCACTGATCACCTGCCGTACTCTTGCCATCACACGGGGAAAATCTACCGCGGGTTCAGCCACATTGATACCCAGTGATTCGGCACGACTAATATCTTTTACGGCCCTGGCAGCACGAATCAGCGCCTTACTCGGCACACAACCCGTATTGAGGCAATCACCCCCCATTTTATGTTTCTCAACCAGTGTTACCTTGGCTTTAACGGTGGCGGCTATATAGGCACTCACTAACCCCGCGCTACCTGCACCGATCACCACCATATTGGTATCGAAAGACTTGGGCTTGCTATAAGGCTTATACAACTTTCGGCGTTGAACAATACTTACCAAGCCCCGAGCAATAAAGGGAAAGATAGCCAATAGAAAAAATGACAACAACAATGTTGGCGTGAGAATACCTGCGGTAGAAAACTCCTCCACAGCGCCAAGCTCAGCACCCGCATTCACATAAACCGCAGTTCCTGCCAACATCCCCAACTGGCTCACCCAATAAAATGTCACGGCCTTCATGGGCGTAAGCCCCATGACCAAGTTGATAATCCAAAAGGGGAAGACTGGTATCAGCCGTAGCGTAAATAAATAGAATGCCCCCTCCTTCTCAATACCTCGATTAACCGATGCAAGATAGCTGGAGAATTTATTTTGTACCCAATCTCGCAATAACAAGCGAGATACTAGAAAGGCCAACGTTGCACCAATGGAACTGGCAAAGGATACCAACAACAAGCCTGTCCAAAGCCCAAAAACCATTCCGCCAATAATTGTGAGTAGCGCAGCTCCGGGTAATGACAAACCGGCAGCAACAACATAGATAACAAAATAGATCAGTGCACTGGCCAGTGGTTGCTGATGGTATATCTCCTGGAAATACCCCAGACGGAGGTATTGTTCACCATCAAAAATAAGGTAGGCACCAACAATCAGGGCTATAATTAAGAGCAAGGTAATCTTTTTAGCGGGCATCGGAGTTCCGGTTTTAGTGTTGTTATTATCTGCCGTTTAGAGCCATTTTTGTATGATCGGTTCAATTTATGCGTTCGTACTCACCACACGCACTTAGTCAAAATTAAGGTTACCAAGAACCTACCTGAAACGTGACAAGCAAGAGAGACTGCATTTCATTGTGGTTGATGCGTGCCAACACCATGTGAACTGTTAGAGCCCAGGTCAATTGCTGCCAAGGTGATGCCATCAGTGCTGCTTGTTGTACTACTCAACTGGCCTTCCTTTTTTCATGTATCCCTTTCTTGATGTGCTCAATTCCGTTCCAAACGCTCACCTGTAAGGAAACTAACCGCAGGATTTGTTACCCACCCAACGTGGGTGTTATCATTCAAGCCATTCTACCGTTGTACCTTTGAATTCACATTAATCTGGAGACTCCCCCCTATGAGCGACAATATCGTTCACGTAACTGATGCTGGCTTCGCAAGTGAT
>JBALWM010000074.1:0-7346 GCA_036960905.1 Porticoccus sp.
GCCTTAATATTAGTTTCTGAAACAGTACGCATGGCATCTTCATGCTTCTGTACCTTAGCTTGCTGTTCATCATGGAAGGCTTGCACAACACCTTCTAACTCTTCCTTGGCAATCCGGGGTGGATGACTATCCAGCGAATCAGACAAACCAAGAGAAAACGCTTCTCGATCTATTTGAATATCTGATGTGCGAAGCTGTCCACCCATATCGACACCAACCACATAGCTAAACTTCTTTATCTGAGTGTCAAATACTACCTCAGCCTGCGCTTTGTCCTGCGTAGTATTTGCCTCCTCCTGTTGTTTATCACAAGCTGTCAGGGTGACCGCTATTGTTGAGGCGAGCACCAGGAATTTAAATTTCATAAAAGTTTCCTTAGTTGACGATCCAAATAGATCGGGCATATTAACGTAAAATTACGCTGAGGTCTGCGATTCGTCTATCGGACAAAGTAACGGGCTATCAGCCATTACAGGCTGGCAACCTAGCAGATGAAAATAGGTGTTTAAATTTTTTGCCTGCAACACAGCGCTATGCTCATTAGTATTACAGAAACCTTCTCCTAACCACCAATCATAGAGAACGTCTTGGACAATCTGCTCGGCCATCAGTTCCACCTGCTGAAGTCCCTTAATCATCTCATCAGAAGCCTGTTGTGATGAGACCAAAAATCGGCGTACAGATCTCAACTTTTGAACTGCTTGTAGATCCCAATCATCAATCAACAACCTAGCCTGCTCCAGTCCCTCAGGTTCAATTCGCTGACCACTGAAACCAAGCCAGCAGCAAAATAGTAGAAGGTTGACGTTGGCGCCATCATTGTCTTGATACCTCAAGCAGCACTCTGCTACCTCAGGCCGACCATAGTGGGCAAGGGAGTACTGCCAAAAAGGATTTTTTTGATGATCACTCACTGTTATATCAAGCCTGCTCCAGCACGGCATCCACCAGCTTGTTAATTCCGCTGGCCGCTTCACTGATATTACCTGCCAACATATAGGCTGGTGTGGTCACTACTTTATTGGCACCATCAATACAGATGTTATTCACTGGGCACCGCTCATGCACTGCACCCATTGTCTCAATTGCCGATGCCGTCTCCAGATCATCACCAATCGTAAAATGTACTCCTTCGCCAAATAGCTTACCCACCATGGCGGGAGCAATACACATAAGCCCTACGGGCTTATCAGCCTTGTGCATCGCCTGAACAAAGCGCAGCACGTCTTTATCGATCGTCATATCCGAGCCTTTCACGGCAAAGTCACAAAGGTTTTTTGCAGCGCCAAAGCCACCTGGTAAAATTACCGCATCAAAATCCTCAGCATTGGCATCGGCCAGATTTTTGATATTCCCGCGTACCAACCGAGCAGCTTCCACCAGTACATTTCGACGCTCACCTTCCATCACATCACCGGTGACATGGTTAATGACGTGCATCTGCTCAATATTTGGCGCGAAACACTGCACCTGTGCACCCGACTGGTCCAACTTCAACAGCGTGATTACTGATTCATATATCTCCGACCCATCAAAAACGCCACACCCTGAAAGGATAACTGCTACTCGCTTACTCATTATTAACCCCTTGTTTTGAATCAACTTAGTTGTTTATAAATGTTCTATGATTAAGGAGGCATCTGATTATATTAAGCTGCTAGGAATATTCCTATGACTATTCAAAGGGATATCCCTGAGAACAATAGTTGAGAACTATAATAGCTAAGAAGAATAGTTAAGGAATATGGCTGATGACGAGTTATTTGAAATACCTTGTGGTTATGGCACCACTCTCACCAGATCAGACGGCACTCGACAAGGCCTGCACCCTTGCAGAAAAAGCTAATGCCTCTCTTGCGACCTTTACTTGTGCCCACCTCTCTGACAGGGAAATCAACCACTACCCCTCACGCCAGGAGGCCAAACATTCAAAACTTCAAGAACTCGACAAATGGATGTCGTCACAGGTAAAACCACACACTAAATGGGGCACAGAAATTACTACCGAAGTTATCTGGAACAGTGACTGGCCACTGGCGGCCAGTCACCAGGCCGACCAAATAGGTGCCAGCCTGATTGTCCAAAGCGGTGGCGATGGCGGTTTACACCAACGAGAGCTTTTGCGCTTTGCTCCTTGCCCGGTATTGGTCGCCCGCTCTACAGCGCCTATTGTTGGCGGTGTAATACTTGCGGCGCTGGATACCCATAGTGATGACAATGCACACGTGGCCCTCAATCATGCCGTAATGACCGCTGCCCTAAATCTGGCAGAAGACACCAACAGTACCGTGCACTTAGTCTGTGCATTGGATGAAACAGAATCCATTGCCAGCCATTTGGGCTTCGAATATCTGGATAATATTAGCACTCAACAAACAGTCATCGCCGACCGTTTTGGTGTTCCAGTTGAGCGGGTACATGTTCAACTGGGGAACCCTCAAGTAATTATCACGGAATGTGCAGATATTATTGAGGCAGATGTTCTGGTCATCGGCACGGTGGCAAGAAGGGGTATTACTGGAAAATTACTGGGCAATACGGCTGAAAAAATTCTGGCCAAGACAGGCTGTGATTTGCTGGTGGTCAACTAACGGTGGGCTTATCTATATTACGAATGACCTGCTAGTGGGCTAGCCGCTAATCAACCCTTTTGTAGCGCAAGTCCCAAACGCCATGCCCGAGTCGCTCACCACGCTGTTCAAACTTGGTAACCGGACGATAATCCGGGCGAGGTGAATACTGCCCTGCCCCAGCAAGATTCTCATAGCCCTCAGCCGCTTCCATCACTTCCATCATATATTCAGCGTAAGGCTCCCAATCAGTTGCCAGATGAAAAATGCCGTCCAACTTAAGCTTGGAACGAATTTCTTGAACAAACTGGGGCTGTATTAAACGCCGTTTATTGTGCTTTTTCTTGTGCCATGGATCGGGAAAATAAACCTGGAGTCGATCGATACTGCCATCTTCTATACAGTCTTCCATCACATCTGTAGCGTCAGCCAAATACACTCGTAAGTTAGACAATCCCAGCTTGCCGGCACCATGAATCAGCCTACCTACCCCCGGTGAATGCACTTCGATACCAATGAAGTTCTTCTCTGGTTCTGCCTGTACCATATCCAACAACGAGCCACCCATACCAAACCCGATTTCTATCACTCGGGGGCCACTGCGGCCAAACGTTGTATCAATATCCAATTTACCGCTGTGTAGACTCAATCCATAATTTGGCCAGTATTGAGTAAAAGCCGCTTTCTGAGCCTCAGTCATTCGACCAGCACGTACCACGTAACTTCGAATAGATTTCTTTTTATACTCCGGCCCGATATCCAATTTTATTCTCCAGTTGCCTGCTGGGCAGCCACAACTCGTATCAATGCAAATAACAACACCAGCCAGCCAATCAAGAATAATGCCCCACCAAAGGGAGTTATCATTCCCAGTGGTTTAATGCCAGTAAGCACCAATGCATAGAGGCTGCCAGAAAAAAGGACGGTACCCCCGACGAACAGCCAACCCGATATAGACAACAATGAAATGGCATGACGGCTACCTGCGATAACAATGGACAGCAGAACCAACACATGGAACATCTGATACTGCACCGCTGTTTGCCATACGGATAGCTGTTCAGGCCCGATAATGTCACGCAACCCATGAGCACCAAAGGCACCAAGGGCGACACCCAAAAATCCCAACATTGCTGTTATCGCGGCCAGTGCTTTCATCAAAACTCCCGAGAGATACCATTTAATAAAAACTGCGGGGCAATAAAAAAAGCCGCGGGGCTCGCGGCTTTTTTTATTGTCTGTTCAACCACCACACCCGTCAGGCTTCCATGATTGTCCGTACTTTTTTCATAGCATTCTGCTCGAGTTGCCGGATACGCTCGGCAGACACACCATATTTGTCAGCTAGGTCGTGGAGAGTCGATTTACTCTCCTCCAACCAACGGCTATGAATAATGTCTCGACTGCGCTCATCCAACTCTTCCAGCGCTTTCGCCATACGAGCAGAGCTGTCTTTCTCGCTATCTGCCTGTTCCACCTGCAATGCAGGATCAGCACTCTTGTCTTCTAAAAAGTAAGCCGGAGCCTGATAAGCGCTGTCATCATCGTCATCTGCTGACGCATCAAATGCTGCATCACGAGCGGACAATCGCTGCTCCATTTCACGAACATGCTTAACCTCAACACCCAAGTCATCGGCAATTGCCTGAGCTTCAGCATCGGTCAACCAAGCTAAACGCTTCTTGGCACCACGCAGATTGAAGAACAGTTTGCGTTGAGCCTTGGTGGTAGCAACTTTAACAATACGCCAGTTGCGCAGCACATATTCATGAATTTCAGCCTTCACCCAGTGAACAGCAAAGGAGACCAGCCGAACCCCTTTTTCTGGATTAAAACGTTTAACCGCCTTCATCAGACCAACGTTGCCTTCCTGAATTAAATCCCCAAGTGGCAGACCATAGCCATTATAGGAACGGGCAATATGGACAACAAAACGAAGGTGGGAAAGCACCAAGCGGCGCGCGGCATCGAGATCTTCTCGATAATAGAGATCTTCCGCCAGAGCACGCTCCTGCTCTGTGGATAAAACTGCAACAGTATTAACACCCCGCATATAGGCGGCAAGGTTTGCACCTGGGGCCATCCACTCTACAGTTTGCAGATTTTTGATCATATCAACCTCAATAATCGAAGGGAGCACATTTTACCAGTTTGAGGTTAGATTTCCATACCCTCAAAAAGTTCCCATAACCAATTGTTCTGGATCAATAAAGTTCTACTTTGGCTCAATACCGGCAAGATGTCTTGCAACTGCCAGCCAAGCCCCTATCAGCCCCAAAACAGCGCCAATAATGACAAGTGCCAACAACCCGGAAAATCCCATACCCTGAAGTTCAAAAACACTCTGATACAGCTCAGCCAAGCGTTCTACCGGGCCATCTATCCACTGTAAACCAACGGCCACCAAAAACCATGCTAGCAGTCCCCCGAGAGCACCATACCAAATACCGGTATAGAGAAATGGTCGCCGTACATAAGCATTCGTACCACCCACTAGTTTTACGACAACAATCTCATCTCGCCGACTCTCGATTGCCAACCGGATGGTATTGCCGATAATGAGTAAAATACCCAGCGCTAAAGCAACCCCGAGAGAAAAAGCCAACCGCTCTCCCACTTCAAGCATACCTTGCAGCCGCTGCATCCACTTCATATCCAGCCGTACATCATCCACCAGTGCTAATACCTTAAGCCGTGTCACCAAGTCCTCACTGGCCAGCAAGTCACCTTGAAAACGATCAACGGGCTGTACGATAAGTACCGGTGGCAATGGGTTCTCATCCAGCATCTCCAGCACATCACCAAACCCCGAAAGTGCCTGAAACTCAACCAGAGCCTGCTCTCGTGAAATATAATCTACAGCTGTAATATCCGATTCTGACAGCAGACTTTCTCGAAGCTGTTCAACGGCCACCTCCGTGGCTTCCTTATTAAGAAATACGGTCAGCTGTGCAGTGGTTTCCACCCGGCTACCCAGCTGCTGCATATTCACAATGCCGACATAAAGTGCTGCTGGTAGCCCCAATGCGATGGCGACCACAAGGGATGTCATCAGGGTCTGCACTGGTTCTGCTGCTAAACGATGAAAGGTACGGAAAAGCAACTGACTGTGGTTTTGGAAGTAACTTCTCAGCTTATCCAAGAACCGCGCTCTACCATCGGAGGCGCCTCGACGCGACTCTCTGGAAGACGGTTTGGCACGAGCAGGCTTGGATTCTCGCAGACGGTTACGCTGCATATTCCGGCACCCCATCGTGGATTAACTTGCCCCCCTCCAACCGCAGAAGGCGCAAACCCATACGGGAGATCAAATCTACATCGTGGGTTGCTATCAACACCGTGACACCCAACTCACAGAACTGCCGAAACAAATCCATAATTTCTGCTGACAACTGTGGATCCAGGTTTCCCGTAGGTTCATCTGCCAGCAGGATGCGCGGTTTGTGAACCACTGCTCGGGCAATCCCTAAACGTTGCTGCTCCCCACCTGAGAGTGTAATGGGGTTCTGCTTTTCCTTGTCCAGCAACCCCACCTTATCCAGTGCCGCCCTCACTCGCCGCCCAACTTCACGGGGTTGATACCCAGAAACCAGCAACGGAAGAGCAACATTATCAAATGCACTACGATCAAATAGTAACTGATGGTTCTGGAACACTACGCCTATATTGCGGCGGTAATAGGGCACTTGGCTACTATGAAGCCGATTAAGGTTTTTTCCATTGACCAGCAACTGGCCATGGGTTGGCCGCTCCATCAGCATAATCAGTTTAAGTAAGGTGCTTTTTCCTGCCCCAGAATGACCGGTGAGAAAGGTCATTTCACCAGCAGCCAATTCCAGACTGAGACCACTCAATGCCTCTTGACCCGTGGAATATCGCTTACTCACCTTATCAAATTGAATCATGTGGCTCTGTGGATACCCTTTTAGTCTCGATCAAACAGTGCATGAACATACTCACTGGCTACAAAGGGTTGAAGGTCATCAGCACCCTCACCCAGGCCCACAAAACGAACAGGGGTGCCAAACTGCTTACAAAGGGAAAAGATAATGCCGCCCTTCGCCGTGCCATCCAGCTTTGTCAGTGCCACACCGGTCACGTTGACGGTATCATTAAATTCTTTCATCTGGTTAAGCGCGTTTTGCCCTGTACCCGCATCCAGCACCAACAGCACTTCATGAGGCGCGGTGTCGTCCAATTTGGCCATCACACGTCTTACTTTCTTCAACTCTTCCATCAGGTTACTTTTGGTATGTAGCCGCCCTGCCGTATCGGCGATAAGAACATCTACATTTCGTGACTGGGCAGATTCAATCGCATCATAAATGACCGAGGCACTGTCGGCCCCTGTATGCTGTGCAATCACAGGCACACTGTTCCGCTCACCCCAGACTTGCAGCTGCTCAACCGCTGCCGCCCGGAACGTATCGCCAGCCGCCAGCATGACGGACTTGCCCTGGTCCCGATAACGCTTGGCAAGCTTGCCAATCGTCGTCGTTTTACCAACACCGTTAACGCCAACTACCAACAATACAAACGGAGCTTTCTGCCCGTCGATACTCAGCGGCTGCTCACATGGCTTAAGCTTAGTGACCATGGCATTTTGAAGCGCCTCAAACAAAGCTCGGCTGTCTGCCAGCTCTCGGCGCTTCACCCTATCGGCTAAATCCTGAATGATTTCTACAGTGGACTCGATACCCACATCAGCCAATAACAATAGGGTTTCCAGTTCCTCCAGAAGCTCATCATCAATCTCTCGTTCACCGAGAAACAAAT
>JBALWM010000075.1:0-7192 GCA_036960905.1 Porticoccus sp.
TTAAAACTATTCGTTACTTTAAGACTATTCGTTACTTTAAGATTAGGGGCTATAAAGCTATCGCTATAAACACTGAGGGAACCACGTGAAAAAAACCGGGGCATGGCTAACCCGATACGCACTGGAAAGCATTGGAGTGACCCATACTTTTGGCATTCCAGGTTTACACAACACCCCCATTTACGATGAGCTGGACCAATCGGAACAGATCACTCCCTGTCTCGTCACTCATGAAGTCTCTGCCGCATTCATGGCCGATGCGGTAAGCCGAACCACAAATACTATTGGTACGTTGGTTATTGTTCCCGGTGCCGGCATTACCCATGCCGCCAGTGGTATCGGTGAAGCCTTTCTCGATGGAATTCCACTCTTAATTATTGCCGGTGGAATTGACCGTAGTTCCGACAACCATTTTCAAGCACAGGACATCGATCATCATGCCCTGCTCGCACCTATTACCAAAGCCACCTTCCTTGTGGAAAACCACACTGATATTGCGCCAACCCTTTTCGAGGCCTACCGCACTGCCCTAGAAGGTGAACCTGGGCCAGTATTTGTTGAAATTCCGATCAATGTTCAACTTACCATTGAAGAGACTGGGGAGCTGCCCATCTTCAATGCACAACCAACCACGCCATCACCGGATACAAAGGCCATTGAAGCCGCCGTCAATATGCTGCTTTCCGCTAAAAACCCGGGGCTTTTTGTCGGCTGGGGCGCCAAAGGGGCAAGCGATACAATCCAATCTCTGGCAACGCACTTGGCCACACCCGTCGCCACAACCCTTCAGGGGCTGAGTGTTTTTCCGGGCAACCACCCATTACACACAGGAATGGGGTTTGGCCCCTCATCTGTACCCGCTGCCCAGAATGCCTTTAAAGATTGTGACTGCCTACTGGCCATTGCCACCCGGTTTTCTGAAATCCCCACGGGAAATTTCGGCATGGTGCCACCGGAAAATCTGATTCATGTGGATATCAACCCAGCTGTCTTCAACGTCAATTACCCAGCCGCTATTACTTTGCAGGGAGATGCAAAAGAAATTGCGAAGGTGCTACTGGAAAAGATCACTAACAGGCAAGAAAAACCTCGTGACAGCGAAGTACTAACCCAACAAATCGCGTCCGACAAACACAGCTACCGGACAACCTGGCGCCAGCATAAGACTGACCGAGTTAATCCCGCCAATTTCTTTGATGCCCTCAGGGAAAGACTGCCCGATGATGCGCTGGTAGCCTGCGATGATGGCAACCACACCTATTTGTCTGCGGAGCTTTTACCCATACACCGGGTGGGTGGGTTTATCTCTCCCGTTGACTTCAATGCCATGGGTTATTGTGTGCCCGCTGTGAATGCGATGAAGCTTTCTCACCCCAATACTACCGTCGTTGGGATCATCGGTGATGGCGCCATGATGATGACCGGCATGGAAGCGCTCACTGCCAGCAAGTACAACCTTGGGGTGATCTACTTCCTGTTTAACGATGGCGAACTCGCTCAAATCGCTCAGGCTCAGGAAATTCCCTACAAGCGAAAAACCTGCACCAAACTCGGCGAAGCTGACTGGATTGCTTTTTCACATGCTGTGGGCTGTGAGTATGTAGCCATTGAGGATGATACTCAGCTACAACCAGCACTAGACACCGCATTCAGTCTGGCGGCAGACAACAACCCTGTGGTTGTGGATGTCCATATTGACTACAGTAAGCACACAGCATTTATGGAAGGAACCGTAAAAGCCAGATACAAACGCTTCGACCGCTCCACCAAAGCACGTTATCTAGCCCGTGCTTTGACTCGGAAAATTATTGGATCGAGGTAGCGATTATTCGTTTAATCGGGAGTTGTCGCAACTTAAGCTTAAAGCCTTAAAAGACCACACTGAATCATGAAGTGCCCGTCAGTCAAAGGCATCCGTTGCCACTTTATAACGGGGGTCTTCATTAATATTGATTTCCACATACCGCGCAGCATCATCCAATAGCTGCAAGCAGTCCTGGCTGAGATGACGAAGGTGCAGCTTCTTGCCCAATTTTTGATACTTATGGGCTAAACCATGGAGCGCCTCGATGGCAGATGAGTCAGACACTCGTGCTTTTTTGAACTCAATCACCACATCATCAGGGTCATCATCGGGTGAAAACAATTCTTTGAAATTGCTCACTGAACCAAAGAATATAGGACCTTCAAGCTCGTAAATTTTCCAACCGTCCTCATCTGTATAGGTAGTGACTGCAATATGTTTGGCATGCTCCCAGGCAAACACCAGCGCTGACACGATCACACCGACAATGACAGCGATGGCCAAGTCTGTGAATACGGTGACCAGTGCCACCAATATTGAAATAAACGCATCGCTTCTCTGCATGGCCCGGAAGATACGAAATGAAGCCCACTCAAACGTACCCAATACCACCATAAACATCACGCCAACCAGCGCGGCCAGTGGAATCATTTCAATCAGATTGGCAACAAACAGAATACACACCAGCAACACCAATGCTGCGGTAATGCCTGACAAGCGACCACGGCCACCAGAATTAATATTAATCATACTCTGGCCGATCATGGCGCAACCGCCCATACCGCCAAAGAAACCATTAACAGTATTACCTAAGCCCTGGCCGATACACTCACGATTACCCCTACCGCGGGTATTGGTCAGGTCATCAATCAGAGACAAGGTCAGCAACGATTCAATCAGGCCAACGAGTGCCAAAATTACCGCATAAGGACCAACAATTTTTAGGGTCTCCAGCGTAAACGGCACCATGGGAATAGCAAAGCTTGGCAAACTGCCCTCCAGGCTCGCTGTTGCCTGCTCTTCAAGGGGCAGCATGCCTCGAACAAAATCAATGACGGTGCGGGCATCTAGATCCAGACCATGAACCATTAACGTGACCACAATAATAGCAACTAACGAGGCTGGCACCGCCGTGGTCAGTTTCGGCAAAAAGTGAATAATCGCCATGGTCAATGCCACGAGGCCCAGCATCAAATAGAGCTGACCGCCCTGCATCCAACCCATCGCACCGGCGGCATCCGGAACCTTAAACTGGCCGAGCTGAGCTAACAAAATCACAATGGCCAAGCCATTCACAAAACCCAACATCACCGGGTAAGGGACTAGCCGGATAAATTTACCCAGACGAAACACTCCAAACAGAATTTGAATCAACCCCGCCAACAGCACCGCAGCAAACAGATATTGCACACCATGACCAGCAACCAATGCGACCACCACTACAGCCATTGCACCCGTGGCACCAGAAATCATACCGGGGCGACCACCAAACACGGCGGCAACCAACCCCATCATAAAGGCCGCATACAATCCCACCATAGGAGCTACCCCTGCCACAAAGGCAAAAGCCACCGCCTCAGGCACTAACGCCAAAGCAACGGTCAATCCTGACAATAAGTCATTCTTGACATTGGATTCTTTGCTGACGATCAGACTAAACATGGAGACTTCCCGGTGAAAAGTGGCGCATCTTATCAAAGCTTAGTCTGAATACTAGTCCAAACCCGGTGATTACGGCTCTATATCCGTTATATGCACTTCAAACGGTCAAATGCAGGGTAAAACCTTTGATTCTGTAGCTTTTGGGCTTGTTTTCAAACTGAAGTCAGAGGGGTTTTGATGGATGAGAGGAGAAACAAGGTCAAGATCAGGGACAAACAAGAATAGGAGTAAGCATCAATTGTCACCGGCCCCTTTAATTAAAGGGAGAACGGCGGCGTTAAATACGCCGCCGTGCCGTGCTTTCATGAGTCAGAAAAAGCTTTAACCGCTTTTTTAGAGCCTGACCCGGTGCTCAAATTAAGCTGGAGTTCAGCGTCATTCGAGCACCTTCTACCGCTAGGATTAATGCAGGTCAAAACGGTCGAGCGTCATCACCTTCGTCCATGCATTAACGAAGTCACGTACAAACTTCTCTTTTCCGTCGTTGGACGCATAGACTTCTGCGACAGCCCGCAGCTCAGAATTCGAACCGAATACCAAGTCAACTGGCGTTGCCGTCCATTTGAGCTTTCCAGTCTTACGATCACTGCCCTCGTAAACACCCTCAGACTTGGAAGACTTCGTCCACTTCGTAGACATATCGAGCAGGTTCACGAAGAAATCGTTGCTCAACGTTCCAGGCTGGTCGGTGAGTACACCGTGTGCAGCTTGTCCTGTATTGGCATTCATGGCTCGCATGCCACCAACCAGAACCGTCATTTCAGGAACGGTTAAGGTCAGTTTGTCTGCCCGATCGACTAACATCTCCGCCGGCGAGCCATAGTTTCCATTGCCGAAGTAATTGCGAAACCCGTCTGCGGTCGGTTTGAGCACGGCAAACGAATTCACATCTGTTTGCTTTTGTGATGCGTCCATTCGACCCGGCGTGAAGGGAACCTTCACACTGTGTCCGGCCTTCTTTGCTGCCTCTTCAACGGCGGCGGAGCCGGCCAAAACAATCACATCGGCGAGCGAGACCTTCTTGCCACCCGATAGCGATTTATTGAAGTCTTTCTGAACTTTTTCGAGCGTGTTTAACGCCTTTGCCAGTTCAACCGGATTGTTGGCTGCCCAATCTTTCTGTGGGGCAAGGCGAACTCGTGATCCGTTCGCGCCACCGCGCATGTCGGTACCGCGGAAGCTGGCGGCAGATGCCCAAGCGGTTCTCACTAATTCGGGTAGTGTTAGTCCAGAATCGAGTATCAGAGCCTTTAGCTTTTTAGTTTCGTTGGCGTTGATCAGGACATGATCTACAGCGGGAACAGGGTCTTGCCAAAGCATTGCTTCATCGGGCACATCGGCGCCAATATATCGTGAACGCGGGCCCATATCGCGGTGAGTCAGTTTGAACCAGGCCTTGGCGAAGGCGAGATCAAATTCTTTCGGGTTATCCAGGAAGCGCTTTGAAATCTTCCGAAAGCCCGGATCTCTCTTCATCGAAAGGTCCGTCGTAAACATGATTGGGGCATGTCGTTTCGACGGGTCGTGGGCATCCGGTACGAGTCCTGATAAAGACTTGTCCTTCGGGATCCACTGGGTCGCGCCAGCGGGGCTCTTCGCTTGCACCCACTCAAACCTCATAAGGTTATCCAGATATAGCATCGACCATGCGGTCGGCGTAGAGGTCCAGGCGCCTTCCAGCCCACTGGTAATCGTATCGCCAGCATTGCCTTTGCCACACTTGCTCATCCAGCCTAAACCTTGCTCTTCGATGCCTGCAGCTGCAGGCTCTGGACCCACACACTTGGCCGGGCTCGCGGCACCATGTGCTTTACCAAAAGAGTGCCCACCAGCAATGAGCGCAACAATCTCTTCGTCATTCATAGCCATACGACCGAATGTCTCACGAATATCCTTCGCTGCAGAGATCGGGTCGTGATTGCTATTTGGGCCTTCAGGATTCACGTAGATCAAGCCCATCTGCACCGCAGCAAGCGGTTTTTCCAGCATTTTTTCGCCGCTATACCGCTTATCGCCCGCGAGCATTTTACTCTCAGGCCCCCAATAGACCATGTCAGGCTCCCAGTCATCCGCACGCCCTCCGGCAAAACCGAAGGTTTCGAAGCCCATGGATTCCATCGCGACGGTCCCGGTAAGGACCATTAAGTCGGCCCAAGAGACATTGCGACCGTATTTCTGCTTGATTGGCCAGAGTAATCGTCGTGCTTTATCCAGATTGGCATTGTCAGGCCAGCTGTTAAGCGGTTCAAACCGCTGTTGGCCCCCGCCGGCACCGCCTCGGCCGTCAGCCACACGGTAGGTACCCGCGCTGTGCCATGCCATACGAATAAAAAACGGCCCATAGTGACCATAGTCTGCAGGCCACCAGTCCTGTGACGTCTTCATCAAGGCCTCAATGTCCTTCTTCAGGGCTTTGATATCGACACTTTTGAACGCCTCAGCGTAGTTGAAATCTTTGCCATAGGGATTGGATTCAGCATCGTGATCGCGAAGGGGCTCTAGATTAAGCCTTTCCGGCCACCAAAATTGGTTTGACTTGGCTTCACCCTGAGCAAAAACAGGACTTGTTGGAATTACCTGTAAAATAGCTACCGCTAGGGCGACAAGTAAAGGTATCGTTTGTTTAGACATTGAAAACACCCCTTTTAGAAAAGAAATAAAACTCACCGCTAATAAATATAGCTTATGAGTAATAAATTCATAATTTAATCACGCTATGGGGTTGATCAAAAATTAATATTAGCGAGCTGGCACGAGCCAACCAGCTGACCTTATCTCAACAATGATTGCGCTTGTTACATGTTTTACACACGTGATCCTGTAATCCAAAGATGGTTAACACACAATGTACCGCCTTTTACTTGCTTGGAATTACACTTTGACCACATGCAATAACGTTCGGTGAGGCCACCACAATTTTCTATCATTTTCGCTTTTATAAGCGGTTCGGTATCAAATGATTCCCAGTTTTCTTGGGTTGATATTTTTGCAGCATAGCAAGCTTCATATTTATCACCTTCGTCTACTCTCCAAAGCTGATTACAGTCTGGACATGACATAAGCAATACCCCGTTACCCACATCTAGTTGATTTAACGTGGATTTGAAATCTGCATGATTATTACTGACTTCCATTAACTCTGGTTGTTCTTTGCAGTTGCACATAATTCGCTTGGATCCATTACAGTTTATTCAAAAAACGCGGTTACTATATCACTTTGGCCTCTTTATCTTGGGGGAATAGGGTCTCACCCATACCTCGACTCCCTTTATCCTGTCTTTAACCATCAGGATCCAATTGCACTTATTCTCTGAAACTGCGATTGTTATGCTCGGCCTTCCAGGTAATAACTTCTCTCAATAACAATAACTATGCACCTAAACCGACTTCACCAAATTATCCATCAATTCCGGCAAGCGGCCCTCTTGGCAGGCCCCCTACTGGCAATAATCGTTTATTGCCTAGTACCAGAACAAGCGGTGGGTCTTAACGGTGCTGACATCGTACTGGGTACTGCTGGCCGTGCCACGGCGGGCTTGGCCGTCTGGATGGCAGTCTGGTGGCTGACAGAAGCTACCTCCATCTATGCCACGGCATTGCTCCCTCTAGCTCTCATGCCCCTATTGGACGTGAGCACTATCAGTGAAACCGCCAGCGCCTATGCTCACCCCTTAATCTTTCTGTTCCTCGGTGGTTTTATTCTGGCCCTGGCATTGGAAAAGTGGC
>JBALWM010000076.1:0-7153 GCA_036960905.1 Porticoccus sp.
ATTACCTGCACCGGTAACACCTTTGAGTGACACATAGTAAATGAAACCGCCAGCCATATCGGTGACTTTTTTCTGCCGGGATGGGCTACTTGTTGGCGCCAATAAGAAGATATTCTCCATGTTAGCTTGCTTTAAATGTTCACTAAATTCTTCAGCTTCTTCCGGTGGTAAATCAACAGTTAGCACCGCATCAACACCTGCCTCAACAGCCTGTTCAATAAAGCTATCATAGCCCATTCTTTCAATGGGATTGGTATAGCCCATCAACAACACGGGGGTATCGCTGTCCGTTTCACGAAACTGTTTTACCTGAGCCAGAGCATCACGAAGGCTGGTACCGTTTTCCAAGGCGCGTTCGTGGGCTTTTTGAATAACGGGCCCTTCAGCGTTTGGATCGGAAAATGGGATTCCAAGTTCAATAATATCGGTACCACTTTCTACCAGCGCATGCATAACAGGTAATGTTACATCTTTGGCTGGATCACCCATGACCACGTAAGAAACCAGTGCCTTACGGCCCTGCTGACGAAGGGATTCAAAACGTTGTTTTATTCTATTCACTAAAACATATCCAATTGTTATTACGTGGGTTATACCGTGATGCCATCGATTTCGGCTACCGTCAAAATATCCTTGTCTCCACGGCCAGAAAGATTAACGACAATCATTTGATCGGAATCCATTTCACGAGCCAGCTTTTCCGCATAAGCCACAGCGTGACTCGACTCAAGAGCAGGCATAATGCCCTCTACCTTAGTCAGATTGCGGAAGGCAGCCATTGCCTCATCATCATCAATGGTCACGTAGTTCACTCGACCGACATCTTTCAACCAGGAATGCTCGGGACCCACACCAGGGTAATCCAACCCTGCTGAGATGGAATGGGTTTCAATAATTTGCCCATTTTCGTCTTCCATTAAATAGGTACGATTACCGTGTAATACACCGGGGATACCATCACACAATGG
Source organism: Porticoccus sp. (assembly GCA_036960905.1). Classification (GTDB taxonomy): domain Bacteria; phylum Pseudomonadota; class Gammaproteobacteria; order Pseudomonadales; family Porticoccaceae; genus Porticoccus. Next base: position 969 of record JBALWM010000076.1, read on the forward strand.
CGCTGCATGCTTACCCGTTGCCAAACCATAACCGCCAGCCTCAACACCGTACATAGCTACCGACTCGTCCTCCAGGAATGGGTGGAACAGGCCTATAGCATTTGAACCACCACCCACACAGGCCACCAACGCATCAGGTAATTTGCCAGCTTGCGCCAATGATTGCTGACGAGCTTCTCGGCCTATGACGGATTGGAAGTTTCGCACTAATTCTGGGTAAGGGTGTGGCCCTGCACAGGTACCAATAATATAAAAAGTATTGTCTACGTTAGTAACCCAATCTCTCATCGCCTCATTCATGGCATCTTTTAGGGTTTTTGAACCTGAGGTGACAGGAATCACTTCGGCACCCAGTAGTTTCATGCGATAGACATTGAGCGATTGACGATGCACGTCCTCCTCACCCATAAAGACATGGCATTCCAGTCCCAGGCGTGCAGCCACCGTAGCTGTTGCCACACCGTGCTGACCGGCGCCCGTTTCCGCAATGATACGTTTTTTACCCGTATGCTTGGCTAACAGTGCTTGGCCAATGGTGTTGTTAATCTTGTGAGCACCGGTGTGATTAAGGTCTTCGCGCTTCAGGTAGAGCTGTGCACCGCCCGTTTTCTTGGTCCAGCTCTCGGCAAAATACAGCGGTGATGGCCGCCCCACATAGTGAGCCAGATCATAGTCAAACTCGGCTTGAAATTCGGGATCATCCTTTAATCTGCGGTAGAGAGACTCAAGCTCATCAAGTGCATAAATTAAAGTTTCAGAAACAAAACGACCACCATAAGGACCAAAGTGACCGCGAGCATCTGGTACCTGATTAAAATCTACAGCGTTGTTACTGCTATCGGGGTTACTACTCACTGGTTTCTCCAAAATTACCCGGCAGTTGCCCGGTTAATAAACTGTTGTATCAATTCTTCGGATTTAATACCCGGTGATATCTCAACACCACCGCTGACATCCACAGCATAGGGCTTAGTAACAGCCACGGCTTCCGCTACATTATCTGGGGTCAGTCCGCCGGCCAAAATTAGGGCACTATTATTTGAATATGGAAGGTCATTTAAATGTGGCAGGCGAGCCCAATCAAAGGTTTCGCCAGTACCCCCATATTTCTCGTTACTCCATGCATCAAACAAAAATCCTCTGGCAGAGGGGTATTGAGACATGACTTCTGCCACATCGAGCCCAGGCTCCATGCGAACAGCTTTGATATAGGGTCGCCCAAACTGCTCACAGTAGGCTACGTCCTCATCCCCATGGAATTGCAAGAGATCCAGGTCAACGTCGCTCATTATTGAAGTTACTTCCTCTACAGAAGCATTCACAAACAATCCCACTACTGTTACAAACGGGCCGACAGCACGAGCTATATTCACAGCGGAAGAACGCTCAATATAACGAGAGCTTTTGGGATAAAACACCAAACCAATAGCATCAGCACCAGCATCAGCTGCCGCTCGGGCATCTTCAACTCGGGTTATTCCACAGATCTTAACTCTTGTACTGTTCACAACGGGGCACTGTTCACGATGGGTTCTGTTCACCACTTGTTATTAACAAGGACGTTCAATAGCAAGGCGCGGATTGTAGCAAAAAGGGATCGGTCCGCCTATCGCTCCCTAGGGCTTCATGATGATTAAACCGTGCTGATAAACAGAGGTCCGGGAATGAACTTGGGTATCTCAAAATGATCGGGATAGCGAACAGTGACCAGATACAATCCATTCGCTGGTGCCGTTGCTGGTGCCTGGGTTCGGTCCTTCTTTTGCAGCAAGGCCCCAAGCCACTCAACCGGCTGATCACCCCGGCCAATACACAACAAACTACCAATAATATTTCTAACCATATGATGTAAAAACGCGTTGGCAGTAATTTCAACAACAACTAAATTTCCTTGCCGCCAAACATTGATTGCATGGACATTTCTGTTGGGTGAACGTGATTGGCAACCCGCCGCTCTAAATGAACTGAAATCCTGCTCCCCTATTAATTGCTGTGCCGCCTGACCCATCAGCGACTCATTGAGCGGCTTTTTTTCCCAGGTCAATCCATGGTGACAAATTGCGGGGCGCTGGGGTTGGTTAGCAATCAGATAACGATAGGTTCTTGCCGTTGCACTGAAGCGCGCATGAAACTGAGCCGGTTGTTCCGCAACCCAATGTACACGTATACCAAACGGTAAATTAGCATTTGCACCCAGCAGCCAATTGCGAGGTGCACGGTCAGCACTCGTGTCAAAATGAATAATTTGGTTGGTTCCATGAACCCCGGTATCCGTTCTTCCCGCACAAGCAATGGTTACCGGCTGGTTAGCAACTGTTGTCAGCGCAGCTTCAACCTCTGCCTGAACACTGGGACTATGGGTTTGTCGCTGCCACCCACAAAAAGAACTGCCGTCATATTCGACGGCAGCGGCTATACGTCTGATCCTCTCCGGAAGCAGCTCTCCCTCAGGCACCAAGCCATTGGCCAGATACTTCCAAGGGTCACTGGAATTTAGCTCAATCAGGTAACATCCTCAAGCAATCCACGAGCCTTCTCCTGCTGAGCCTCGCTACCCTCAGCAACCACCTCATCAAGAATACCTCGAGCGCCATTAATGTCACCCATGTCCAGATAGGCTTTAGCAAGCTCAAGTTTAGTGTCACATTCATCTGATTCCCCGAAAGCATCCAGGTCATTATCCGGACTACCATCAAGGTCATCGGTGCTTTCTTCCACGGAAAGTGCTTCCAAGGACTCACCCTCAGATGAAGCTTCAACATCCAATGCTTCTGTAGCGCCTTCTAGCGGAGCATCATCAAGGCCTAGGTCACCAATGTCTGCATCAATATCTGAAGACAGTGAATCCATGTCCACATTATCCAAGTCCAGATCTAAATCAAAGTCAGATCCTGTATTTAAAGAAACCTCCGATTCTGATGAGACAGAATCAATAGACTCATCATCTACCGCCTCAGTTGATTCCTCAGTGGACATATCATCACTGTCAGAATCTTCTTCATCAGATTCTCCGGCCAAAGGTTCGGGAGTTAACTCTGATCGCAGAGAAACGGCCTTGGCATCTGCATCTGCATCATTGAGTTCAGCCATTACCATACGCTGAGTATCAAATTTCTCCAAGTCATTCGCATTCACATAGACTTCCAACAATTTGAGTCGCAGTGACGTATTGCTGGGGTCTTTATCAATGGCATTGGCAAGGACCGATTCGGCCTGGTTATAGTTACCCAAAGAAAGATAAATATCTGCCTCACCTACGGGATCAACACCTTCACCATCCCCAAGCTCTAATTCCTCAAACTCTTTTAGTTCTTGCTCATCAAATTCTGGAACAGCCTCAGCAAGAACCTCCAGCTCTTTTTCGCTGAACGTATCTTCAATGTCTTCTACTTCAGGTTCTGGTACAGGCTCCGGCTCATTAACCAGCGTCCGCAAAGAGAGCTCATCGGGCTCGTCCTCACCCTGTTTCCGATTTCTAAAAAAGAGCACAATAGCCAACAGAATCGCCAGCAAAGCAATTAATGGATATAGCAAGATATCCGTCCAAGCTGCAAAGTCGAAACCGACTTGCTTCGTTGATCCAGAGGATTGAGGCTCTTCTGTAGTTGCTGCCACCTCTGAGCTTTCCTCAGCAGAACCAGCGTCAACGCTAACTGCGGACTCCTGAGCAAGTGCTTCATCATTATTTTCAGGCGTATCAGTCAATGAGTCAGGTGCTTGCTGAGATACCAGCTGTGTAGCTCGAAATGAGTCATCGTTTATTTCAACAAGTCGACTCATCGTGGCAACCTGTTCTTCCAGATTTGCCAAGCGAGCCTTTAACTCTGCATTTTCACGCTGGGTTTTATCCAGCTCTTCCTGAATAACAGATAGGTCATTCTGGGTATTATTACTACCATTTTCACCAGCGCCGGAGGCATCACCACCAACGCCACTCACCTTCAATGCTTCATCTTGATCCAAAGCCGCCAGCTTCAACTGGCCGCTGCCAGCTTCTTTCGTAGTTGAAGACTCCTCTACATCGTCAGAGGCATCTAACATTGGAGCCGTAACGTCTTGAGAATCATCCAGTTCGGCAGTCTCAAAGGCAATATCAGAAACGGCCTTGTTATGGCTCAAGCTCGCAATATCACTCCCTTCAGGCAACCGAATAATGGCACCCTTCTTGAGTAGGTTGATATTATCATTGATAAACGCTTGGGGGTTGTACTGCTTAATGGCGGCCATTGTTTGATATAGAGAAGCATCACTTGGCTTGATTTTTTTGGCGATACCCCAGACGGTATCCCCTGAATTAACTTTGTATTCTCCGTCACCCGCCGCGAGTGATGAAGTACCTACTGATGAGGATGCTGTTTTAGTTGATCGCTCTTGAGCTTGACGGCCAGTTTGAGCCTTCGGCTGCGAGCTTTGACTCGCAGCCTCAATCTTTTTTGCAGAGGGGGACTCCGTTGCATACAGCGGCAAGTCCAGCAACAGGGTGTATTCTCTTAATAGTCGCCCCGTCGGCCAGTGTAGCTCCATGAGAAAATCAAGATAGGGCTCATGAATGGGCTTGCGAGAAGACACACGAATAATTGGATGACCTAGTTTTGACAGGTCAACTTTGAAGCGTAAGTCAGTCAGCAAAAACAGCCTCTCAACACCGGCTTTTTCAAAATCTGCTCTGGAGCCCAAACCAACCAACATCTCAAGCTCACCAAGCTCACCCACATTGATCAATGGGATTTCCATATCAAGTGGCTCGTTCAAGGACGAGTTCAGTTTAATTTCACCCAAACCAAGAGCAAAAACGGTATTGGCAAACAACGTAGCCAGAAAGCCCACGGTTAAAATTGAATTGCGCAACTTCATGATGTATTCCCTGTGTTGCTTTATCAGGAAGGGTTTCTCTGCAAGCGTTTTACAACCCAGCAGACAACCATTCACCCCATTTTCAGATATTAGGTGTAAGTATTTATGACTGAAAGGAATTGTTCAACCACTGTAACCGGAAAATATCACTAAATTCGACCATCAAGAGTGCTGATTTATGATGGGTTGCACAAAACAGTAAAGCAATACCGGTTAAATACCACCATAGGCTTGCCAGCTAACCCCCTATCAGAGAATAAAAGGCAAGCTACAAGTCAGGCATCCAGCAATATTCTCAACATCCGGCGAAGTGGCTCTGCGGCACCCCATAACAACTGATCACCCACGGTGAAGGCAGACAAATAGTCATCACCCATATTCATTTTTCTCAGGCGACCGACGGGCACATGCAAATGCCCGGTAACAGCTGCTGGAGTCAATTTCTTCAGGGTGATATCACGATCATTGGGCACTACTTTCACCCAATCATTGGCTTCCGCCAAGATCGCTTCAATCTCATCCATTGGGGCGTTTTTAGTCAATTTGATGGTCAGCGCCTGGCTGTGGCTGCGCATGGCACCAATGCGAACACAGATACCATCAACAGGGACCAGCGAATCACCAGAGCGACCCAGAATCTTATTAGTCTCTGACTGCCCTTTCCACTCTTCCTTGCTTTGGCCATTTTCCAACTGCACATCAATCCAGGGCAGCAAGCTACCCGCTAATGGCGCACCAAAGTTATTAGTTGGGAAATCACTGCCACGCATAGTAGCAGCGACTTTGCGATCAATTTCCAAGATAGCTGAAGCCGGGCTGGCCAACTCAGAAGCCACAGATAGCTCAATAGAACCCATTTGGGCAATTAACTCACGCATGTTCTGCGCCCCTGCACCGGAGGCAGCCTGATACGTCATGGCTGAAGCCCACTCAACCAAGCCTTCGTTAAATAGTCCGCCAAGCCCCATCAGCATCAAACTGACAGTACAGTTACCGCCAATGAAGTTCTTGGTGCCATTGGTAATACCATCCTTGATCACATTCATGTTTACCGGGTCCAGCACGATCAAGGCATCATCCGCCATCCGCAAGGCAGATGCCGCATCAATCCAGTAACCATTCCAACCGGCTTTGCGCAGCTCAGGGTATACCGCTTTGGTGTAATCGCCACCCTGACAGGTCACAATAATGTCCAGCTTCGCCAGCGAAGCGATATCGTTGGCATCCTGTAATGGAGCAACGTCTTTACCAACACTTGGACCAGGCTGACCTAGCTGTGATGTAGTAAAGAAAATCGGCTCAATATCGGCAAAGTCATTCTCCTGAATCAT
>JBALWM010000077.1:0-7030 GCA_036960905.1 Porticoccus sp.
TCCTTGATTGAGCTATTGTCGTCAGATAGCAGTTTTCGAGTCAATTGCTTCCCGAGCTCCACTCCCCACTGGTCATATGAATTGATATTCCAAATACTTCCCTGAACAAACACTTTGTGTTCATACAGTGCGACAAGAGCGCCAAAGTTCTTGGGTGAAAGCTCATTCATCAATAGGATATTCGATGGTTTGTTGCCTGGGTAAAGCTTATGTGTCGGTGTGTCTTTACTGCCTTTGCCTGTCATCAGAGCTGCGGCTTGAGCAAGCAAGTTGTTGAGTAAAAAGTTGTGGTGCTTTTCATTGCTGAGAGGATCATTTACAGCGGCTATGAAATCTATGGGTACTAAGTGTGAACCCTGATGAAGGAGTTGGAAAAAGGCATGCTGTCCATCGGTGCCTGTTTGTCCCCATAATATAGGTGCTGTAGTGTAGTTTACAGGATCACCATTGAGTGACACTGATTTTCCATTACTTTCCATATCAAGTTGTTGTAGGTAGTCTGGAAGTAATGTGAGTCTTTCACAATAGGGAATTACTGCAATGGTTTGTGCATTGAGAAAATTGCTATACCAGATACCTAGCAAGGCCAAAATGACAGGCATGTTTCTTTCGAAAGGTGTCGTTTTAAAATGAATATCCATTTCCCGAGCACCATGGAGTATGGCTTCGAAATTTGTGAAGCCAATAGAGATGGCAATAGGCAGCCCTATACTTGACCATAACGAATAGCGGCCACCCACCCATTCCTGAAACTCTAGAATCCGCGATGGATCTATACCAAAAGCTAAAGCATTTTCACGTTTAGCCGTTATTCCAATCACATGTGTGGATGATTGTGCTTGCGATAGCCCCAAGTTCTCTTCTAGCCAGTTTATAGCAGAATGGGCATTAAGCATCGTCTCTTCAGTGGTGAAGGACTTGCTGGCAATAATAATTAGGGTGGTCTCAGGGTTTAGGCTTTTGGTTGTTGTGAGTATTTCTGCGCCATCGGCGTTGGATACGAAGTGTATTTTGAGGGCGGGATGAGCATATGCCCTAAGGGCCTGGCAGGCCATTCTAGGGCCAAGCTCTGAGCCACCAACACCCAAGTGAATAACATCAGTTATGGCTTTTCCTGTGGAACCTAGCCACTTTCCCTGACGTATTTGATCACTGATAGAGGAGACTTGTTCCAGTTCCTGTGCAATGAGTGGATGCACAGGTATTCCGTTATGGATGTAATTGTCTTCAGTCTTACCCCTTAATGCTACGTGTAGTACGGCTCTTTGTTCTGTTGTGTTAATAGGCTCTCCAGCAAACATGGCCTCAGTGTGAGCACTTAAGGCAGATTGGTCTGCCAGAGACAGCAGCGATGACATTACCTGATCATCAATCAAGTTTTTGGAGTAGTCTAAAAAGAGTTCGTCATGCTGTATCGAAAACTGCTTACTTCGAGCTGGATTCTTATTGAATAACTCTGGAATACTTTGATCCTGAATTGATTCTTTTAAATTAAGCAGTTCATGCCACGCGGGCAAGCCAGTAGGAGATGAGCCCGAACTATTAAAGGTCAATGATGTGAACTCCTAATCCGTTACTGGTTCAAGTGTATGCAAGGTAGAGATATTTTGTCCAAGGTATACCGTTGGCTACACATAATATTACCTGCAGGGTCATTCAGAAGGTTTAGTCTTAGACCTTTGCAATACCCCTGATTTGGCGGTGCCATAGGGTATCAATAATTCTATGTTTATGCAGTATTTTGCTACCTACAAGGTTCCTATACGAGTGCCAAGCAGGTATCCAACATGCGGTTTGAAAACCCCCATTCGTTATCGTACCAAGAGAGGACTTTAACGAGGTTTCCTTGTACGCGGGTATGAGAGGCATCAAAGACACTAGAATAGGCCGTATGATTGAAATCTATGGAAACCAGAGGCTGTTCAGTGTAGCCAAGAATACCCTTAAGGCTGTGTGATGCTGATTCTTGCATGATGGCATTGACCTCTTTCGTTGTTGTTTCTCGCTTTGTCACGATAGTTAAATCAACCAGGGATACATTGGCGGTGGGTACCCGAACAGCCATACCATCTAACTTTCCAGCTAGTTCCGGGAGTACAAGCCCAATAGCCTTTGCAGCACCTGTTTTTGTAGGAATCATTGACTGGGTGGCCGAGCGTGCTCTGTAGAGGTCGGAGTGATAAACATCGGTCAAGTGTTGATCATTAGTATAGGCGTGTATTGTTGTCATAAAGCCAGATTCAATACCCATTGCATCATGTAATGGTTTGACAAGAGGTGCTAAGCAGTTAGTAGTACAAGAAGCATTGGAAACAATTTTATGCTCTGGTGTAAGTGTGTGGTCATTAATACCAAAAACCACCGTGGCATCCATCTCTTTTCCTGGGGCAGAGACCAGAACTTTTTTAGCGCCTGCTACAAGGTGTTTAGCAGCCTTGTTTCGTTCAGTAAACGCACCTGTGCATTCAAAAACTACATCAACCTTAAGTTCACGCCATGGAAGCTTGGTGGGATCTGGTTCTGAAAGCACCTTGATATGATCATTGCCAATAATCAATGACTGTTCATCGTGACTCACCACCTGGCCGAAACGACCATGAACACTGTCATATTGGGTTAAATGTGCATTGATAGAGACATCGCCACGGTCATTAATCGCAACAATTTCAATCTGCTCCTTCAGTTCAGGGCGCTCATAAAAAGCCTTGAGAATGTTGCGGCCAATACGGCCATAACCGTTGATTGCTATACGTACCATAGTTTTCTACCTCTACGTCAATCCAGTTGCCTTCGGTTCTGTCGTTGATCGGTGTTCTATATCTATATACTTATGGCATTCTAGATTTCTGTCAATGTTAGTTGGAGTAAATCAATTGTTGGTAATATGGGTTTTCGGCTTGACTACATACGCTCACTTTCATATATTACGCGCCCTTACGCACTCGTAGCTCAGCTGGATAGAGTACTCGGCTACGAACCGAGCGGTCGAAGGTTCGAATCCTTCCGAGTGCGCCATATACATCAAAGGCTTGCCAGAAATGGTAGGCCTTTTTTATTTAGCCCAGAAAAACTCAATCACTCTCCGGTAACATGAGTCCATTGAGGCTCAAAGGCTTCCTCCTCAATGGGCTCTGTGGTTTTATCCGTGCCTTTAGTTTCTGTATCAAACACACCCCACAGAGAAATTATTCGAGCATACGCATAGATGTTCGTGCGATCTGAGCCCAATCATAGGTGGATATATCCTGTGCATGGGCCAGATTGTTACGTAGTGACTGAACTTGCTTCACTACCTTTTTAGCGGCATTTTTTGAATTAAAGCCAAGCCTGGAAAGTAATTCAGCATCATTGATCAGTAGCAAACCTTTATCTGCAAGCTGCAGGCAATCAATCAGCTCAGACTGTTGGTTGATACGCGCTTTCTCGAGTTGCATAGCCTTTGCCGCTTCCAGCCTTGCCGTGGGTATAAGGTTCTGCCATTCATTAAGGCCAAAGTGTTTTTTTATCACGTCTGTTATACGCATCTCGGTCAGGGTGAGGATGCCAAATAACCACATGCGCATGTAGGGCTTGTTGGTATCTTCTCGCCCAATGACACCCTGGATCTGCCCCAGTAATGAGACAAAGCAGTAGTCATGGCGTGTCAGAACATGAACGACTTCAGCAAAACCTGCATCTCCAGACAGCACCTGATCAGATGAAAAAGCACGAGAGGCAGAACCACAAGTGCTCTTCCCCTCAATATGATTAAGTGCTAAATACCCTTTCACTTCACCATCAATTCGTACAGTTGCCACGGGGTGGCGATACTCTCCAAGTAATTTTTGTACTCGCCCCACCGATGTATCAGCATCAAAGGAAAGTAATGGCTCGGCGAGATCCTTTGCCGTAAATATATCGTTGTACTGTCGTTTTAAATGCGACTCAAAGGCGATATCATCAACCTGCCCAGGCTCAGTATTCCCCGCATTCTTTTTCTGCAATTTACTAATGTGCGTATTACATTTATCCATAGTTTTATGGGCGCGACGCATGAGGCCTTCATCACCTTTCGTCAATACTCTGAGCAAGGCCCCCATTTCACCCAGGAATACACGAGCAAATGCGGTGTCATGCTTGGTAATGTCCGTACAATTATCGATAAGGTCTGCCAGTTTGACTGTCTGTGCTCTAGCAGAGGCTTGCCCCAGATACTCTCTATCGATGGCTTTTCTCAACGCGCGATTACCATCGCTAGGTTTACTGATATCCGTCAACTCTCTTACTAGGGAGGCGATGGAAGCACCAAAATGTCGTTCGATCTCGTCCAGAGTGGCGGGTGTATCCTCAACAACATCGTGTAGCCATGCTGCGGCAATCATTTCCTCATCACTGGTGACAGAGGCAACGGTTTTTGCCACTCCCTCAAGGTGAACCGCATAGGGTTGGTTACTGTATTTTCGGCGGTGGTCGATACGCTGGTGAGCTTCTGTTGCAAAACTAATAACAGTATTAATGAGTTTTGACATTTCTGGCCTATACTTCTCTACGAAATGGGGGGGCAAGTATCAATAAGTCTATAGTTTCATCATGTGGCTAATTGCCATGTTCTTTATGCACCTGGACATAAGACAAGTTCACTAGTATTCACTACTCCTTGCCTCTTTAACAGTGTGGTTGAGAGACCCCTGCGGTTGATATGCCATTGCTTGCCATTTTATCTTATTGATTATAAGGGATTTAATATTTTTAAGGTTGATGTGACAGGTTCTGAATGCGTCAATTTTCTACTTAGTAGTACTCCAATGCCTACGCATCACGGAAGTTTGTACGTCCTGTCCTATTTAAAGGGTGCAAAAAAGCTACAAAATATCTGGTTATACTTACTTGTTCTGTGGGGTAAAATATCGTATCGATATTCTCTATCTTGGTGGTAATCTTTCGTATGAAGAAATATCTTGTCGTCTTATTGGTTTTCCTCGCGTTTAACGCAACAACCGTCATTGCAACAGAAGTTCGTCAAAGAGAAACTTTCATAAAAGACGGTGTTAGCTATGTAACGAGAACCAGCAAGCCAGTTAATGGCATTGTCGTAAAATATTACACTTTAAATCGTCTGCTGGCGTTGAGGATTCACTATAAGGATGGGAAAAAAGATGGCCTGGAAGAGTCTTTCTATAGAAATGGTCGTCTACACTTCAGGGTCAATTACAAGGATGGGCAAGAGGATGGGCTCACAGAATATTTCCATACAAATGGCCAGCTGAAATCCCGAGTCACTTACAAGGATGGGAAAGAAGAGGGACTCAGTGAGCACTTCGATAAATCTGGGCAAAAAATTTAGAGTTCTTCAGGTTGGGTTGGCCATGTAGACTGAAGGCCAAAGAAGCAGAAAGATCACGATGTCTACGAAGGATTTTTGTGCTCAATTTATCTTGTCTAACCCACCTGCTTACCAGCTTATAAAATAGCTGGTTTTTCTCTCACCTATAAAGAGCCTACCGGAGCCGCTATCAGTTGAGTCGGCTATAACTCGTTTGTTCTAACTAAAAACTAGACAAGTAATCAAGTTGGGGTGTATATTTGACCGCATGGTAATAAATAGAGTGGCCAATTGAACATAGCTGATCAACATAGAAGTGTAGGAAGACCTCGAGAGTTTGAAGAAGACCGGGTGCTTGACGCGGTCATGAACACGTTTTGGAATCAGGGTTATGAAGGCACTTCATTAAAAGATCTGTGTTCAGCAACAGGACTGCATAAGGGTAGTTTGTATCAGGCTTTTGGTGACAAGCACCAATTATTCTTGAAATCACTAAAATATTATATGGAGCAATCATTTAAAGAGGTAGCAGCTAGTGCTTATCTACATGATTCGCCCATGGCCAATTTACGTTCTTTGCTAAATGAGATAACGACTAAGTGCATTGAAGGTGAAGGCTGTATGGTCGTTAATTCAATGGTTGAAATGGCTCCTCATGATCAAGAAGTGAAGCAAATGATTGATCAGAGTTATGCCATGAAACAGAGGTTTCTAACCGACCTTATTGATAGAGCCCAACGTGATGGTGAAATCACCATCAAACAAGAACCAGATCGGCTTGCGGCGGTGTTAATGGTGACGTTAGCAGGGCTTGCCGCAACCGTAAAAGGGTTTTCAAATACTGACCATATTAGCCACGTTCTAGAAGATGTATTGAGTTCTTGGGCATAACTGTTTGAGAAATCTAGTGGTGTTGAACAAAGGTTTAAAGACGTAGTTTTAAGAAAAGTTAATAAAATATCATGTACCGCTTAGCTACATATTCTGACATATTTATGACCAATTGGTAATTAATAATCTGAGGTAATCTCATGGACCGCTATTTTGAAGCGATAGATCAATTCTCTGCCAGGCTGACAAGGGGCGTTATACAGTTTCGCTGGTTGGTACTCATTGGCGTCATTGTGTTGACCCTTGGTGCTGGTGCAGGAATGTCAAAGCTGGAGTTTGCCGCAAACTATCGCACGTTCTTCTCAGATGAGAATCCTGAACTAGCAGCTTTTGAGAACTTGCAGGCTACCTACACCAAAAATGACAATATCTTGTTTGTTATTGAGCCTGAGAATGAAGGTGAGACGGCCTTTACTAACAACACATTGGCTGCCGTAGAGGCTCTGACAGCGGAAGCATGGAAGATTCCCCATGCAATTCGTGTAGATTCTGTTAGTAACTTTCAGTATACCAAGGCTATTGAAGATGACCTGATCGTTGAAGACTTAGTTATTGATGCAAAAAATCTGACACCTGCTGAATTACTCTCTCGTAAGAAAATTTCGATAGATGAGCCGCTTCTGGTTAACCAGTTAGTCACGCCTTCTGGTGGAGTTACAGCCATCAATGTAGTTTTACAGTACCCAGAAAAAAGCCTGAAGGAAGTGCCTAACGCCGTCAACGCTGCGAGAGCATTGCGTGAGCGTATCGAAACGGACTTTAGTGGCATCAATATCTCATTGACCGGCGTATCCATGCTTAACAATACCTTCTCTGAAGTAGGGCAGATGGATGCAG
>JBALWM010000078.1:0-2801 GCA_036960905.1 Porticoccus sp.
TTCCAATAAAGATCAATGATGCCGCCAAGGCGACCTGAGCAAACCCCTGCCCGGAAATTTCCGCCTGACTGATGGCCGAAACCACCAGACAGGGTGCCCCAATATTCATCACTGCCCGACTGACAAATTCTGCAGCATAGGGTGTGGAAGATCGCCCCCAAAAAACCCCAATTGCCGTACAAACTAAAACTGGTGCGATCACATTCCACAATTCAAATAGCATTTTTCCAGATTCACCTCATTTTTTAATGCCAGCAACGCTATACTGATGCTCGTCAATTTGATACATAACACTTGATAGTTTTGGCTGGAATGATTGCGCAACATACCGCATGGAACAATCTCCCACCAACCACCTCTAAGAACTTATACTCATCAACAGGCATGGGACATATGGGCTTTTCCCAAAAAATATTAAACACTGTACTGTTGGTAGCGTGCATATTAACAGGCACTCTGGCGGTGGCGGACTCTCAGTCAGATAGCCTCGAAGTAAACAGTCCCGCGGCAAACAATCCCACCGCAAATAGTCTCACCGTACAAAGTGACAGCCCAGTCACTGAGCTTAGTCATGTTGCACCACCTTCAGATGAACAACATGGTCTGTCAGATACTACCGACATTAACTTCTCTATTGAAAATTACCAATCTGCCATTGCACAACAGGAAAATGAAGCCGGCCCCTATGACCCCGCGTTGTCAGAATTGTCCTTTGGGCTAGGCAATGTCCTCCTGTACAGCCACCGCTATACAGATGCCATAAGTGCCTATAAACGATCCATGCATCTCCACCGGGTCAATGATGGCGTCTACAGCCCATCCCAGGCCCCTATGTTACGCGGAATTATTAAGAGTCATGTCCAGCTTGGGCAGATAAAGGAAGCCTCTCAGAATTACCGCCAACTGTTCTGGCTGCATGTAAAAACCTATGGTAAAAAGGATCCCAGATTGATTCCACTGATGAGTGAAATCGGTCAGTGGCATTTGGAAACCTATGCCCAAACAGGCCACCAAGAGGATATCTATCACCTTAAGGCCGCATCTCGTCTCTATTTATCCGCTATTGAGCTAACCACTGAAAATTTAGGCTCTTCCCATCTGCAATTAGTGGGACTATTGAATAATCTGGCTCTGACAAGTTATTACTTTGCTCTTCATCAGCGTAATTACCCCGATGCATGGGGAAACAATGCCTCTGCGCCCTTTGGCTATAGATCATTTGGTCTTAGTGAAGAAACACTAAGGCGAGGCAACCTCTACCTAACTGGTCTCAAAAGCTATAAGAGGACTCTTGATATTTTTGAGAACAACCCTGACGCTCCTGTAGAAGGCAAGGCTGCAACCTATGCCCAGCTAGGGGATTGGTACCTACTGTTTGGCTACCAGGATTTAGCAATAGAATCCTACCATCAAGCACATTCTGCTCTGAATGGTGTGGAACAGAAAGACGTCATTCTGGAAACATTGTTTGGCACACCAAAAATGCTGCCAATCGTGCAAAAACAAACATCAACGCCCCCAAGTGTTGATGGTGATAAGCGCCGCGAAAACCCTGGACATGATGACGCCAGTTTATTCATTGAAGCTTATGTTAAGGTCGCGATTGATGTAACACCTGAAGGCAGAGTCACAGAGATTGATATTCTAAAAACCCATCCGGAGAATTCACCAGAATTAGAAGCCCGAGTAAAATGGAATCTGCACGCCAGTACATTCAGACCTCGTTTTTCCGATGGTCATGCCGTACTCACCAATGACTACCCTATTAAAATGCTCACACCTAATTAGTAAGGCAAATGTTTATGCGACTGATGACCAAACTTCTGACCTGCACGCTGATCACAGCCATGGCCTTTCTGGTGGCCAGCTGCCAGAGCTCCTCGCAGTCCTCAAGTGCATCGACAAGTTCACCATCTGCCAGTTCATCACAAGAACAACCTTCTAGTGCCGCTGCCGATTCTAGTGCCGCTCCCAGCGGTGAACAGGAGGGAGAAAATACGCCAGAGCAGCAAGCATCCTATGAACCGACTAGCAATGAACCTACTGGTAGTGAGTCTGCAGGAAATGAGGGTATGCCCAGTGACCCAAGTAATGAAGATATGGATGAAGTAACTAGTAATCCCACAGGGGGCGCGGGTGAAGAGGCTATGAGCGATGAAGAAGCTGTATCCATACTCGATGGACAGTTAGATGAGTCCATCGCTGTATTTGACAGTATGATTATTAATGAAAGGGTCGCCTCTCAGTCCACAGAGAACGACCTCCCCGAAGATGACGGCTCATGGGGAGACGACGAACCCTTATTTGAAGAAGCCGATATTTCAGAAAACTCAGATGGCCAGGGTCAAACCTCTTTACCAACAGCCGGAGACGACGAGGGAGAAGGTAATGCTGCCTCATCAACTGCTCGCGGTGCAGGAGATGGCTCCATTGTTTCCCGTAATGGCGTTAGAGGTAATGCTGCAAATAATCAGGCTCCTGAAGATGTATCCGATGGGAGTGATGACGATATCGTCGCTCGACAAATTCGTGAAGCCGCTCTGAAGGAAAAAGACCCAGTGTTACGTGAAAAACTCTGGGAAGAATACCGCAAATACAAACGAGGCCAATAAGCATTGTCTAGTTCTATAAGATATCCGTTCGGATGGTTAACGCTCTTGCTAGCCTCATCAGCACTGGTTGCCTGTGGTGGTCAACGTGTTACCAGTACGGTAATCACACCTCTACAACAACAAACTGTCCAAGTGGAAGAGTCCCAGCTGCTGGATATCGCCATCCTGCCATTTGACCCGGGGCTTGAT
>JBALWM010000078.1:2901-6984 GCA_036960905.1 Porticoccus sp.
GGCCAACTGGAAATACTTAGTTTGCCCGCACGAAATGACCCCACTCTTCTGCGTATTGAACGTATACGTGAGCGAGATTACCTCTATATTGATACCATGCAGGAGTACTATGATACCTTCTCTCTCAAAATGGAGAGGCCTTATCAAGCATGGCGAATGAACAGCTATGAAGAGCTAGAGGCTGTACGCGAACTCAAACGTCAGTATCGTAACCGCACAATTGGGGGCGTTGTCGCCATCGTGGCCGGCATTGCTGCCGCCGGAAGTAATAGCGGCTCCTCCCAGTCTGCGGCAGCTGTATCCATCGGCGCAGGGGCGTTACTGGTTAAGAGTGGGTTTTCGAAAAAAGCCGAGCTACAAATTCACGAAGATGCCTTAATAGAACTGGGACAATCTCTAGAAGCAGCCGTTGAACCTCGTATCATCGAGCTGGAAAACCGCACCATCACTCTGACGGGTAATGTGGAAGCCCAGTACGCTCAGTGGAAAACGTTGTTAAAAGATATTTATCAAGCTGAGCGCGGTGGAATCTAATCACAATGGAAAGCAATAACGGCTTTGATCCGATCAAACCAGCGGACATCACCCTGACTCAATCTGCTACCGACGTCAGAGAGAACAAACTCCCATGGCAACAACAACCGATGACCTATATTGCTCTCGCCATCAGTATTCTTCTGGCATTGGCTATTATTTTTATTCTCCCCCTGCTGATCAAGCCTACTGAAACACCCGCTGTTATTATCAAACCACAAGAGGCTCAACTACCCAGCCTTAAAGAGTCACCGTTTAAAGACGCCCAACTGTCCAAGGCTCGCCGAGCCGCTCAGGACACCCTTAGCCAAATTCTCGAGAAACAAAATTTTCTCGAAACGAAAAATATCCGCCTTTGGAATGAACAGGCATTCCAGGCAGCTCTGGAAAAGGCCGCTGAGGGCGATAGTCTTTACCGGCAGCGGGAATTCTTGGAGGCACAGACCAACTATCAAGAGGCACTGAGTCAGCTCACTGAATTGGAAAAAAACATACCCAATGAACTCTCCCAAGCTCTCGCCAACGGGCAGAAAGCCATTGCCAAAGGTGATGCCAGTAGTGCTCGACAACACTATGAACTCGCCCTGGCCATTGACCCCGACAACGGTGAAGCAAAAACAGGTATCGATAGAACCGGTTCTTTAGACAAGGTAGTGGTTTTACTAAGTCAGGCTCAGAGTGCTCTGGAACAACAACAGCTGGAACAGTCGCAGGCTATTTTTCGAGAAGCCCTGACGCTGGACCCACTCCACCCTATGGCCATTAACGGCGTAGAGGAAACCTCCCGCCTGATCAAAGAAAGGGATTTTAACAGCGCGATGAGCCGAGGCTACATCTCGTTGGACAAACAGCAATTTAATACTGCCAGCAAAACATTTAATGAGGCGTTAAAACTATACCCCGGCCACAAAGGCGCTCTTTCCGGCCTGGCTCAGGCTAACAATGCCGCTGCTCAACGCACCACCCAATCGCAGCTGTCTCAAGGCACAGCATTTGAATCCAAGGAACAATGGCATAAAGCCAAGGATATCTACACCCGCATACTGGCCCGGGATAACTCGGTAATTGATGCCAAAATGGGGCAAATCCGCAGTTCAACCCGAGAAAATCTAGATGACAGTATTCAGACGATTCTAAACAAACCCCTGCGGCTGGCCTCCACTAGCGTCTATCAGCATGGCCAACAACTGCTCGTAGATGCCCGAAGTATAAGGTCACCGGGACCCAAGCTAAGAGAGCAGATCAACCAGCTTGACCAAGTGTTAAAAAATGCTCTCATGCCGGTCACCATTGAACTGCAATCTGACAATCGTACTGCCGTTACCCTATTCAAAGTGGGAGAGCTTGGGCAGTTTGACCAAAAATACCTATCTCTCACCCCCGGTAATTATGTGGCGCAGGGCAGCCGACCTGGCTATCGCGATGTACGTGTTGAGTTTCAGGTGACATCAAAGGGGTTATCCAACCCTGTGGTCGTGACCTGTAAGGAGCCAGTATCGTGACCGACAAGAGCCGGGATGAAGCTCTCATAGCACCCGTCGAGTTCACCCCAATGGAGGGGGAGGTCAAACGGTCCACCTTTACACTTCAGCCAATAGCCATCATGACCGGGCTGGCTTTGCTAATTAGCCTGTTAGTACTGTGGTTTTTGCTAACCGCTAAATCTGTGATTATTCGTATCGACCCAGCCGCAGCAGAGATACACCTTGAAGGCGGCATCACCTTTGAGCTAGCCGATCATTACCTGATAAGACCGGGTGAATACCAGCTGACCGCCACATCAGAGGGTTATCAGGATCTAACACAGTCATTTATCGTCAGCGAGGACGACAACCAGTTATTGCCGCTGGCACTGGAGAAAAAACCAGGACACCTCCAAATAACCACCAACCCTGCCGACGCTGAAATATGGGTCGATGGACAACAGGTGGGTATCAGTCCCATGACGGTCACTCCTCTATCACCGGGTGGCCACCAACTGGAAATCCGGGCTCCACGCTATTTCATCCATCAGTCCAATGTTGATATCGAAGGCCTAGACCACAGCCAAACTCTTAACATTGATCTCGACCCAGCCTGGGGACAGGTTCAGCTCAGTTCCATCCCTCCTAATGCTGCGGTCACCATCAACAATGAACCTCGTGGTCATACACCGCTGACCACGGAACTCCTCACCACTGGTGAGATGGTGGATATCGCATTGAAGGGTTACAAACCCTGGAATAAAACGTTACAGGTGTCTGCGGGTGAAATACTGACAGTCCCAGAAATTATTCTGGAACCAGCAGATGGTGTGATCGAAGCGACCTCTATCCCCTCGGGGGCAACCATCACAGTTGATGGGCAATATCGTGGTACCACACCCATCACCCTGGAGGTGGCCGCCAATGAAAAGCACCAGATATCACTCTTTCTTAATGGCTATACCACCAACAAACACGCCCTATTACTAGCACCGGGAGAAACAGAACAACTGACCATTTCGATGAAGGCTAACGTTGGAGGCCTCAGAGTGCTGGCCTCGCCCTCTGACGCCTCGGTATGGATTGATGGTGTACGAAGAGGCACTGCGGGAAAAACCTTCCGCCTACCTGCTCGCCCACACCGAATTGATATCAAGAAGCCTGGATACGCCAGCCAAACCAGGACCGTCACACCCCAACCCAAACTGGATCAAGTGGTTAGGGTGACACTCCTCACTGAACAAGAAGCACGATGGGCTAGTATCCCCAAGGTCATTACCAGCCCCGGCGACCAGACCCTCAAGTTATTTAAACCAAAAAACAAATTTGTCATGGGTGCCTCGCGACGAGAATCGGGAAGACGTGCCAATGAGGTGTTGCGGGACGTCCAGCTTACACGCCCCTTTTATCTGGCAACCAAGGAAGTCACGAACTCGGAATTTAAACGGTTTCAACGCCAGCACAGCTCTCGCCATATCAATGGAAACACACTGGACTTACCGATGCAGCCAGTAGTTAATGTCAGTTGGCAGCAAGCAGCACTCTACTGTAACTGGCTGAGTAAAAAGGAGAAATTGACGCTATTCTATAAAGAGGAACAAGGTAAAATAGTTGGAGAAAACATCAAAGCTAATGGTTACCGCCTACCAACAGAAGCTGAATGGGCTTGGGCTGCCCGAGTAACCGACAGTGGCGTGAAGAAGCATATTTGGGGTGATCAGCTCCCACCCACTACAGGAAATTTTGCTGATATCAGCGCAGGAAAAGTTATCGGCCAAGTGGTCATCAACTATAACGATAGCTATCCCGGCTCGGCACCCGTGGGCAGCTTTCCCTCAAATCATAAGGGGGTATTTGATCTGGGGGGCAATGTGGCTGAGTGGGTGAATGACTACTATGGGATAGAATTTAGTCTCAGTATGACCGCAGACAAAGATCCCTCCGGACCAGCAAAGGGCGACATACGCGTGATCCGGGGCGCCAGTTGGCGTCATAGCAGTATTACTGAGTTGCGGCTTTCATTCCGTGACTACGGCATTGATCCGCGCGATGATGTGGGCTTCAGAATTGCCCGCTATGTGGAGTA
>JBALWM010000079.1:0-2158 GCA_036960905.1 Porticoccus sp.
GAACCCGGTGGTACTGTCAGGGTAAGAATTCCCAGTCGGGATGTCAGTCTTGCATTGGAAAGGCCCAGCCAATCCAGCATCCTTAACATATTACCGGGCGTCATCAGTGAGATCGAGCCGATCGATGGTGCCAGAGTGATCATCAAAACCGAGGTGGCGGGACAGGCTATTTTGGCTCGCATTACCCGGAAATCCATGGAGCACTTGCAGCTCGAAACGGGTAAGCAGGTGTACCTGCAAATTAAAACGGTGGCACTGTTATCGGAAACAATAACATCAGAAGTGGTTAGCTAGACGTTTCTGACGGTACTACAAAAGGAAAGATCCATGAAGCCATTCCCCCATACTTATACTGCTGCTGCATCAGCTGACCCAACCGGAAATGTCACATCTTCTCTGGAGAATGGTTGTACTGTTGATGTTGCTCCCCCCGTAGAATTTGATGGTGCTGGCGATGTTTGGTCGCCTGAAGAACTGTTGATGGCCTCAGTGGCAAATTGCCTCATTTTATCTTTCAAATCTATAGCGCGGTCCTACGATTTGAACTGGACACATATTGAGTGTTACTCAGACGGGCAACTTGAAAAAATTGAGCGCAAGGTTAAATTCACTCGTGTACACACCCGCGTCAAACTCACCATTGCTTCAGCAGAAGATAATGACAAAGCCAAACGAATATTGGAAAAAGCGGAAGACACCTGTTTTATCACTAACTCCTTAACTGCTGAGAGTGATTTTAGTTGTGAAATTGTAGAAGGTTAGTTTTCTACAGTTTCACTACATCCCCCATATCTGGCACGCAGGCCGACCAGTTAAGTTCTTCATTTAACATGATTCGGAATTGATCTGAGGCGGCTTCTTCACCATGTGTGACAAAGCAGCGCTTGGGTGCTGTAGGCATCTGTTGGAGCCAATGTAGTAACTCTAGATAGTCTGCATGAGCTGAAAGGAAGTCCACAGATTCAATACGTGCTCGTACATCTTGGTAGCGTCCAAAAATTTTAATGTGTTTTTCTCCGGCTACAAGTCTAGCTCCACGGGTTCCTGGAGCTTGATAACCGGCAAATAAAACGGTGTTGCGGTGGTCGCCTAGCATGCGTTTGAGATGGTGCAGTACTCTTCCTCCAGTTGCCATGCCACTGGCTGAGAGGATGATGGCTGGCATATGCAGGCTATTAAGGGTCATGGATTCTTCCACGGTGCGAGTAAAGGTGACATCTCGGGATAGCTGTTGGCAGCGAGCTTTATTGAGTCGATGGTAACGGTGGTGCCGTTGCATCACTTCAGTGACGCTGATGGCCATGGGGCTATCGAGAAAAATAGGTAGGTAGGGAATCATCTTCCTGTTGCGCAATTCGGTAATCAAATACAGCATTGCCTGGGCTCGTCCCACTGCAAAGGAGGGGATTAAGAGTGAGCCACCAGAAGAAATGGTTTCGTTGACGATTTTAGCTGTTTCATCCCAGATATCCTGGTTGTCGTGAAGTCGGTCTCCATATGTGGATTCAATCACCAAGTAATCACAATACACTGGTAATTCCGGTGCACGCATAATTAGGTCGTTGCCTCGGCCCATATCACCGCTGAACAAGATATGCTTTCCTGCAACATGTACATCAAGGAAGGCTGATCCAAGAATGTGGCCATTTGGCAAAAAACAGACAGATAGCTCCCCCAGCGATACCCCAGGCTGTGGATCATCTGGGTTGGAAAAACCAACGACCTCGAACAGTTCTAGTGCTTTTCTGGCATCCTCCTGAGTGTACAACGGGAGTGCGGGGTCATGTTTGCTGTAATTGTGCCGGTTACGGTAGAAGGCTTCTTCTTCCTGTAATTTTGCAGCATCCAATAACAAAATTTTACACAGATCACGAGTTGCCTGTGTGCAATAGACGGGGCCGTGGAAGCCATTTTGTACTAGGCGCGGCAGGTAGCCGCTGTGGTCAAGGTGTGCATGGGTAAGAAACACAGCTTCAATACTGGATGGTTCAACAGGAAATGGCCGCCAGTTGCGTTCGCGCAGGTGTTTGTAGCCTTGAAACAACCCACAGTCCACAAGCACTCTACGGCCATTAAATTCCAATAGATAGCGTGAACCAGTTACCGTGCCTGCGGCACCGAGAAAGTGGAGAGAAACACCGTTGGTCATTCAGTTTAA
>JBALWM010000079.1:2258-6964 GCA_036960905.1 Porticoccus sp.
CCCTGGCATTTAAGCAGGAAGGGTCTGGCGACAATAGCGCAGGTAACAAATACAGCGGCAGGGTTGCCGGGTAAACCGAGGATTGGCGTGCCGAGTACATTACCAAAGGCCAGTGGCTTCCCTGGTTTAATGGCAAGTCGCCAGAGATCAAGGCTGCCGAGTTTTTCCACACAGGCTTTGACATGGTCTTCTTCTCCCACAGAAACACCGCCACTGGTGACAATACAGTCGGCTTCAGCGGCTGCTTGTCGTAGAGCCTGTTCTGTGGCTTCAAAATTATCGGGCACAATGCCTAGGTCTATAGTGTCAAATCCCAGCGCATTCATTTGCCCTGCTAGGGTGTAGCGATTTGAGTTGTAAATATGGCCAGGGGGTAGTTGTTCTCCTGGTTCTACCAGTTCATCGCCGGTAGAGAGAATGGCTACTTTTAGTTTTCTATAAACAGAGACTGTGGCAAGGCCCACAGAGGCTAGCAAACCCATATCCTGTGGTTTGATACGATGACCACAAGACATGATCACACTGCCACTTTGAATATCCTGGCCTTGAGGGCGGATATTATCTCCAGCTCTTGGCGCTGTAGGCAGCGTAACCTGATTGTCATCCCACCGACAGTTTTCCTGCATGACAACGATATCTGCACCAACGGGCACTTCTGCACCGGTAAAGATACGAGCGGCAGTGCCCGGTTGTAGTGGTTGTGGTGCAACACCTGCGGGAATTCGTTGGCTGATGGGTAGTGTTGTTTGTTCCGTATTCTGGAAATCAGAGTTCTGGAGATTAGAGTTTTGGGTAGTAGAGCCTTGGGTATCTATACTGTTATAGGCAAACCCATCCATGGCACTGTTATCTGCCGGAGGGACATCCACCGTGGATGTTTGATCTTCGGCCAGCACTCGACCCAGGGCTTGTTCCACAGAAACCATTTCGGTTTCGGTAATGGCTTGGGCAGAGCTGAGGAGTTTCTCTAGTGCCTGCTCGACAGGCATCAGCCCTGGTTGATCACAACAGCTCATCCCCGCGACTCACAGACAGCGGTAAGTTTGACATGGGGAATGAAGTTGCAGGGTTTGGTGCGGGCATCCAATTGTTCACCAAGAATGTTATCCCAAGCCGTGCGGCAGGCATTGGTGGAACCGGGCATGCAAAATATCAGGGTGTGGTTGGATAGTCCTGCCACAGCACGAGATTGAAGCGTGGAGGTGCCAATTTCCTGGTAGGAAATATGGCGGAATAGTTCACCAAAACCTTCTACTTGTTTGTCGAATAATGGTGTTAGCGCTTCGGGGGTGGAGTCGCGGTCAGTAAAACCAGTACCACCGGTGGTTAGAATGACCTGGACTTTAGGGTCCGCAATCCAACGGGAAACTTCAGCACGTAATTGATACACATCGTCTGGGATCAACACCCGATCAGCTAAGTTGTGCCCGGCGTCAGTCAATCGGTCGACGAGCAGTTGACCCGAAGTGTCTTCATTCAGTGAGCGTGTATCCGAAACAGTCAGTACAGCTATTTCCAGTGGTAAAAATTCTTTTGATGCATGTGACATAGGGTTCTCGTTTGGCCGTTATTTCATAGGGGATGTTGGATATCCCAATCATGGGGGTATTATCCCGCCAGAAATTTACCGTTTAATGATGAGCTATTTTACTCGATTTTCTATTGTTAATTGCCCCTTGGCTTACTTCATTGATTATTTTGTCGCTGAAACCAACAGGGATATAACCAGTAAGCCAAATAATACAAAGGACAGCATTTTCCAAAGCAGCAGGGTATCTTTCTTACCACCTTGCTGAATGTCTTCCTTGAGGTATTCGGTATTGGGGTTTTTTAGGTCATGTAAAAAGGTCTTTAGGCTGTCGTATCGCAACTCAGGGTCTATGGCCACCGCTTTTTCGAGAGTGCGGTCAAACCACAGGGGAATAATATCTTTGTGGTGATAACCTGGTGTGTATTGAAGTCGGAGAAAATCTTCCCGACTGGAACATTTTTCCAGTTTGGTGCCATAGGGTAAAAACCCGGTAAACATTTCGTAGACGATAACACCGAGTGAGTAGATATCTCCCTTGATACCCGTGTTGATCTGGAACCGGTAGGCTGGATCAGCATAGTCCAGTGTTCCCAGTGCCATTTCACGCTCCATTGGTGTAAAAATTTCGTGGATACCCGGGGCATAGACGGAACCGAAGTCGACAATTTTAGCCTGGAAGTCAGGGGTTACCATGATATTGCTGGGTTTAAGGTCTTGATGCACCGTTTCTTTTTCGTGCAGCGCTTCCATCCCAAGTGCAATTTGTTCCACCAGCTTGATCATATCGCGAGGTCGTCTATCGGGGTTTTCCTCCATCCATTTTTCCAGGGTTTCTCCCTCGACCATTTCCATTAGGTAGTAGAGAAATTTCCGCTCATTTTTTGGCGGAATCACTTTAACAACATTGGGGTGATCTACTCGGCTGCCAATCCACTCCTCCATGATAAACCGCTCGGTGTAGGCGGGGTCATCGGAATAATTCTGTGATGGGGTTTTCATCACCAGAGTTTCACCAGAATCCATATCCTTTACGAGATACAGTTGACTGCGTTCGCTGGCATACATTTCTTTGAGTACTTCGTAGCCATCAATTTTTAGTCCAGGCCTGAGTTCTGGTGGAAATGGCAGGCGGGTCAGTCGTTCATTGAGGTCTTCGATATTTTCAAGACCAAGCTGGTCAATGCGCAGTAGGCAGCAGCTAAGGTTGTCGGAGCTCTTTGCCTGGCTGGAGGCGTCGACAATGGCACGGCAGGCGGCATCGTAATCATCTGGATGGGCTTCTATCAGCTGACGAATGTCTGATTCGGGCAGGAAGTCGTGAATACCATCAGTACTGAGGAAGAAAATATCTCCGGGTTTCAGGGTGACGACACTAGCATCTACGTTCAGGCTGGTGTCCATGCCCATGGCACGAATTAGATAGTTTTGATCTTTTGATATACTGGCAGTGTGATCGCGAGTGAGCTGAGTAAATTCACCGGTTTCTGCACTGAGACGATAGATGCGACTATCGCCAATGTGAAATAGATAAGCCAAGTGGGATTTCACCACCAGAATACTCAGGGTGGTGATATAGCCGCGGGCCTCATCATGAATATCGTTTCCCAGGTTATACAGCTTGCGATTCAGGGGAGTGAGAATTTTCTGGATGGCGTGTTTGACGCTCCAGGTTTCCGGTGTGGTGTAATAATCAGCTAAGACGGTGCTTACACAACACTCGGAAGCTTCTTTTCCTGCCTCAGCAGTACTGACGCCGTCGGCCACAACCGCGACCATCCCTTTGGTATTAATCAGGTGGTCTTCGGGAATACAAAAACCAACAGCATCTTCATTGACAGGTTTGATACCAGCCTCGGTACAGACACCGATAGTCGCGTTAAAAGAATGCTTCTGTTCCATGTGTGAGCCCTGCCTTTTTATTCCACCCTAGCAATCACTAAGGCCCACAATAACTATTGCAGGCCTCATTAGTGGGGTAGCATCGATCGGTTCAATAGTAATCAGGTGACATCAATCAGCTCAACCGTACCATCAGGCAGTACTTCCGCCATTTTTCCAGATGGGTCTTCTAGGAATAAAACAGCCAGGAAAATTATCCCCGCTGACGCAGCGATTAATAGGAAGAATGTGCTGTACTCAACAAAGGACAATGCGGTTAGGTAGGTTACTGCCCCCACATTGCCGTAGGCTCCTGCCATGCCAGCTATTTGGCCGGTCATCCGACGTTGAACCAGAGGTACCATGGCAAACACGGCACCTTCACCTGCTTGTACAAAGAACGAGCAACACATGGTAGAGATTACGGCCAGTGGAATCCACCAAGTACTGTTGATCTGGCTCAACAGCAAATAACCACAAGCTAATCCTGAAATCAGGATCAACATGGTTTTACGGCGACCAAAGTGGTCACTCAGCCAGCCGCCACCTGGGCGTGCTGCCAGGTTCATGAATGCAAATCCTGAGGCTAATAGTCCGGCTTTAACTGGATCCAATCCCTCAAAGGTTTCCAGAAAGAACAGGGGTAGCATGGAAACTACGGCCAGCTCGGACCCGAACGTCACAAAGTAGGACCAGTCGAGAATAGCCACTTGTTTAAACTTGTAGCGCTGCATCTCGGGTACACCAGCTTTCAGGTGCTCATGGTTTACTTTCCAGATTTGGCTTGCCTGGAAGAAGTACAGTACAACCAGACCTATATATATCAGGTTTACCGCTGTTGACGTCAGCAAACCCAGGTTGGAAGGGGAGAGCTTCCAGGTCAGCACAGCCAATGCAAGGTACATAGGGATGTTCATTGCCAGGTAGAACCACAGGTCGCCCCAACTGGTTACTTCCAGACCACCGGATTTTTTTGGCTTGAAGTACGTGGAGCCTTTTGGGGTGTTGCGCGCATTGAAGTAGTAGAAAATACCATAGCAGCCAGCAATGATGCCTGTAGTACCAATAGCATAGCGCCAGCCATTTTCACCACCGTACATCAGGGCAATAGTGGGAAGTAACATAGCACCAGCAGCGGAGCCAAAGTTACCCCAGCCGCCGTAGATGCCTTCTGCAAGACCTACCTGTTTAGCGGGAAACCATTCGCCTACCATGCGAATGCCAATCACAAAGCCGGCACCAACAAAGCCCAGTAAGAAGCGAAATAGCGCGAGTTGTTCGTAGGAGTTGGCCGTGG
>JBALWM010000080.1:0-6931 GCA_036960905.1 Porticoccus sp.
ATCAATACGCCCCGGCGTCAGATTGGAACCACCACCTTGGAGAAACTCGGCCACTACGCCAATGAGCGACATATCTCCATGATGGACGCCATGGATGAAGTTGGACTGCAATCTCAAATCCCCGCCCAAAATTTGGAGCGACTACAGCGATTCAAGCTGTGGCTTCAAAACGTGGAGCGAAACTGTATTAATGGCAATGCCGTAGAGGCCATTCGTGAAATGGTGAACGACATCGATTACGAAGGCTGGTTACACCAAAATGCCAGTAGTGGTGCCGTGGCAGAAAAGCGCATGGGTAACGTCAATTTCCTGCTTGATCAGATCAAAAAATTACTGGAAAAAGATGACATGGCAGTGGCCGGTGAAGATAACCTTAATGACAGCCAAGATGAAAATCAGATGGAAGACGCTATTGCCAAACTGATACTGAGAGACTTACTGGACCGCCAAGAAGAGGAATCTGCCGATGATAAGGTTCAGTTGATGACCCTCCATGCAGCTAAGGGATTGGAATTCCCTCACGTCTTTCTGATTGGCGTGGAAGAAGACATCCTTCCTCACCGTAACAGCATCGAGGAAGGCAATATCGAAGAGGAGCGACGTCTTGCCTATGTGGGTATTACCCGAGCTCGACAAAGCCTCACCATGACCATGGCCAGTAAACGCAAACAGTTCGGAGAAATCATCAATACCACCCCCAGCCGTTTTTTGGATGAGCTGCCTCAGGACGACTTGGAGAGAGAAGGATTTGGTGACAGCAACCCCGAAGTCGCCAAAGAAAAAGGCCAGCAATCTCTGGATGCCCTTAAAGGATTATTTGCATAGCGGCTTTACATAGCTGTCATGAACAGCCTGCTATAGAGATTCTCGCTAGGGTGAAAAGCCGCGGCTTATTTGCAGCACCAGATTTTTTGGCCAAAGCATTACCCGGTATCGTAGAGGAAGTACGGGGCTGGCGTCATCACTGGGCGCGGCATAACACCCCTTTTGGCCTTACTAACAGCTAAAGGGCAATCGCTGATTAATCACAATTTCTTCAGGCGTCAATTGACAACCGTAGGCCAATACTTCGACACCTGCAGCAATGGCTTCCCGTAGGGTTAAACCATAGGTCGGGTCAATGTCGTCAGCAGGGTCTACAGATTCGGCCCCGGTGTGCTGCACGCAAAACACCAATACAGCACGATGTCCCTGCTGCACCATACTGATCAACTCACGAAGATGTTTTGTACCCCGAGTCGTCACCGCATCAGGAAACAGAATACGACCATCACCCGCCCCCAGCGTAGTATTCTTGACCTCAACATAGCATTGCCGGTCACCAGTGCTTAACAACAAATCAATGCGGCTATTTTCGTCACCATATTTCACTTCCGGTCGAATATTCTCATAACCCTGTAGTTCAACAATTGTGCCGTTTTCAATCGCTTCTCGTACTAATTTATTGGGGCGCTGGGTATTCACTCCCGTTAAAAATCCATCCGAGGTTGTGGTTATCTCAAGGGTGCCGGGTAACTTGCGTTTAGGGTCGTTGGAGCGTGAAAACCAACAGGGAGTTTCTGGTGCCCAACAATTTTTCATTGAGCCAGTATTAGGACAGTGAATGGTGAGCTCTTCACCGTTGTCGAGCCGTATATCAGCCAAAAATCGTTTATAGCGATTCAACAGTAGGGCTTTTTCAAAGGGAGGATCAATCTTCATTTGAGGGTCTTATTTTTTAGCCTTGTTTTTAAGGACATTCGTTAAGGGCTTTATTTAGGGTACAGTTTAAGCCACTTGAACGAGTGCCTTTCTCATCCGCTCAACACCCAATTTCAGCCGATCCAGTGGCTCGGTGTAAGCAAACCTGACGTAATGATTGGATCGATGATAGCCAAAGTCTGTCCCCGGCGTACAGGCCACACCATGTTCATGAAGTAACTGCCAGCAAAAGGCTTCGCAATCATCGGTAAATGCCTGCACATTGGCATACACATAAAAAGCCCCCTCAGGGACATGGCTGATACCAAACCCCAGCTCTCGCAATGCTGGCACCAAAAAATCACGGCGTTTTTTGAATTCTTCACGACGATTTTCAAGGATACTAATGGTTTCCGGATCAAATGCTGACAGCGCCGCATATTGAGCAACAGTGGGACTAGAAATATAGAAATTCTGAATCATCACATTAATGGTCTCAGTCAAACCATCTGGTACGACCATCCATCCCAGTCGCCAGCCGGTCATACCAAAGTATTTAGAAAAACTATTGACGACAAAAGCCTTATCGGTGATCTCCAGAATGGATGCTACCGGTTCATCGCCATAGGTAAGACCGTGATAAATCTCATCGACCACAAGATTCCCACCTCGATCTGAAACCTCACGATACAACGCACCCAGGTTTTCACGACTAATAATTTCGCCCGTAGGATTACTGGGTGATGCCACCATCACCCCCACCGTATTATTACGCCAGTGTGCAGCCACCAACTCAGCTGTTAGTTGGTAGTTACCCTCAGGTTCAACAGGTACAAACTGTGGCTCTGCATCGAGACGACGCACAAAATTTGGGTTACATGGATACCCTGGGTCGGACATCAGCAAACCATCACCAGGATTCAACAATAAATCACAAATCATGCCCAGTGCGGCACTACTCCCGGTTGTCACAATAATCCGCTGCGGGTCGATGGCCAGGCCATAACTCTGGTGATAATGGTCTGCAATAGCTTGTCGCAATGGAGGAATGCCGCAAGGAGGGGTATAGGATGTTTTTCCCTCAGACAGCGCCTGTTTTGCCGATTCAACAATAGGCTCTGCGGTGACAAACCCCGGCTCGCCAATAGCCATACGCACTATATCCCGCCCTTGAGCCTGTAGCTCAACAGCGGCCTGGAGAAAATCCACAACTTTAAACGGTGTGAAATTGCGGGTTCTATCAGCTAACCGCACGTTGCCTTACTCCTATGGTGACTTGAATTGGTGACTTGAATTCAACCAATAACTGCTGATCATTATGGCGCTATTGACCCTGTGATCAAATAGGTCGTTCTCACCGCTCTTTTATAGCAAAGGTCGCCGAACAAAAAATCTCTGAATAACATTCAGTTCCTCCACCTATATTCATGCCCAATAAGAGCCTAAAAATCGTATAAAGGCGCAAATTATGCGAATAACAAGAAAAACAGCATTTTTTTACTTGAAAAATTTCTCCAGTGGCACTATAAACGCGGGTCTCGTAACTCACCGAGCACTGAAACGCATGCCAAAGAAAGCAGAAACAGCTACAGCTCCCTCCCTCCATGGCTTCACGCCCTACACCGAGAAGAAGGGTGAGGAATACATGAATGAGGCCCAGCAAGAACACTTCAAAAACATGCTGCTATCCTGGAAACGGGAACTGATGGAAGAAGTGGATCGCACGGTTTCTCACATGAAGGATGAAGCGTCAAACTTCCCGGACCCTGCAGATCGAGCCACTCAAGAAGAAGAATTCAGCCTTGAGCTTCGTACTCGTGACCGTGAACGAAAACTGATTAAGAAAATCGACAGCACCATGGAGCGCATCGAAAATGACGACTATGGTTTCTGTGATCAGTGCGGTGTAGATATTGGTATTCGTCGACTGGAAGCACGTCCAACAGCCAATCTTTGCGTTGACTGCAAGACCCTTGATGAAATCAAAGAAAAACAGATTACTGGCGGCTAACACTCCGGTGGCTGGCTCACCAACGACTGGTTTACTGGCAGCCAACTTCCCCGCAATCGATTTT
Source organism: Porticoccus sp. (assembly GCA_036960905.1). Classification (GTDB taxonomy): domain Bacteria; phylum Pseudomonadota; class Gammaproteobacteria; order Pseudomonadales; family Porticoccaceae; genus Porticoccus. The sequence continues at coordinate 3,756 of JBALWM010000080.1, forward strand.
CCTACAGCCACACGCTCATGGGAGCAGCATCAGCCGCTCCCAGCATTACCATGACGGCCCCAGCACCCGAATGCCCTTACATCGGGCGCTTCGCTCCCTCCCCCTCCGGCCCTCTACATTTTGGTTCCCTGGCCAGTGCTGTCGCCAGCTATCTGGATGCAAAAGCACACAATGGCACTTGGCTCGTACGTATGGACGATCTCGACCCTCCACGGGAAATACCCGGAGCGGCTGACCTCATACTACAACAGCTTCAGCAGCATAGTCTGAACTGGGATGGCGAGGTCCTGTATCAGAGTCAACGCAGCGAAGTCTATCTTGCCACCCTTGAGAAGCTGCAACATGAGGGGCTTGTCTATCCCTGCCAATGCAGCCGACAACAACTAAAGGAACAAGGTGGTATTCACCATAATCGCTGCCAGCTGAAAGATCCTTCAGCACCTAGAGCCCTTCGATTAGCGGCACCTGTTCAGAGCCAAATTGAATTCAACGATATTTTTCAGGGGCCGCAAAACCAGAACATCAAACATGAGGTCGGCGATGTCGTACTGCATCGCAAGGACGGTTTTTTTGCCTACCAATTAGCCGTAGTCGTTGATGACGCCTTTCAACAAATTAGCCATGTCATCCGCGGCAGTGACTTATTGAATTCCACCCCCAGGCAAATCTGCCTTCAGCAACTCTTGGGGCTTCCCACCCCCCAATACGGGCATATACCTGTAGTAACCAACCTGAAAGGCCAGAAACTCAGCAAGCAGAATCTAACCCCTTCGATTGACGCCAAAACGGCCTCAGCAAATCTGACCTCTGCTTTGCAATGGCTTGGTCTGCCGTTACCCAAGGCACTCTACTCTGCAAGTGGTCATGAATTATTGAACTGGGGTGTAGAGTACTGGCAACGTAAGCTGATACCCTCAGTGATGGAGAAGGTGACCTTCAACCAACAGCTTAGATAACGTTGTTTGTGGGTAACGTCATGTTAAGTCAAACCATAGGAATATAGGGTGAAATATATAGCCTTATATTTTATATGTATTTTAGTTTTGACATACCTCTTACTCTATGTAAAAGTTGGCGCCAACAACGAAAACTAATAAAAATAAATAATAATAATAATGTTGGATGAATTGCTAGCCTGGTTGATAAGGGGAGACAAGCCTCACGACTCGACAGCATATGGGATACGGAGGAAGCCTACGGGCTTCCTTTTTTAATGCCTACTTCTTGTGGCAATCCGCCCCACTAATACCCCCTACTAATCACCTGAACCCAACTTACAAGTGCCAAAAGTCTTTTCAACGCCGCTGTGCTAGAATCGCCTCTTTCCGGGCACTTGCAGCACCAACATGCTAAAAAAACTCTCTAAAATTTTCAGGAGAAATAGCCTCCCTGCCACCAACGAACCTCATATTATTAGCGCCGGGCAGCATCCACTTTCCCCCAAACAAATCAGTGCTGGGGCTAGAAAAGTGGTCGAGCAACTCAGCAGTGATGGCTATGAAGCCTTTTTGGTTGGGGGCTGTGTTCGCGACCTCATGCTAGGGCTAAAACCTAAAGATTTTGATGTGGCAACCGACGCCACACCAGAACAAGTCAACCAGCTCTTCAGGCGTTCGCGCATTATTGGCCGTCGATTCCAAATCGTCCATGTACGAATGGGGCCAGAAATTATTGAAGTCACCACGTTCCGCGCTCATCACACTGATAAGAAAAGTAGCCCTAATGACTCGCGTCGCTCGTCCAAAGGACTTTTATTACGTGACAATATTTTTGGCTCAATCAATGAAGATGCCAGCCGCCGCGACTTCACTATGAATGCACTCTATTATCATCCTCAAGACAACAGTATCTACGACTATGCTGATGGTTTGCCTGATATAGAGCGGCGGCTCATACACATTATTGGTAATCCGGCTGATCGCTATCGGGAAGACCCTGTAAGGATGCTGCGTGCTGTACGCTTTGCTGCCAAGCTGGGCTTTCAAATCGAAGACAATACCGCAGCTGCCATTACCAAAGTTCACCAATTACTGGCTGATATCCCCCCGGCACGCCTGTTTGATGAGGTTCTCAAACTGCTAATGCATGGTCATGCATTAGCCACGTTTCATTTACTCCGCCAGTACCAACTCTTTGGCATCCTGTTTCCGGCCACGGAAGCAGCACTAGCTGACGACCCAGGCTACTACCTGACATTTATTGAGCAGGCACTCACTAACACCGACAAACGTATTCGTAGCGACAAGAGAGTAACACCGGCTTTTCTATTTGCAGCCCTGCTCTGGCCCGCACTGAAAGAACAAGAAAAAGTATTTAGTCAGGGCGATGTCTCATCCATATACGCTCTACACCAAGCTGCTGGGGAGGTCTCCGCCAGACAGTGCCAACGGGTGGCTATTCCGCGTCGTTTCACCCTCCCCATGCGGGAGATTTGGGAGCTCCAACTGCGCCTACCGCGCAGAGCCGGCAGCCAGGCTTTCCGGTTAATGGAGAACAAACGCTTCCGTGCTGGCTATGACTTCCTTTTGTTGCGTGAGGACGCCGGAGAAATCGAATCGGGCTTGGGAGATTGGTGGACCAACTTCCAAGATGCAGATGAACAAGAACGTCAGACGATGGTCAACTCTGTACAGCAACCTAAAAACAAGGGCCGTCGTCGACGTCGTAAACCACCACCCAAAAAACCTGTTCATGACTGAAATTGCCTACATCGCGCTGGGCAGCAACCTCGACAACCCTCAACAGCAGGTACTGCGAGCCATCACTGAACTGGATGCACTGCCAGATACCCATATTACCGCTGTATCACCCTGGTATCGCAGCGCCCCGATGGGACCATCGGATCAGCCCGATTACATCAATGGTGTTGCCCAATTGGAAACTGACTTAAGTCCGCTTCCCTTGCTGCAAGCATTGCAAGGTATTGAAGATACCCACCAGCGTGTCAGGCAGGAGCGCTGGGGGGCCAGAACCCTTGATCTGGATATTTTGCTCTATGGCAATCAAATCATCGATCACCCCGAGTTACAGGTACCCCATCCAGGCATGGCCACACGTAATTTTGTGCTACTTCCATTGGCCGACATTGCACCGCAACTGATGTTACCAAACAAAACCTCCATGGCAGAGCTCTTGGAAAGTTGCCCCTCAGAAGGTATCGTTCGCCACTCACTAGG
>JBALWM010000081.1:0-6868 GCA_036960905.1 Porticoccus sp.
GATTGCCGGCTATACCCAGTACGGAGAAATCGTCACTGAATTTTTGGATGCCACGCCTGTTAAAAAAGAGGTGGTACTCGAAGTGGGCCCGGGAGAAGGAGGGTTTCTTCCCAATCTTTCCAGACGATTTACACAGGTTATTGCTCTCGACACCTCGGATGAAATGCTCAGCCGATCCCGCAAGATAATAGAGGAGCAACGCCTGACCAATGTACAGCTTGTTCACGGTGATACGACCTTGGCTCTTGAGCAACAGTTAGTGGCTAATTGCATTACTCTCAATATGGTACTGCACCACACACCAGACCCCGCGCACATTTTTGAAGATTTGGCTCAATTGCTAACCCCTGGCGGTGTACTACTCGTTACTGACCTATGCCATCACGATCAAACCTGGGCGCGAGAAGCCTGTGGTGATTTGTGGCTAGGGTTTGAACCTGAAGACCTGAGCAACTGGGCATCTGCAGCAGGGCTTGTGGAAGGCGAAAGCCTTTATCTCGCTCAACGCAATGGTTTCCAGATTCAGTTGCGGCAGTTTTTTAATCATTCATAACTTATTTTACAAATACAGGAACAACGATTCATGTCTAGCTATAACCTGTTTACCTCGGAGTCTGTTTCAGAGGGCCATCCAGACAAAATGGCTGACCAGATTTCCGATGCGGTACTGGACGCCATACTTAAAGATGACCCCCATTCACGGGTGGCTGTAGAAACTATGGTTAAAACCGGGATGGCCATTATTGCCGGTGAGGTGAGAACAGACACCTACGTGGATCTGGAAGATATTGTCCGCGGTGTGATTACAGACATCGGTTACACCAGTTCTGATGTAGGCTTTGATGGCGCATCTTGTGCCGTACTCAATGCTATCGGCAAACAATCCCATGACATAGCCGTGGGTGTCGATGAGGGTGAGGCCAAAGAACTGGGCGCTGGAGATCAGGGCCTGATGTTTGGTTACGCCACCAATGAAACAGAGGTTCTAATGCCTGCACCTATCTATTATGCCCACCGGCTTGTAGAACGCCAGGCACACCTGCGCAAACATGGCGTACTGCCTTGGCTTCGCCCGGATGCCAAAAGCCAGGTGACCTTGCGCTATACCGGGGGGAAACCAGTAGCTGTCGATGCTGTTGTATTATCCACCCAACACGCACCTGATATTTCTCTCGCTGATTTGCAGGATGCTGTCCGTGAAGAAATCATCAAACCCATTCTTCCGGAAGAATGGCTGCATGCAGACACTAAATACCACATCAATCCCACTGGCCAGTTCATTATCGGCGGCCCCATGGGTGACTGCGGGCTAACAGGCCGGAAAATTATTGTGGATACCTACGGCGGCATGGCTCACCACGGTGGTGGTGCCTTCTCAGGCAAAGACCCCTCCAAGGTAGACCGCTCAGCGGCTTACGCTGGACGCTATGTGGCAAAAAATATTGTTGCTGCCGGACTGGCAGACCGCTGTGAAATACAGTTGTCCTATGCCATTGGTGTGGCTGAACCCACATCCATCAGCGTGAATACCTACGGGACCGGCAAACTCAGCGACGACAATATCGTCACTTTGGTACGAGAACACTTTGATCTTCGCCCCCAAGGTCTGATCGATATGCTCGATTTAAAGCGCCCTATCTACCGTGCTACGGCCGCCTACGGACACTTTGGTCGTGAAGAAGAAAATTTTACTTGGGAAAAAACTGACAAAGCAGAGGTGCTCAAGGCCGCTCTTTAAATGGCCTGTTTAACCGATCAAATACCCCCAGCTTATTGATTTTTAAGGAATAAATATGACCACCGCTAATAACCAGACCTCTAATGACTATAAAGTGGCCGACATCAGTCTTGCTGAATGGGGCCGCAAAGAAATTGCTATTGCCGAAACAGAAATGCCTGCACTGATGGCCTTACGTGAGCGCTATAAAGTGGAACAACCACTGGCAGGAACAAAGATACTTGGTTGCATTCATATGACCATTCAAACAGCGGTATTAATCGAAACACTTGAGGCTCTAGGTGCAGAAGTTCGCTGGACATCCTGTAACATTTTCTCCACTCAGGACCATGCGGCAGCAGCCATTGCAGCCAACGGCACGCCGGTATTTGCCTGGAAAGGCGAAACGGAAGAAGAATATGATTGGTGCCTGGAGCAGCAAGTCCTAAAAGACGGCCAACCCTGGGGCGCCAATATGGTACTTGATGACGGGGGTGATTTGACCGCCCTGCTGCATGAGAAATACCCACAGGTGCTGGAAAATGTCCACGGTATCACCGAGGAAACAACAACCGGTGTTCACCGTCTGTACGACATGCTGAGCAAGGGCGAATTGAAAGTACCCGCAATCAATGTGAACGACTCCGTCACCAAGTCAAAGAATGACAACAAGTACGGTTGCCGCCACAGCCTCAACGATGCCATCAAGCGTGCCACTGACCACCTACTGGCAGGTAAAAAGGCGCTGGTTATTGGTTATGGTGATGTGGGCAAAGGCTCTGCCCAATCCCTAAACCAGGAAGGTATGATTGTAAAAGTGACAGAAGTCGATCCTATCTGCGCCATGCAGGCCTGCATGGATGGCTTTGAAGTGGTATCCACCTATCAGGATGGTGATCCATCAAAGGGTGTCAATACCGGCTTACTAGCGACCACTGATCTAGTGGTTACCTGTACCGGTAACTATAACGTTTGCGATGCAGATATTCTGGCAGCGCTGAAATCTGGCTGCGTGGTGAGCAATATTGGTCATTTCGATAATGAGATTGATACTGCCTATATGCGTAAAACCTGGGAGTGGGAGGAAGTAAAACCTCAAGTACACAAGGTATTCCGCCATCGCGAAACAAACAACCACTTACTACTGCTTTCTGAAGGCAGGCTGGTTAATTTGGGTAATGCCACTGGGCACCCAAGCCGGGTCATGGATGGTTCATTTGCAAACCAGGTGTTGGCTCAAATCCACCTTTACAAGCAGGCCTTTGCTCATCAGGATGATGCCACGAAGGCAGAATTATTACGGGTAGAAGTACTGCCCAAAAAACTGGATGAAGAAGTCGCGGCACATATGGTCAATGGTTTTAGCGGTGTGATTACCCGCCTCAAACCAGAACAGGCGGAGTACATTAACGTACCTGTGGAAGGACCGTTCAAAGGCGACAGTTACAGGTACTAAGCCTTAGGGACTAAGCCTTAAGGAACCACACTAAAAAATACGCCGATACCATAGGCATCAATATCGGCACCCATGATGAAAATGTGACGAAAAAGAACTGACAGACTATGACAAATCATCATCTAAGCTTTGAGTTTTTTCCACCAAAGACCCCAGAGGGCAGGAAAAAGCTTCATGACACCCATCGTCAACTGGCCAAGTTTCAGCCGGAATTTTTCTCGGTCACTTATGGCGCGGGAGGATCTACCCGCGAATTTACCCGAGATATAGTCCTAGAAATACAGGCCGCCGGTTCCAGTGCATCACCCCATCTATCCATTGGCGGTGATAGCCGAGAATCTGTTATAGCACTATTGCAGAGTTACAAAGATGCGGGGATCAACCGTATCGTTAGTCTGCGCGGCGACCTACCTTCGGGCATGGGTGGTGCCGGACAACTTGTTTATGCGAATGAACTAGTGGGCTTTATCCGTGAGCACTTTGGCGACACCTTCGAGCTGTTGGTTGCGGCCTATCCAGAAATTCATCCAGAGTCAGAGAGCTACGAAAAGGATATTTACTGGCTGGGGAAAAAATTTGAAGCGGGTGCCAGCCGTGCTATCACCCAATATTTTTACAACCCGGATAGCTATTTTTACTATCTGGACCAATGCAGGAAAGCGGGCATCGACCAGCCGATTATTCCCGGCATTATGCCCATCATCAATTATCAGAATCTCATTCGTTTTTCTGATAGCTGTGGCGCGGATATTCCCCGCTGGATCCGCCAGCGACTTCAACAATACGGGAATGACACTGAAAGTATTAAGGCGTTCGGCTTGGAGGTTGTGACTAGCCTCTGTGAAAAATTATTGGCCGGCGGTGCTCCGGGGCTACATTTTTATACCATGAATCAGATTGAAGCCAACGCGGCCCTGTGTCGTAACTTGGGTTTTACTGAAGGGTTTTCCTAAAGAACTTGGTTGATATTTAATGCGTGATATTCGGGTTTTTACTGACCAACCCCTGACCACTGGTAAGGAGGTGACGTTAGATGCGATATCCTCCCGTCATTTGGCCACGGTACTACGGCTAAAGACGGGCGACCCGATCTCACTGTTCAATGGCCAAGGTGGTGAATTTCTCGCAACACTTAGTGAATGTAGCGGCAAGCGAGTTACTGCCTCTGTTACTGACTTCACTAATACCGAACGTGAATCCCCTTTACATATACATTTGGGGATAGGCATATCCCGAGGTGACCGGATGGACTGGATTATCCAAAAGGCTACCGAAGTCGGTGTTACTGAAATATCACCACTTCATACCGAGCGAACAGAAGTCAAACTGAAGGGAGATAGGGCCAACAAGAAACTTCGTCATTGGCAGCAAGTCAGCATTAGTGCCTGTGAGCAGTCTTACCGCAACCAAGTCCCGATTATCCACCCACCCTCTACTATCAATCAGTGGCTTAGCACCGTGGAAGCGGAAAAGAAATTAGTACTACATCACCGCAGCCCACACAGTATCTCTGAGTTGGGAAAGCAACAGACAGCGAGTGCTGCACTTTTAATTGGCCCGGAAGGTGGCTTAAGTACTGATGAAATCAAACTAGCGGAAGAGTGCAGTTTTATGCCGTTAACGATAGGACCCCGGGTATTGCGGACTGAAACTGCACCTGTTGTGGCTATTAGTGTCCTTCAGTCACTATGGGGTGATTTTCTCTAGGCAAATAGCACTCACCTAATGCTCGGTTTAGCTATCACCAGTCACCACTGCACCGACCCCACCACGACGAGGATCACCAACGCCATGAAAACGATGGCCATCAAATTCCACCGTATGAACACCCCCAAAATATAAATTTAGTTGTTCCCAATGTTGCTGATTGTCGTAATCAGCTTTCAGCCCATCAAGCGGGCCTACTTCAAATCCTGGCTCAATATTAAGCACGCCATTTTCATAATGTATACGTGGTGCCGATACCGCCTGCTCCGGCGACATCCCAAAATCCACCAAATTACTAACTACCTGAAGAATAGCGGTACGAATCCGATTAGAACCACCCGAACCCAGTGCCACGGAGGTACCATTTCCCAACTGCAATAGACTGGGAGACATCATTGAAGTCATTCGCTGATTCTCTGGCCAGCAGTGAAACCCCTCAGGGTTAATATCTTCTTCTCCAAGCATGTTGTTCAACATAATGCCCGTACCGGGTACCATATAGCCGCAACCCTCTCCATTACTCACCGTCATGGCCGCCGCATTCCCCGCTGCATCAACCACACTTATATGTGTTGTCCCGCGTAAACAGCGGGCATGGCCAGCCACCTGCTGGCAGTACTGGCTTAGATAATGTTCATCTAGTAGATGCTCAGCTAGACCACTACCGTCTTTTAGAAGCATATCCAAACGCGCCTGATTAGTGGCCGCCATCACTGCTGCTAGCAGGTCCAAGTGGTGGTGACAGCCAAAACTAAAAGCGGGTAAATCTTGATGCTCCAAAAGTTTAAGAGCCATTGCGATCAAAATCCCCCCTGAGGCTGGCGGCGGATTCGTAAATAATTGAGCGTGCCTATAGCTGATCTGTAAGGGTTTCCTGCATATCACCTGGTAATTGGATAGATCATCCCGCGTTAAATAACCGCCACCATCAACACAGAGCTTTGCAATTTTTTTGGCTATCTCACCCTCATAAAATAACTTGTCACCTTCGTTTGCCAAGCCATCCAGGGTGTCAGCCAAAGCAGGCTGCTTTAGTACATCATGTTCACCGACCAGTGCACCTGGACATATTGGACTACTGTAGGTCTGCCGTGCTTCCGGGGTAGCAGAATAGATGGGGCTCACAATGTCAAAAATCTTTGCCTGGAGGTGGCTAAATTGAACCCCCTCTCGCGCAGCTTTTATCGCGGGCTCTACGAGCCGACTAATGGGTAGCGTGCAAAGGTCACGGTGAATATCAAACATACCGCGAACTGAACCCGGTACAGCAATGGACCCCAACCCGATATGGAATTCCTGTGACACAGTGCCGAAATCAGCATGAATCGGGAAAAAATCAGGAGAATCTGTCAGTTTTTTAGAACGGGGGGTTTGTACAAAAAAGTCATATACCAGTGGGTCAGCCCCTGTTTTTTTGGCCAGCATATAACCGCCGCCTGCAAGCGATGCCAGCACAGGCTCAACAACACAAGCACAAAAATGTGCAGCCACAATAGCGTCAAAGGCATTACCACCTTCTTGTAGAATTTCTTCGGCTGCAGCTACAGTCCTTGGGTGGCCTGCTGCGACGGCACCCTTTGTCATAGACACTCGCATTTCCTCACACATAATAAGTTCGAATACTTAATGTATAGAATATTATCGTGGTTTTGAATTTATTCATGCGCCTGTATTAGAAATAATACAAACATAAAATATTATGATGAAAAAATTAGATAGCCTAGAGGAGCTTGGGAATTTTTATCTGTTAAAGCAAATGAGAGATAAATCAGGAAAAGTAAGAAATAGAGAATGGTATAACGTTAAATGGTGTCGAGAGCAGACTCTCGACACCATTTAATAAATCTTATTAGTGTGCTTTATCTAATTAACTTTAATTAATGCTCTCTCTCTTTTTTCTCTTTGTACATCGCATCAAAATTAATGGGGGCAAGCATCAGTGGTGGGTAACCCGCTTTAAGCAAAGTATGATCCACTGTTTCACGAAG
>JBALWM010000082.1:0-6717 GCA_036960905.1 Porticoccus sp.
TCTTTTGAATCAAAACAGACGTCACTGCTCGCTCTAGCGTATGCGCATAGTTATAACAGGGGATAACGACACTGAGTAAAGGTCCTCGGTCATTTTTTATAATCTTGGTCATAATGGGTTTCCACCAACTTCAATGAAGGAACACATTATGATTTGCCCGCCAACAAGCCTACCTCTACGCGCCCATTTTCAAGTAATTCCAACAAAGTACTATTGATATAACTTACAGAATCAGCTCCGTGCGCCAGGTGAAAATTGGCGAACTGCTGGCTCGCCTCAACACTTCTTTCAAAATTACTAAAGTGTTTATCTACGGCATTACTCAATCCCTTTACATCCCACGCTCGAGGACCAAAAAATCTCTCAACTTGAAGAAAATCCCGTTCATGTGGAAATGCAATCAGCTGCACAGGCCTTCCAAGTAGCGCGGCATCAACTACGGCATTGGTATACGGTGCCAACACCAACGAGGCTTTAGCTGCACTATCTTGAAAAGATTCTTCCTTCAACAACTCGATACCCTCTTGAACTACCGACTTCCAAAATTCACCTTTGCTTCGCTGGTGCAATCGCACATACAGAGTCCTGCCACTCATTTTTTGCCAAGTAAGAACAAGCTGATAGATTTTTCGCCCTTCAGCTGTTGCCTCTAGCTCCGGTCCCATACCTAAAAAAAGCAAAGGGGATTCTGGGTCAGGCGATGACAAAATGAACTCTTCATCAAAAAGTACACTCCCCCCCAAGATAACACGACACTCCCCAAAGGAGATGGGCAACGACTTCAGATACTCATACGAGCTCACCCCATAAACACAATAGTAATCATAATCCAGCATACTGAAACGACTAGACTGCGCCGTTAGTACTGAGTGCGCCAGATGAAAAGTTATAGGGTCACTAAGAGTGCGTGATTTCAGGAATGGGGATAAAAGTGAGCCGTTACGGTCAGTAATAATAATTTTTGGGTTAAATTTTTTACGCAACCAGTTGGCGTAACCTTCATAACAATGGAACAAAAATCTAGAGTCAAACGGCCCACAACATGCTTTTTGTTTAATGACTTCCTGCTCACTCAGCGCAATGGTCTCTATGATATTAATGCCCGACGACCGCAGCTTATCAATTAACTTTTGCTTTCGCTTAAGCTTAAATGATTTTCTTGATGGGTGTAGGATAAGAATGTCACAACTCTCACTCACATCGCTGAAGTTATCACCACAGAGGATTCCGCGAAAGTAGCTCCTCAAACACCAGAAACACCAAAAAAAAATCCGATTCTTGGCATATCGCTTCTTACAGTAAGATAATAACTTTTGTGTTTTTACATAATCCATTTTGACCACATGTAAGTATAGTTAGGTCCCAGCTAAAAATTTCTTTAGCGCCGGCATACTCCAAAACTCTTCACGAACGACCTCATCCGAAAAATAGCGACTTACACGCTGGCTCAATTGATCATAGTTAACACTGTGCTGACCAGTGTAGAGTCGTAATAATGCTCCAGACAATTCTTCTGAATTATTCACTGAGAAAGGGATGCCCAGCGAACCAACAACTTCAGGGCTTCCACCACAGTTACTATAGGCAATGGGCAGCCCTGCCAACATTGCCTCAAGTAACACCATACCAAATGGCTCATAGTCTGAACTTAGTACAAAGCTATCAAAAGCCTTAAAGTAACGATAGGCATCTTTAACGAAGCCTAGAAAGTGTACTTTACCACTGATACCCAGAGCTTCCGCCTGAGACTTGAGCTGTGATTCCAAACCACCCTGACCAATGATTACCAAACAAGCATCGGGCATATTTTCTGAAACTCGTGCAAAACCAGAAAGTAATGTCTTGTAATCTTTATCTGGGTGAAGCCGCCCAACAGCACCAAAAACATAGCCGTCGCTGGAAACCCCTAAAAACTCTCTCGCCGAGGACCGGTCAACTTGTTTCTCTTTAACCTCGTCGACATTGATACGGTTATATATAGTTTGTATTTGTTCTGCAGGAAAAGATGGCAACGCCGCCCGAATATCATCTCTTATTGCGCTGGAAACACCCACCAATATCAACCGACTTTTTTTACTCACAACAAGCACTCTACGCAGCCATTTATCATAGACGCCGTAGGCATGATTAACGCCAACCACCTTCAACCCTTTGACAGACAAAGCCGAATATATTGATTTGTACCGGTGGGCCACGCAAAACTCATAGTGTTCTTGTAAATGAAGAGCCTTTATGCGCTTCACTAGCCCCCTCTTTAAACCACTCAGGTCTCTTGAGGCGTATTCAAAAAAGAGTACCTTACCACCCACCTTTCTAGCTAGAATCTCGTCCATCTTTCCCGTCAGAAAGATGGTGGTTAAGTCATAGTTACTGCCGTCAAATAGCCGCGCCCACTGCCTAGCGACATCCCCGAAAGGAGCCGAAGAACCATGACAAATTTGTAGAATTCTTCTTTTCATATAACACTAAAAATTACGATGAATATCGATTAAGTCCACATTAGAATTTACTACAATCTCACAGAAAATATTAAAAAATTTCCTGGCACATGACCACAATAAAAATATTTAATGGTATTTCTAGAGACCCCGAGAAACTCAAGATAATTATATTATTTTTTCTCAAAAGTTCTTCTAAAAAAGCCCTTTCCAAATATAGAATTTCTTACTCTTCTGAGGCAACGCTCAATCCTTTTAAATACATGATCATTTTTTTTATTCGCTTTTATCTTCAGCTCTTCAACATCATTAATAAGCTGCTTTGTACCTGGTGACGACCAAGTAATAATCAAACAGGATCCTTTTTCAATGCAATAAGCTATTTCTGCTTCTGGGTAATACTTTTTGATCAGTTCAAGCCATTTTTCACCAGGCCAAACGGTACAATGGGCATTCTCCCCATTTGGCAAAATCTCATTGGCATAATCAGTCGCTATATTATAAAAAACATGCTCAGTAATACTCTTCATTTTAACCATAACCTCATCCAAATCCTTGGCAGGTATATGCTCTAAAACATCCGTATTTATTATAAAATCAGCCTTATCGACAGGTATCTCAGAGAATTTAGGTACAGCGGGGTCGTATCGATGATAATTTGCATCATAAACAAGATTGTCTATCAAGACACTTTGACCACAACCAAACTCTAAAATACTCTTAGGTTTTAAGTCATTAATACATGCCTGTATATGTTCTTTATACTTAATTGAAGTAAAGCCGTACTCTTTATTCGCATGTATTTCTTGATAATTTTTTATAAGATCTTTATCGACAATTGCCATTTAAGTTTTCCTTACCCCTACATTGGAATTATTGAGTCACTACTTTGAATTGGTATATTCCGTTTACACCTTACGCACCAACACATCCTCCATAATCAGGTACTGTAAATCTGACCCGAAAAACATATTCAGCGCATCGGTCGGAGAGCAGATCATCGGCTCGCCACGACGATTTAGGGAGGTATTTAACACCACGCCATTCCCGGTAATCTTTTCCATTTCTTCCATCAGCTCATAGTAACGAGGATTAAATTCTTTCTTGAGCGCTTGAGCGCGGGCAGTACCGTCTTCGTGAACCACTTCCGGCACCCGTGTTTTCCACTCTTCATTTACCTCAAAGGTAAAGGTCATAAACGGTGCGGGGTGATCACTTTTGAACATTTCCGGTGCCACCCGATCAAGCATACTGGGACAAAAGGGTCGCCAGCGTTCACGGAATTTGATTTGCTCATTAATCCTCGCTGCTACGCCCGCTGAACTGGGGCAACCCACTATTGAGCGCCCACCTAGGGCTCTTGGCCCAAATTCCATGCGCCCCTGGAACCAGGCAACAGGATTACCTTCGGCTAGAATCTTGGCTATACGTTGCGGCACCTGATCAATGACTTCATAAGCCGGAGCTTCAGGATGCTCTTCACAGGCTCGAATACAGTCTTCATTAGTGTATTCTGGCCCAAGATAAACATGCTCCATTTTCTCTGGCTGAATCCCTCGCTTCATCAGCGCATAGGACGCGGCACCAACAGCAGTCCCGGCATCACCAGATGCAGGTTGCACATAGAGCTCTTTTACTTCATCCCGGGCAATAATTTTTTGGTTTAATTTGACGTTAAGTGCGCCACCCCCCGAAAAAGCCAGCTTGCCGGTCTCACGCAAGATGTCTCCCAGGTAATGATCCATCAGCTTCAGAACAACTTCTTCAAATAACGCCTGAATGGTCGCAGCGTAGTCAATGTAGGGCTCATCGGCGATATCCCCATCACGCTTGGGGCCAAGCCACTCAATAAGTTTTGGGCTGAAATAGAACGCAGCACCATCCTGCTTATGCCGCCTCAGGCCGACGGTGTTTACCAGCTTGGTATTGACTTGAAAATTTTTACCATCAAAGTCAATTAAGCGCGAAAAGTCGTACTTGGTGGGATCCCCATAGGGGGCCATACCCATTACCTTGTATTCACCATCAAGCATCTCAAAACCTAGATATTCTGTTATCGCCCCATAAAGACCACCCAGAGAGTCCGGATCGTAAAATTCCTTAATTTTGTGAATTTTGCCATTCTCTCCATAACCAAAGAATGTGGTGGCATATTCACCCTTACCATCCACGCCCATGATGGCTGTTTTCTCTTTAAAACCACTCAGGTGATAGGCACTAGAGGCGTGGGCCAAGTGGTGCTCAACGGACTCAAATTCAACTTTATTTGGATCGATACCCAAATCACGCAACAGAGAAAATACTCTGTCGCGATATCGACGGTAACGACGATTGCCATTCAACAACGCATCCAAGGCGCGGTCAGGGGCATACCAGTAGCGCCTGGCAAAATGCCAACGAGCTTTGGAAAAAATAGAAATCGGTGCAAAGGGTACGGCCACGACATCAACAGCTTCGGGCTTTATGCCGGCGTATTCCAAACAGAATTTTGCTGCCTCAAAGGGCATTTTCCCTTTGGCATGCTTATCGCGAATAAAGCGCTCTTCTTCTGCTGCGGCCACCAGCTTTTCATCAACATAGAGCGCAGCGGAGGGATCATGATTCAACGCACCGGAAATACCGAGAACAATTGTAGACACAGTTAAACCTTTTTATTAATAAGAGTAATACCCGCCCGCTGGGCAAAGGGACTCAGTAATCGTTCGAAATGCTGCCAAGACTTGCCTTGCCAGTTATCCATAAACCGCTGTAAATCTCGGCCATATGCCTTTACAAACGGCGCCTTGTAACGGTGCCACCGCACCGCATCCAGGTCAATCACCTGGAGCTGCTCACCTGAAACAATCAGATTGGTGGCCTTCATATCCCCATGACTCACAGCACTGCGCCACAGAATATCAAATAAGTGATGCACCTCAAGATTAAGCCACTCAGGTACCGGAGTATCACCGTGCTTCAATAACCAAGTATGTAAATTGTCGCCTACCGCACACTCCGTCACCAGGTATGCCTCCCGGCGAAATGGCCCGGCGCGATTTTCTCGCATCGCCAATGATGCTGGTGTGGCAATACCGAGTAATTCTAACCGATGGGCACTCTCCCAGGAAATCCAGGCCCGGCTCGGCCTAAAACAACGGCTCAGGCCATGCCAAAAACTCTTGATATTGTAGCGCTTCAGGACCCAGTCACCGCCATCTCCGGAGACCTTGACTACCGTTGCCGTATTACCACGCTTAAGAAACTGAGCATGCCCCACAGCAACTTCTGGCTCATCCATTAATCGGCACAATTTTTCACTCATGCGGGAACGTGCCATTGCCACAAAAGAACCCGATGATCGAGTCACCTCAAACTGAGAACATGAGCGAGTGGTCTTTGCCATATAACGCTTAATCCGCTTCTCTCGCATGCGAACTACCGTAGAGAGAAGATCTTCCAGTGAAGACACCGTCTCACCATAGGCATCAATAACTTCTGGCACCAAATTATCGTAATCGGGTGTCATTTGAGCAAAGAACAGCCCCAGATTCTCCAAAGGGCTGCGCAATGGTTCGATGCCACCACCGTCAATCACATGGAGCACCCCCATACTGAGCAGAAAGTTATCCAAATGAATGTCTGCCTGCATCCAGCCGGCACGATGCAACTGACTAATCAGACCCAGAGCATCTCGTAACAACTGCTTTAATTGACAGGGAGACAAGCCCTGATAACAGTCCTGTAGACTGACAGCATCATCAAGAAACTCGGTGGCAAGAAAATAACCACCATCATCATCAACCAGACTCCAGACTTCCTTTGGACAAGGCACTCCAGCCTCAGCCATGGCTTTCAACCCAGCTCGTTCACGGTCGAAATATTTTCTCTGGAAGAACAGTTTGACCAGCACCATCGCACCACCCCAATGGGCACGAAATGCCAGGCGCTTACCAGGCAAATGACGATAAACTTCCTCACAGACTAGCGTTTCATGACCGGGCACCGCTAACTGGAATGGTGCTGATAGCCCTTGACCCGCTTGCTGTAGTTGCTGAAGTGTTAGCAGCACAGCCACCCTGAACTTACCCTTTTGCCATAATTTTATCGGCCACTTTTTTCTCTAAAGCTGGTAGAGACCAACGAACGGGAGAGGTTTCAATATAAGCTTCTAGAAACTGCTGGCGGTCTTCAGGCATTAGCTCACCGGTGTTGCGAAACAGGGTCGCCAGCTCTTTCGGGCCGCGTTCCTTTGATATCATGCGCTTGCACTTTTCAAGGTCGATAAGCCTTATGTCATCCG
>JBALWM010000083.1:0-2834 GCA_036960905.1 Porticoccus sp.
ACTACCATCATTAACACAAACTATTTCATATGAATAAATTATTTTAGAAAGAATTGGCTCAATCGCTAAAAAAACTCATCAACGACACTCTCCTCATTATAGAAAGGGCAAACTATTGAAATCATTTACACACCCCAGCCAATATATTTTTTAAATCCCATAGACGAAGTAACCAAAACATCTTACATATTCCCTTTGGCCAACTCATTTAGGCTCAAACAAACCTCTTCTTGGTCGAAGCCTGGCTCACCTTTATAATGCCTACACAGATTTTTTAGCATATCGCTCCACGGGGCATCACCATCATACTGAGCCAAAGGCCACCATTTTTTTTCTGAAATATTGGTCAATACCATATGCCCACCCATCTCGGGGATCATTGACAGCTGCCAATCGCCCCGTATAACTGATCGGTGTTTAGACTGAAGAACGAGATCAAACCACATATCTCTAACTACCAACTTCCC
Organism: Porticoccus sp.; assembly: GCA_036960905.1. Taxonomy (GTDB): domain Bacteria; phylum Pseudomonadota; class Gammaproteobacteria; order Pseudomonadales; family Porticoccaceae; genus Porticoccus. The sequence continues at coordinate 468 of JBALWM010000083.1, forward strand.
CTTCTTATCAACTGTATAGGCTTTAATTCCTTCTTCTAATAGGTTTTTAATTGTAATTTCATCTGCCGTCACTTCCATAGCGGCAAATCCACTCTCAAGATACAACGGTCTTTTCTGGCGAAGCTCTCTGGATTCGTTCAACAAAGAGATGCCATCTAGCTCTTTGCTCTCCTCTTCCATTTTCAGTAAATCGCCAATTGTAGGGACGACATCCATAAGTGATGCATTTTGTTCTACCACTTCCGGCTCAAACAACGTATCCCGGTAGCTTCTAGCTGCCAATACAATTCTAGACTGCCCTAAATTTAATACATTAGTGGCGTGACCACGGGTATCTGTTTCTACGTCAAACAAAGCATCGTCTATCCCAGGCTGTAAAACATCTTTTTCAAATTTAAAACCATCGCCATGATCCGACAGTAAAAAAACATAGGCGTTATCCAAAACGCCTGTATCTTTAAGCTTCCCAATAAAATCACCAAATTGTTCGTCAACCTGCTTCAGCATCATTCGGTATTGATAGGCTGTTATTTTTTCAGGCGCTTCTGGCTTGGGAAATTTACTTAACTCTTCATCGTCCCTAGATAACCATGGGTAATGCGGCAACAGGAAGTGTGCACTCAAAAAAATGGGAGCCGATGTATCCTCTGCCACTTCATCTATCAAGGCCTGACTATACCTTTCTGGATCATAGTTAGCCTTACGCCCTCTATTCAAATACATCTCAGGAAATAGGTATTTGCCAACTTTTGTATTACATAGCAGATTAATTATGGGGTGGTCATATTGGCCAAGAACAAAACCTAGAGCACTTTGCTTTGGCCCGACGACTGAGTCATATCCAAATGTTTCATCTATGCTATTAAACCGCCTCTCATCAAAACCATAGATGGTTCTATACCCTCGGTCTTTCAACCACCACCCTATGGTTTCCTTTTTATCCAGATATGAATGATTAATCAGGTTAAACCTTGCCTTATGGTTTACCGGTTCTTTACCAGTGAGAAGACTCATCCACGCTGGGAATGTCCTGGCAAAGGGGGTATAGGCATTTGAATAGACTCGGCTCTGGGAAAGAAATTTGTCAATATTTGGCGTTAATTCACCATCACTCCCAAAAAATCCGGTTTCATCCGGGCGTAGGGAATCTATGCCCAGAATAATAATATTGGGCGGAGCATCACCATCCACGGCACTCAATTTTGCATTAGATAAAGGAATTTCACCGCTCACCCAGCCCCCTAGCGCCACTGCACAGGTGACGATCAGACCGGCCATTATCTTTCTCGCTCTAGAGTGGCTGAGCAGATACAAACTGGCTACAAAAGATATTGCTATACCAGCAGTAAGAGAATAAAAAGCTGCATCAGAAATCAATAATTCATTATGTTTTATAAACCCACTGGGCATATTTGGATATTGCCTGGCACTCCAGATTAAAACCCAAGTACATACACCTAAGAAATACCCAAACACCCCAAAACTGAACTGCCGATCAGGCATCTCATATCTTGTCATCCAACCGACAGAACCCAGCCACAGGAGAAAAATAAAAACAATATGTATAACCGAAATTGACAACACAAACCAAAGCAGGTCATACAAAAAACCGGGGCTTGAAAACATTGCAGAGGTAAACGCCTTCATCCCAATGGTATCGGGCGTTACCAGTAAAATTTGGTAAAAATTAACAGCACTTATAGCCAGCAATAACACCAGTACAAGAACCGCATATCGACCAAAAATATTTTTCTTTACTGGCTGAGAGGCCACGCTGTTAGACATATGAATACTCAAAGTTAGCTACGTAAACAATTGACAAATCACACTGAAAAAAAAGCCCCACAATGCGGGGCTTTTCTACACAAAGCTATACCACCTTACTTACATGATCCGGGTAAGTATTTAGCGATAATTTGAGAATCAGGCTCACACTTAAATTTATAAACCTGCTCGCCTTTGTGGGCAGCCATCGTCATCAATGCTGACGAACCATAGTACGGTGTCAAAATGACGAAGTGGCCATCTACTTTAGAGTCAAGACGTTGAATCTCAGCCCCAATAACACCATCCGAGTCTGTAAGAATAGAGTCAACATATTTTGTAACACTAGGACCTGAATCTTCACAGCCCCACCCCATTGCCCCAGGTTCAGTGCTAGTAGTATCAATGGTTTGATACACTTCTGAAACCGCTGTACGACATTGGCTAGTGGCCATGATTACTTCTGACATTTTCGATTTAATAACATAGGTTTGGTATGCAGGTAGTGCGATTGCAGCCAAAATACCGATAATCGCTACTACGATCATTAATTCAATCAGGGTAAAACCCTTTTGTACTTGCTTCTTCATTGTCTTTCTCCCT
>JBALWM010000083.1:2934-6702 GCA_036960905.1 Porticoccus sp.
CGTGTATTAACATCACACAACATTTCATTACAAGCAACGACAGGTAGTCAGCTTCCTATGACCATCCCAAATACCCTGAAAGGCCTCCCAAAACGCCTTGTTGTTGACGGCTTACTCGACGAAATCGTCGCAAGAGAAGCCATCACGGAGTGTGAAAACGACAGCATTAATTTCGTCCACTACCTCACCCACAATAATCTGTTACCAGCCCATTTGGTTGCATCGGTGGCAGCCAATGAGTTTGGCATCCCACTTTATGATATTGAGGCTCACGACCTAAGTTCTTGTCCAAAAGACAAAATCAAAAAAAAGCTCATTCAAAAACATCAGGTTTTACCCCTTTATGCCCGAGGCAACCGACTTTTTCTCGCGCAGAGTGACCCAACTAACCATCAGGCACTCACTGAGGTTCGCTTTCAAACGGGTGCTTCTGTAGAAACAGTCCTTGTTGAACACGACAAACTAGAAGCCGCCATAGATAAGTTTCTAAATGCACAAGATGAAGATATCGGGGAATCACTGGACACTATGGACGATGTTCACCTTGATGACCTGGATATAGAGGCCATTGATGATGACAACAAAACTAGTGATGACTTCTCAGATGCAGATGACGCCCCAATTGTACGATTTATCAACAAGCTGATGATTGATGCCATCAAACAGGGCTGCTCAGATATACACTTTGAACCTTATGAAAAAACCTACCGAGTTCGCTTTAGAACAGATGGAATTCTCAAAGAAGTCAACAAGCCCCCTGCAAATCTGGCACCTCGGCTAGCAGCTCGGCTTAAAGTGATGTCACAGCTGGATATCTCCGAGCGGCGGATACCCCAAGATGGACGAATCAAATTAAGAATCTCAAAGAATCGTGCCATTGATTTCCGGGTTAACACCCTGCCTACTGTATTTGGTGAAAAAATCGTCTTGCGTATTCTTGACCCCGCTAGTGCTCAGGTTGGTATTGAATCACTAGGATATGAAGACGACCAGAAACAGGCCTACATGGAAACCCTGCATCAACCACAAGGTATGATTCTTGTCACCGGCCCCACGGGTAGTGGTAAAACGGTTTCCCTATATACCGGCTTGAACATTCTCAACACAACTGAGCGCAATATTTCTACTGCAGAAGATCCCGTTGAAATCAATATGCCGGGGGTCAATCAGGTTCAGATAAGAGAACGGGTCGGCTTAACCTTCCCGGCAGCGTTACGTGCTTTCCTGCGCCAGGATCCCGATGTCATCATGGTTGGCGAAATTCGTGATCTGGAAACTGCTGAAATTGCGATTAAAGCAGCGCAGACTGGCCATATGGTGTTATCCACCCTACATACCAACAGTGCACCAGAAACACTAACTCGACTACTAAACATGGGTGTCCCAGCGTTTAACGTAGCCACCTCTGTCAACCTTATTATTGCTCAACGCTTGGCTAGGCGGCTATGCACCCATTGCCGAAAACTGGCGGACGATATTCCTGAACAGGTTCTTAAACAGGAAGGCCTTGAAGAAACTGGTATTCCTCTCAATCAGGTCCAGCTTTACCACCCTCAAGGATGCCCCAAATGTACCAATGGCTATAAGGGCAGGATTGGTATTTATGAGGTGCTGAAAGTGACACCGAGCATATCTCGAATTATCATGGAGGGAGGAAACTCTTTAGAAATTTCTCGCAAAGCAGCAGAAGAGGGTTTCAGAACTTTGCGCCAATCGGCACTTCGTCGTGCTGCGGAAGGTATAATTAGCTTGGAAGAAGCAAATAGGGTAACCAAGGATTAATCCATGGCAACTGCACAAGCACAAACCTTTGTTTATAAAGGAAAGGATAAGAACGGCAAAGCCATTCAAGGGCAGGTCAAGGGCACAAATCTGATGCTCGTTAAAGCCCAATTACGAAAACAGGGCGTTGTAACCACCTCTGTTAAGAAAAAGCCAAAACCACTCTTTAGCCAAAAGCCTATCAAGCCTTCTGATATATCTGCTTTTACCCGACAAATGGCCACCATGATGAAGGCCGGAGTACCGCTAGTACAAAGTTTCGATATTGTGGCAGAAGGTGCAGATAAGGACTCCCTCCGCGATCTTATCTCCAATATCCGAGATGATGTCGCATCCGGTCTCAGTTTTGGTGGATCCTTGAGAAAACACCCTAAATATTTTGATAATCTCTTTTGCAGTTTGGTGGAAGCCGGCGAACAGGCGGGCGCGCTGGAAACGATGCTGGATCGAATTGCCACCTATAAGGAAAAAACTGAGTCTCTGAAAGCAAAGATAAAAAAAGCACTAACCTACCCAACTACCGTGGTCATCGTTGCTGCGGTCGTGACGGCTATTCTTTTAATAAAAGTGGTTCCTGTTTTTGCTGAGACATTTAGTAATTTTGGAGCAGAGCTTCCCGCCTTTACCCTGTTTGTACTGGGAATTTCCGAGGCCGCACAAGAATGGTGGCTAGTATGGCTGGCTAGTATTGTTGCTGCTTTCTTTATCATTCGTGAATTACATCGGCGCTCACCTGCTTTTGAAGCAGCTATCGACAAATACTCACTAAAAGTTCCAATCATAGGCAATATTTTGTACCAAGCAATTATTGCCCGTTTTGCCCGAACACTATCAACCACATTTGCGGCAGGCGTACCACTTGTTGACGCACTGAACTCTGTCGCAGGTGCATCAGGTAATGCTGTATACCGCGATGCAATTCAGAGGGTTCGTGATGAAGTAACCACGGGCATCCAGCTTCATACTTCATTAAGGAACACCAAAAGGTTTCCTGTTTTACTCCTCCAAATGGCTGCTATTGGCGAGGAATCTGGCGCTCTTGATGAAATGCTGGAAAAGGCCGCCGAACATTATGAAGAAGCCGTTGATAACGCAGTAGACAATCTAACCACTCTACTTGAGCCCTTGATTATGTCTGTTCTTGGCGTCCTTGTAGGCGGACTGCTAATTGCTATGTATCTGCCAATTTTCAAACTGGGCGCAGTAATCTAAATTGGACATGTATGCCTGATACTATTGGGTTACCCCCCACCCTAGTCATAGCCACCAGTATTATCTTTGGGCTACTGATAGGCAGCTTCCTCAATGTAGTTATTTACCGACTACCATTACAGCTTTCAGCCTCATGGCGCAGGGAGTCACTTGACTTCCTTGGGATGGAACCAGAAAGCCAAGCTACAAATATCAATGTTGTCACCCCCGCCTCTCACTGCCCGAAATGCGGCACAGAGGTTAAGCCCTGGCAGAATATTCCTGTCTTCAGCTACCTATTATTAAAAGGTAAATGTGGTAGCTGCGCTGCCCCCATTTCTCTTCAATACCCCTTGGTTGAAGTTGCCTGCGCCCTAATCACTGCATTTGTGGTTTATCACTACGGATTAACATCCACCTGCTTTCTAGTATTGCTCTTTAGCTGGAGCCTGCTCGCTTTAATAGGCGTTGATTTTAATGAACAACTACTACCAGACAACATAACGCTCCCACTCCTATGGCTGGGCCTGTTGATCAATACAAATAACACCTTTGCATCGTTACATGATGCCGTTATTGGTGCTGCTGCTGGCTACCTTTGCCTGTGGTGGATTTTCTGGGTATTCAAGCTACTCACAGGCAAGGAAGGGATGGGGCACGGCGACTTCAAACTCCTTGCTGCATTAGGTGCCTGGATGGGCTGGCAGCAGTTATTACTTATTGTGTTGCTCTCTTCTCTGGTGGGCGCCATTGTGGGCATTGCCATGATCGTATTTCTCGGTCGCAACAAACAAA
>JBALWM010000084.1:0-6605 GCA_036960905.1 Porticoccus sp.
GAGACCATGCTCGGCGATACCGCCGTCGCTGTTCATCCTGATGATGAACGCTACCAACACCTGATTGGCAAAACCATTACCCTGCCATTGGCCAACCGGGAAATCCCGATTATTGCCGATGACTATGTAGATCGTGAATTTGGTACTGGCTGCGTAAAAATCACCCCCGCCCACGATTTCAATGACTATGACATGGGTCAGCGACACGATTTACCGCTGATCAACCTGTTCAATGATGATGCCCAAATGAATACTCAGGCCCCTGAACGTTATCAAGGCATGGATCGCTTTGAGGCTCGTAAGTTGATTGTGGCCGACCTCGATGAACTGGGCCTATTGGACAAAATCGATGACCATAAACTAAAAGTACCTCGCGGAGACCGCTCCGGTGTTGTTATCGAACCCTACCTGACGGACCAATGGTACGTAAAAACAGCACCAATGGCCGAAAAGGCGATTGCGGCAGTAGAAGATGGCAGCATCGAATTTGTACCCAAGCAGTATGAAAACATGTACTTCTCCTGGATGCGCGACATTCAGGATTGGTGTATTTCCCGTCAACTGTGGTGGGGCCACCGTATACCCGCGTGGTATGACGATCAGGGCAATGTTTATGTGGGGAATTCTGAGCAAGACGTCCGTGAAAAGCATGACCTGGGCGACATCAACCTAAAACAGGATAACGATGTACTGGATACTTGGTTCTCCTCCGGCCTTTGGACATTTGGAACACTGGGCTGGCCAAATACCAATAACAACCCAAACATCACTGAACTCCTGAAGACTTTTCACCCCACCAATGTACTGGTAACCGGGTTCGACATTATCTTCTTCTGGGTTGCCCGGATGATAATGATGACCCTGTACTTTATGGATGAGGTACCGTTCAAGACTGTCTACGTTCACGGTTTAGTGCGAGATAGCCACGGCCAGAAAATGTCAAAATCCAAAGGCAATGTGCTGGATCCTATTGACCTCATTGATGGCATCGACCTTGAGTCTCTGGTGAAAAAACGCACCGCAGGACTAATGCGCCCAAAAGATGCCACAAAAATCGAAAAACAAACTCGTAAAGAGTTCGCCAATGGCATTGAATCCTACGGTACCGACGCACTGCGTTATACCTATTACTCATTGGCATCCACAGGTCGCGACATTAATTTCGATGTCGGCCGTATCGAGGGCTTCCGTAATTTCTGTAATAAAATCTGGAATGCAGCGCGTTATGTTCTGATGAATACAGAAGAACATGATTGTGGCCAGGATGGCAGTCAGGACTACGAGCTAAGTCTCGCAGACCGCTGGATTATCAGTCGCCTTCAGCACACCGAGAAAGCTGTTGCCGAGGCCATCGGCAACTACCGCTTTGACTTGGCCTCTCAGGCCATCTATGAATTTATCTGGAATGAATACTGTGACTGGTATCTGGAACTGTCCAAACCGGTTCTGTGGGATGAAAATGCCTCACCTGCACTCCAAAAAGGAACACGCCGCACCCTGATTCGAGTTCTGGAAACCACCTTGCGGATGGCGCATCCACTGATTCCGTTCATTACTGAGGAAATCTGGCAGCAGGTAAACACCCTCGCAGGTGTGGAGGGTGACACCATCATGCTTCAGCCCTATCCAGAAGCCGATCAAAACCTCATTGATGAATCAGCCACCGCTGATATTGAATGGCTGAAAAGTGTCATTATTGGTATTCGCAACATCCGTGGTGAAATGAACATCTCTCCCGCTAAACCGCTGCCCGTTTATTTAACCAACGGCAGTGATGAGGACCAGACACGGCTAAATGCCAACCGTCAATTCCTGGCTAAACTGGCCCACCTTGAGACCATCACATGGCTCAATCAAGGTGAAGAAGCCCCCATGTCTGCCACGGCATTAGTGGGTGACATGGAAATTCTGGTACCAATGGCCGGCCTTATTGATAAAGATGCTGAGCTTGCTCGACTCAACAAGGAAGTGGAAAAAATACAGAAGGAATATCAACAAGTACAAGGCAAACTCAACAATGAAAAGTTTGTCAGTAAAGCGCCCGAAGAAGTTGTTGCCAAGGAAAGAACAAAAATGAATGATCTGGAAACAACCTTGAAAAAATTGGCTCAACAACAACAAAGTATCCGTCAGCTGTAAGTTTTACTGGCGAAATCCAGACAGAAAAAAGCCGCTATCGAAGGCAAACGATAGCGGCTTTTTTATGAAAGTACGACCTAGCCTACAGTGCAGGAGAAGAGTTCTCTGGAATCGTTTGATCCTCACCAGACCCACCATCTACATCAGCGGCAACAACACAATCCCGACCTCTTCGCTTCGCTTCATACATAGCCCTATCTGCCGACCCGAGGGTGAAAGACAGGTCACCTTGGGGTTTCTGAGCATCAACCCCAAGACTCATGGTGACAGCAACCTGACCACCTTCAACAGCCACACTGGTGGAAGCAATTTCCTGGCGAATCTTCTCAGCTAACACCTCAGCACCTTTCAGGTCAGTGTCCGCCATTAAAATCAAAAATTCCTCCCCTCCCCAGCGAACCACCAAGTCTTCAGTCCTAACCAGTTTTTTTAGGGTGTGACCAATCTCCTGGAGTACAAAATCACCCACGTCATGGCCATATTCATCATTGATTTGTTTGAAGTTATCCAAGTCGCCAATAATCACCGCAAACAACCCTTTACCTGATTCCCTGCGCTGCTCAGATTCACCCAGGTACTCTTTAAATCCACGACGGTTGGCCAAGCCTGTTAACTCATCAGTACGCGCCTGATAGTTGAGGTGCTCTCGGGCCTCCTGAAAACGCTGCCGAGTCTGGTAGCGTACGTACTCCACCATAAATGAAATCCACGCCAGCACCAGATAAGCCAATAAAAAGCGATAGCGCATATCCAGAGAATAACTGAAATACAGGTACTCGGCATTAGGCCACAACAAGACAATGGCACTCATGAGGATAATGACGAAAACTAATTTACTGCCTTGTCTATGCCCCAGAAGATGGAAGAAAAGTGGCAGCATAACCAGACACCAAAGCATCCCCGCCCACTCCACATCACCAGTGATCAGCCAGAAAAAGTGTAAAAAAATCATCAATACCAGCGTCATTAGCAAACTGGTTTTGCCATTTCTCAGCAATACCAGATAAACCGCAGTGGCGAGTAACCCAACAGCAAGGGTGATCAGGTTAATCCAGGCTGGCCCCATGCCCACCAGTAAATCCCATATTGATAAACCCGTAATCACCACTGACCCGGTGAGCATCAAAATAGCGATAATGACATCTTGACGGCGAGCCTCTTCCTCAGCACCGGCATCAAGTGGGATATGACTGATTTTATTCAGCCAGCCCAATGAAGTTTTTGGTTCCATCCTTACTACTCCTTAAGTTCTTGTGTTCCTACTAACGTCCTAAAGTTGCCTATTCAGGCCTCATGTGGGGAAATAACAATACATCTCTTATGGACGGAGAATCAGTCAATAGCATCACTAAACGGTCAATACCAATGCCTTCCCCCGCCGTCGGTGGCAACCCGTATTCAAGCGCCCGAATATAATCAGCATCAAAGTGCATCGCTTCATCATCACCGGCATCCTTCTCTGCCACTTGCTGCTGAAAACGTGCGGCCTGGTCTTCCGCATCATTAAGCTCGGAAAACCCATTAGCGATTTCTCGACCACCAACAAAAAATTCAAACCGGTCTGTCACAAATGGATCACTATCACTCCGTCGGGCCAATGGTGAGACTTCCGTTGGGTATTGAGTAATAAAAGTAGGGTCATCCAGTCGATGCTCTACCGTTTTCTCAAAAATCTCAATCTGAACCTTACCCAAACCCCAGATATCTTTTAACGGGATATCCAAATGCTCTGCTATCTGGCGTGCAGCACTCTCATCAGCAAGTGCTTCAGCCGTAATGTCCGGATTGAAATGAAGAATAGAATCAAACACGGATATACGATGGAACGGCTTGGCAAAATCGTAAATTTTTTCCTGAACCACCTCGCCTTCATCATTCTTTACCGTACTGCGAACTTCACTGCTACCTAGCACATTCACTGCCAGCTGACGCAACATATCCTCAGTGAGGTCCATCAAGTCGTTGTAGTCTGCATAGGCTTGATAGAACTCCAGCATCGTGAATTCGGGATTGTGACGTGTAGACAACCCTTCATTACGGAAGTTGCGGTTAATTTCATACACCCGCTCGAAACCACCAACCACCAGGCGCTTCAGATACAATTCTGGTGCAATCCGCAGATACATATCGAGGTCCAGCGCATTGTGATAAGTGATAAATGGTTTTGCCGCAGCACCACCAGGAATCACCTGCAACATCGGTGTTTCTACTTCCATAAATTGATTATTGTTGAGATAACTACGAATAAAACTGATCACCTGAGTCCGCACTTTGAACAAATCGCGCACTTCCGGGTTGACGATCAAATCCACATAGCGCTGACGGTAGCGCATTTCCTGGTCAGAAAGCCCATGATACTTATCGGGCAGTGGACGCAGAGACTTCGTCAGAAGCTGATACCGCTCCATATTGACGTACAAATCACCCTTACCGGATTTATGCAGGGCACCACTCACGCCAACAATATCCCCGAGGTCCAGACTCTTGGCAAAAGGACGGGCCTCTTTGGCCACATACAATTGAATGGTGCAAGACATATCCTGAATCACCATAAATGCACCGCGACTACGAATCACCCGTCCTGCCACGCTCACTTGATGATCTAATGCTTCTAACGCTTCCTTTGATTGCTCGCCGTACCCAGCCTGTAGGTCAGCGGCCAAATTTTCTCGACGAAAATTATTGGGAAACGCACTGCTGTTATCGGCAATGGCCTGCTCACGAATCGTCGCCAGCTTAGCTCTGCGCTCGGCGATTAACTTGTTTTCATCTTGTTGCTGTTCGTTACTCATGGATTTTCCAATAATATATCTACTGTCCAAGAAACCTTTATCTGGTTCGACCTTAATAAGCTAGCTCGATTCTATAAGATGGTTTCTATTAACTAACTGCCTCTATACGCCGGCCTTCAATGATGCCTCAATAAACTGATCCAAATCGCCATCCAATACTGCCTGGCAATTACTGGTCTGAACATTGGTGCGTAAATCTTTAATCCGCTGATCGTCCAGCACGTAGGACCGAATCTGGCTGCCCCAGCCAATATCAGACTTGGTATCTTCAACGGCTTGAGCCTCTTCAGACCGCTTGAGCATTTCCTGCTCATATAACTTGGCTCGCAACATCTTCCAGGCCTGATCCCGGTTTTTATGTTGCGAACGCTGACTTTGACACTCGGCAACAATACCCGTGGGCTCGTGGGTCAATCGCACGGCCGAATCTGTTTTGTTTACGTGCTGACCACCGGCACCACTGGCACGGTAGGTATCTGTTCGCACATCGGACGGATTAATATCAATGACGATATTGTCATCAATCTCCGGTGAGACAAATACTGAACTAAAGGACGTATGTCGACGGTTACCTGAGTCAAAGGGTGATTTTCGAACCAAACGGTGCACACCTGTTTCCGTTCTCAACCAACCAAAGGCGTATTCACCCTCAAAGCGTATGGTGGCACTCTTTATACCTGCCACATCACCGGCAGAGGCTTCCTCCAAGGTGGTTTTAAAACCCCTGGCCTCACCCCAACGCAAATACATACGTAAGATCATCTCAGCCCAATCCTGAGCTTCGGTACCACCAGAACCTGCCTGGATATCCAAGTAGGCATTATTAACATCCATCTCACCGGAAAACATACGGCGAAACTCAAGCTTTTCCAGATGAGCCCCTAACTGAGCGATTTCTGCCTCAATGTCAGCTACGGTATCAGCGTCATCTTCCTCTGCCGCCATTTCCAACAATTCACGGGTATCCGAAATACCAGAATCCAGCGTTTCAATGGTTTCTACCACCATCTCCAAAGACGAACGCTCACGACCCAGCTCCTGAGCCCTGTCGGGTTCATTCCAAACATCGGGGTCAGCTAGCTCTAGCTCAACCTCAGCTAGTCGGTCTCTCTTGTTAAGGTAGTCAAAGATACCCCCTAAGTACGTCGGTACGCACCTGAAGGTCATCGAGGGAATTCCTGATCGGATTAATTTCCATTTACTGCTAATACCGGAGGGCTAGAACAAGAGCGGAATTCTAGCGGAAACCACCGTGCTTCTCTACCTGCATAGCTCTCTACCTACTTAGTCACTTACTTAGCGGTCCAAATCCTACCCGAGCTGGTTCAAAATCCACCCAATAATCAGGATTTGCGGCACACTGACCAATGGTAAAAATAACGCTATTTTCCAGGATTTCGTCATATCCCGAATCACCATCACTTCCGTGTAATCAGTAGCAACACCCGCCATCAAAAAGGTAAAACCATTACCCGGTGCCGCCGCACGGGTCACAATATCGGCAGCAATGGGTGTTGAACCTTCAGAGCACACCTCAATCACTGTGGCTGCCAATAGTGTTAACAACAATCCCGCCACCGTTGGCCCAAACAACGTCTGATAGGTATCCATGGGTACAAAGGCTCGAATAGCCGTGGCCACCACGAGACCAAAGAACACCCAGCGGAAAACCAT
>JBALWM010000085.1:0-6582 GCA_036960905.1 Porticoccus sp.
AGTTTTTCCATAGCACGACGCAGATGATGAATGGCGTCATCATAGTTACCGAGTCGATAGAGCACCCAGCCAAGACTATCCATTGTTGCAGGATCGCCCGGGTTTAATTCCAATGCTCTGAGAATCAGCTCATGAGCTTCTTTGTAGCGATCGGTATGTACAGTCAGTGTGTAACCCAGTGCATTGAGTGCCATGGCATTATCTGAATCTTGCGCCAGGATGGCACGAAGGTCTTTCTCTGAACTGGTGTAATCATTTTTCTGCTCACTGAGCATGGATCGCATATAGAGCAGTTGGATATCGTTGGGGGCTTGGAGAATAGCCTCACTGAGTAAGTGGTAGGCATCGTCTATCAGCTGCTGCTCTGCCAGTAGTTCAGATTCAATTTGGTAGAGAGCGGCAGTGAACCTTGGGTTTTCCAGCCGAAGTTTTTGAAGATAGAGACGGGCGTTTTCCAGCTGACCATGATTGATCATAAACTTACTGAGACGAACTGCTGCGGGTAAAAATTTTGGCCCTGAATGTACCTGCCGATAGTGCATCAGCACGGATTCAATATCATTGTCTTGCTCGGCCATGGTGCCGAGCTCATAGTGAGCTGAGGCGGCGGTACTGGGAAATCGAGTGAGTTTGATCAACAGTTGTTGAGCCATAACGCGCAGACCTAATCCCCTGCTGGCCAGAGCCAGGGTATAGATCAGCTCAGGGTCATTAGGGTATTCCTCGACCAGCAATGTTAGTTGCTGGTGAGCACCGTCCAGATCATCTTCGGCCAGGAACCGGGCATACTGAAGTCGTAGGCGCTTACTGTTAGGAATATTGAGTAGTGAGTGTTCAAGAAATTCGGATGCCTCATCTTTTTTGTCCATTTGGTGAAGTAGCTGAGCTTTCAGCATGATGGCAGATTCTTGAGTGGGCTCTTTTTGTAGTAGTTGTTCGACAGTATTCAGGGCATCGGGCAGTTGGTCTTGTTGACGCAGCAACATTGATTTGGTCAGCAGAAGGGTCCTATTACCGGGCATCAGCGTTTCAAGGCGAGGGTATTGCTGTAACAGCATTTCTCGCTGTTGGATGCTGGCCTGATTGGCTGAAATGACCAGTGTCATTAGTGGTTCACTGCTGTCTTGCTTCAAAGCAAATTCAGCATGGGTTAATGCGTTGATGTACTGGCCATCCCTGCTCAAGGACAATGAGGCCATACTATGAGCGTCCAGATTATCTGGTTCCACTTCAGTCCACAGTAGCGACATTTCCAATAGAGCGGCGCGGTTGTCAAGATAAGCGGCGATTCGAGCCGCCCTGCTCACGACACCGGGATCTCGGGTTTGTCTGGCTTGTGACAGGTATTTTTCCAATGACAAGGGGAGATTATTTCTTATGCCCGCCAGTTCACCCACTAATAAGTCATACAGGCCTTCTGTTGAAAACGGGCGTACGGGGTATTCTTCTTCAACCTCTTCAGCTTTATCGGCTTTAGCCATTTCAGCTTCTTGCTCTACTGCTGGGGTTATGGTCTCTTCATGAGCAACGCTATCCATGGGTTGATTGGCGCAACCGTGGATCAGCAGTATGGCTAGTGCCAGTGCAATGGGGGTAAGGCAGGGTTTCTTCATAGGGCTTTTTGTTCGCGTATGACCATTGATGGCTTATCACAGTATTGTAGCTAAATACTCTGACAATAACGAAAGCAGACGATTCCATTTTGATCGCCGCCCAATACCGCTTGTCTTTGAACTCTGAGAATCGGACAATTGCGAGTTCATATCCAAGCGCTGAATTAATGGCCATTTTTGTTTTGGGAATCAATCACCGCACAGCTTCTCTCGAAATTCGGGAGAAGGTTGCCTTTGCACCTGAACAAATGGTGGAGGCCTTACAGCAGGTGGGTGATGTTGCTGGTATTGGTGAAGTCGCCATTCTGTCTACCTGTAATCGCACAGAAATTTACGGTGCCTGTGGTAATCCGGAGCATGTACTGGACTGGTTGGCGGAATACCATCAAATGTCTCGCTTGGCATTGGATGATTGTCATTATATTTTCCAGAAAGAAGACGCTGTACGTCACATAATGAAAGTCGCCAGTGGTCTCGACTCGATGATTTTGGGGGAGCCCCAAATTCTTGGCCAGCTGAAATCGGCTTATGCAGTGGCCAGAGATGCAGGAAAAGTATCCACGCACCTTAATCAGCTTTTTCAGCAGGCATTCTCCATTGCAAAACAGGTTCGAACCGAGACGGCTATCGGTCAGAATCCAGTGTCAGTGGCTTACGCAGCAGTGGGCTTATCCCAACAAATATTTTCGGATCTGAGGGATGTTCATGCACTGTTGATTGGTGCGGGTGAAACGATTGAGTTGGTTGCCAGACATTTGGTGGACAAGCAGGTGGGTGGTATTACTGTTGCCAACCGCACATTAAGTCGGGCACAGGATTTGGCCCAACAATTTGGCGCACAAGCTATTTTGCTGTCAGAAATACCCGAGTTCCTTCAAGGGGCCGACATGGTGATTTCATCCACGGCCAGCCAGTTGCCAATTCTTGGTAAGGGTGCCGTAGAATCAGCACTTAAACAGCGTAAGCACAAACCGATGTTTATGGTGGATATTGCCGTGCCACGGGACATTGAGCCAGAAGTGGCCAAATTGCAGGACGTCTACCTCTACACAGTGGACGACCTTCAGGAAGTCATTCTGGAAAATATGCGTTCTCGAGAACATGCTGCGAGTAAAGCAGAGGAAATTATTGAGGCGGGTGTAGCTGCGTGGCAGGGTCAGCTACAGGCTCTGGGGGTGGTGGATACTATTCGCGCTTTCCGCAGCAGTGTGGAAGAGACTCGTGATTTGGAAATAGAGAAAGCATTGGTTGCTTTGCGTTCAGGCCAAGAGCCCGAGCTGGTGTTAAAAAGTCTGGCGAGAAATCTCACGAACAAGCTTTTGCATACCCCGACTGCGCGGCTCAAGTTGGCGGGAGAACAGGGTCGAACAGAACATATTCACGTGGCTCACGATCTTTTCGGTTTAAAAAATCCGAGTGAAGGTGAGTCGGATAAATAATTCCGGAAAATAGATTGGAAAAGAAAGCCAAGAAAAATGGCTTTAAAAAAAGAGTTCCGGTTCATCATTCAGCAACATGATTAAATTAAAGAGTATTAATGAAAGCATCCATTCTGGAAAAATTACAGATTTTGTCCGATCGACAAGAAGAGGTCGGTGCATTATTGAGCGACCCCGAGGTGATTGGTGATCAGAATCGCTTTCGTGACCTGTCAAAAGAATATGCCGAGCTGGAGCCTGTGGTAAAAACGTATGCTGATTACATGCAGGTTCAGGAGGCTATTTCTGACGCCAAATTACTGCTCAAGGACTCTGATGCCGACATGAGAGACATGGCGCAGGAAGAGATGAAAGAAGGTGGGGCACAGCTAGACACTCTTGAAATCGAACTTCAAAAACTGCTGCTACCGAAAGACCCTAATGACGAAAAAAATGTCTTCCTTGAAATTCGGGCGGGAACCGGTGGTGATGAAGCCGCTATTTTTTCCGGAGACCTGTTCCGGATGTACAGCAAATATGCTGAAAGTAAACGCTGGAAGGTGGAAATTGTCAGTGAGAGCCTTGGTGATCATGGCGGTTATAAGGAGATTATTAGCCGGATTGTGGGGCAGGGGGTGTACTCCCAGTTAAAGTTTGAGTCCGGTGCCCACAGAGTACAGCGGGTACCCGAGACTGAATCCCAAGGGCGTGTTCATACCTCTGCCTGTACCGTGGCCATCATGCCGGAAGCAGACGAGCTGGATGAGATAGATATCAATAAGGGTGACCTTCGGGTTGATACATTCCGCGCTTCAGGTTCAGGCGGCCAGCATGTTAACAAGACCGATTCAGCCATTCGTTTGACACACTTGCCAACAGGTCTTGTGGTGGAATGCCAGGATGAACGATCACAGCATAAGAATAAGGCCCGGGCGATGTCATTGTTGTCCGCGCGATTGAAGAATGCTCAAGAGGAGGCGGCAGCGAAGGATATCGCTGAGGAACGTCGCTCACTGGTGGGTAGTGGTGATCGTTCGGAACGAATTCGTACCTATAATTACCCCCAAGGCCGAGTGACGGATCACCGCATTAACCTGACGCTGTATAAGCTAAATGAGGTGATGGAAGGTCAGTTGACCGAAGTGGTTCAGCCATTGATCAATGAGCATCAGGCGGAGCAGCTGGCCGCATTGTCGGGGTGATACCCCGTGTCCTATACCCCAATGTCCGATACTCCCGTGTCCGTTACTATATCCGAGCTGCTGAAACGCAGTGATGAGCTAGTGGCAGTCAGCGATACTTCGCGGCTGGATACGGAGGTGTTGCTCTGTCATATCCTGGGTGAGAATCGTACCTTCCTTTATACCTGGCCAGAGCATTTACTCTCTACTTCCCAGCAACATCAGTTTCAGAGGCTGTTTGATCGGCGTCTCAATGGTGAGCCTATTGCGCACCTAACAGGCACCAGAGAGTTCTGGTCTCTCCCTTTTAACGTGTCACCAGCAACATTGATTCCAAGACCGGATACCGAATTATTGGTAGAACTTGCCCTTGATCTATCGCTGACGGACCAAGCGGCCGTGCTTGATCTTGGTACTGGTACTGGCGCCATTGCTCTGGCTCTGGCCAGTGAGCGGCCTCATTGGAGCATTTGTGCCATTGATGCTGTAGCAGAAGCGGTGGCTCTGGCTGATGAAAATCGGCAGCAATTTGGGTTTGATCACGTCCGGGTTTTCCAAAGTGATTGGTTCTCTGAACTCGGTGGCCAGACGTTTGATTTGATTATCAGTAACCCCCCCTATATCAGTGCGAATGATCACCACCTACAGGAGGGTGATGTGCGATTTGAACCTGGTTCAGCATTGGTTGCCGATGAAGCCGGTTTTGCCGACCTCGGTACGATTATTTCCAATGCGAGTTTGCACTTGAACTCAGAAGGCTGGTTGATTCTGGAGCACGGCTATGAACAGGGTGGCGAGGTTCGTCGAATGATGTCCCTGGCTGGCTTCGAGGGAGTTTCAACCCACGCAGATCTTGCCGGGTTGGAAAGGGCGACTATCGGTCAGAAAACCTGACGGCTTATTTTAGTTCCTGATATTGGCCACAGTGAAAGATCAGTGGTGCCATGGGAATTGAAGAAAAATCCAACACTCGTCCCACCAGAATCGTGTGATCGCCACCTGGATAGCGATGCTCAATTTCACACTGGAAAACACTGGCGCAATCATTGAGTAACGGCACGCCATTCATTCCGGGATACCATGAGACACGATCAAACTTATTTTCTTCTGGGCCTGCAAAAAGTTGAGATATGGACTGCTGGCCACTGTGTAGAATGTTCACCGCAAAATGGTTGGTATGCTGAAACAACTTAAATAGCCGTGATTCTCGTCCAACACACCAAGAGATTAATGCTGGCTCCAGTGATACAGAAGAAAAACTATTGGCTGTCATACCTCTGGGGTCACCATGTTCATCAACAGCAGTAACTACTGTAATACCCGTGGCAAAGTTACCCATCGCATTCCGTAGGGCGCGAACCTCATTGTCTGTCATTTTTTTATCTCAGGGGTTGTTCAAAGAATATTATAAGGGTTAATCAAACACCCATTAGTTATGGCGATCTAGAGTAACCTAATAGCTACAGAGATAAAAATTGCTTATTCTTGAAAACAGACGGTGTGATAGCGCCAGACTTTAAGTTTATTGGACCAGAAGTTGATAGGTAGCCCCGCCTTTAGTTTTAGCTGCTCCAAAAATTGGATCTTACCGGGTATAGATTCCCATACGGCGGGAAGAAATGTGGCACGGTGGCTGCCCTTTTCAATCACCAGTCCATCCTTGCCAGATACCAGTTGGGCTAATAGGTCAGCTTCGCTTGAAAATGAGAGGAGTGATGGTTCTGTGAGAACAGATATTTCGATGTGTATCTCTGCCACTTCTTCTCGGGAGACTGCTGGGAATCGGGGGTCTTCAAAGGCCGAGGCTGCGGCATTCTGGACCACATCAACAACCAAGGGTTGAGTTGCCTCCAACGCACCAATACAACCGCGTAATTTACCTTTTTTTCGAAGGGTTACGAAACTGGCGGCCTGTTGTTTCAGGGCAGGGCTGAAGGTGGTTTCATCTATCAGTAAGTCACGCTCAAAGAGACGTCGGACTTGAATGCTTTCTCGTGCTAGTAACAGTAGTTTTTGTTGGTCATCATCCGATAATTCAATAAATGGCATAAGCTCCGTATCCCACCACACGATCCCTGTCCCCTGTATTTTTATTCACAGGACTTTCATTGGCGTAGCCTTTATTAATAGAGTCCCAGGAGTTTTTCAGGTCAATTGTTTTGATGGACATCCTTTCGTTTTTGGCTAGCCTAAGTAGACCATTGATAGCGTTACAACCGCAGGCTTGTGAACCAGTGATCCTATCATCTAATTGCTCGATCATGGCCGTGGTTTCTTGATCAAGACGCTGGGCTTCCTG
The DNA here is from genome assembly GCA_036960905.1 of Porticoccus sp. Taxonomy (GTDB): domain Bacteria; phylum Pseudomonadota; class Gammaproteobacteria; order Pseudomonadales; family Porticoccaceae; genus Porticoccus. Next base: position 6,512 of record JBALWM010000085.1, read on the forward strand.
ATAGGGGTGATAATGGCTGAGATCAGAGCTGATCACAACCAGTGTTTCATCACCACCCCAGGCGCAACGCA
>JBALWM010000086.1:0-6537 GCA_036960905.1 Porticoccus sp.
ACTCTACCAACTGAGCTACAGCCACCATTGATTGCACTGACTGGCTGGATGGCGCGCCCGGCAGGATTCGAACCTGCGACCCACGGCTTAGAAGGCCGTTGCTCTATCCAGCTGAGCTACGGGCGCTCAACAAAGTGCTTTTCTAAAAAAGAGTGGTCGGGGATGAGGGATTCGAACCCCCGACATCCTGCTCCCAAAGCAGGCGCGCTACCAGACTGCGCTAATCCCCGATGTCTTAAAGACCCTCTTTTCGAGAGGTGCGCATGATACTGACGACAGTCGGCCCAGTCAATCAAAAAGCGTTCGATAGGAATGACAGATTCCCTTCACAGGAACAGAGCGAAATGCGAAAATGCCGGCTTTCCTATTCATGACTCGGAGTTCACAAACTCATGCCAGCACTAATTCTCGATGGCAAAGCCATTGCCCAACAAACTGAAGCCGAATTGACTGAGCGCGTTGCGCAGCTAAAAGAGCGCAGTGCTGGCCAAACACCGATGCTCGCCACTATTTTAGTGGGTGGCGATCCAGCCTCTGCCACCTATGTTCGAATGAAACAAAATGCCTGCAAGCGTGTTGGTATGGAATCAATTGCCGTGGAAATGTCTGAGGAAACCACCACAGAAGAACTGATGACCAAGATCGATGAATTGAATATCAACCCCAACTGCCAGGGCATTCTCCTACAGCACCCAGTACCCGCACAAATTGAAGAGCGTGATTGCTTTGACAGTATTGCTCTCAACAAAGATGTAGATGGTGTCACCTGCCTGGGCTTTGGCCGTATGGCCATGGGAGAAGAGGCCTACGGCTCTGCCACACCTCAGGGCATCATGCGCCTGTTAGCTGCTTACGATATTCCTCTTGAAGGCAAACACGCCGTTGTCGTGGGCCGCAGCCCAATTCTTGGTAAGCCGATGGCGATGATGATGCTTAATGCCAACGCTACTGTGACCATTTGCCATTCTCGCACTAAAAACCTGCCTGAAATTATTAAGAGTGCCGATATTGTTGTGGGAGCAGTGGGCAAACCTGAGTTTATCAAAGCCGACTGGATTAAAGATGGGGCTGTCGTTGTCGATGCCGGCTATCACCCCGGTGGTATAGGTGATATCGAGCTGGCGCCATTACATGATCGTGTGGCTGCCCTCACCCCGGTTCCTGGCGGTGTAGGCCCAATGACGATTAACACACTGATTCTTCAATCCGTGGAAGCTGGCGAGAAAAAGCTGGCCTGAGCACTCTCTCTAAAAACCCGGGCTCTAAAACCCGGGACTATCATTCACTATCGCTCTCAAAGGGAGAGTTAAAAGCCACTAGGCACTGAGACCAATAGCCACTAGGATTAACATATAGGCTAAGAATAGGGTTTGTTGGATGCTTACAGATCGACTAGTGGCTCACAGGGGCTACCCCAAGTGCTTCCCGGAAAATACCCTGCTAGGTATCAGCAAGGCCATTGAAGCTGGTGCACATTTTATTGAAACCGACATTCAATTCAGCGCCGACCATCAACCGGTTCTTTATCACGACACACTGATGGACCGTATCAGTGGGTTGGATAATGCCGTCCATCTTCTCAACCTATCAGAACTTACCCACCTCCCGGCGTCTGAGCCAGAGCGTTTGGGAAGCCAGTTTAATGACGAAACAGTGGCGCCGTTAACAACGCTGGTACATTTACTCTCAGCTCACCCAGAGGTAACTGCTTTTATTGAACTCAAGCGTTCAGGTATTCACCTTGAAGGCATTGAGCAGGCTTACAACATTGTCACTGAGGTACTGAAACCCGTTACCAGCCAGTGTGTTTTAATCAGCTTTAGTGACGAGTTTATTCACTATGCTTGGGAAAAGGGCTACCCCCGTCTCGGTTTGGTATTGAAACACCCAATGACAAAAGAGTGGAATGATCTGGAAGAATCGTTTATTGCCGAGATTCAACCTGAATTTATCTTCTGTGATACAGAGAAGGTTCCCGACGGGATGACGCTAGATCACATTGAAAGCACAGTGGTTATATACGAGGTCGAAGACCCAGAACAAACCATTGCCTGGTTTGATCGAGGTGCCGACATGGTAGAAACCTTTGATATTGGTGGCATGATAGAAAACCTATCCCATAGAGCTCTTTGACATAGGCTTTATTTATCAAGATAAAGGCAACAGTAAGCATGAACACTACTCATCATGAACAATAATAACGAAACCACCTATGATGTGGTGGTCATCGGTGGCGGCATTCAAGGCGCGGGGGTTGCTCAAGCGGCTCAAGCAGCCGGTTACTCCACATTAATTCTGGAAAAAACTGACTGGGCGGCTGGCACCTCCAGTAAATCCAGCAAGCTCATTCACGGTGGCCTGCGCTACCTAGAGGGTGGTGAACTTTCACTGGTACAGGAAGGCTTACAGGAACGCGCCCTACTGCTGAAAAATGCCCCGGAACTGGTGCATTCCAACTGGTTTTACCTCCCCATCTATAAGCACTCAAACTACCATTCATGGCAAATACACTCAGGTCTCACCCTGTATTGGATGCTGTCAGGTTGCCATGAAGATGCCAAATTTGAAGTCGTCCCCAAGTCACAATGGAGCGAGCTGACAGGGTTAGAAACCAAAGATCTTCAAAAGGTCTACCGTTACCATGATGCCCAAACTGATGACGCCAAACTGACAGCGGCTGTTATTCAGTCAGCGGTATCACTGGGTGCTGAAACAGCCTGCCCGGCAGAATTTATCAATGCAGAACAAACTGAAGATGGCTACCGGGTTTGCTATAAAACCAGCACCGAAACGGAAGATGAAAACAGTGTTTCGTGTCGCTTCCTTGTGAACGCGGGAGGCCCTTGGGTAAACCACGTTGCCAGTGCCATCTCTCCCCCCCCAAGGTCAATCGAGGTGGATCTCGTTCAGGGTGCACACTTAATTCTCGATAAAAAAATTAGCGACCAGTGTTTCTACCTTGAGTCCCCCACTGATAACCGTGCCGTCTTTGTTTTACCCTGGTATGACAAAACCCTGTTGGGCACAACCGAAACACTGTTCGACGGCAACCCTGAGGATGCATCACCCACCCAGCAAGAACGCGAATATCTGCTTGAGGTATTAGCTTCCCATTTCCCTGAATATGATGGCAACGTTTGCGGCGAAATGGCCGGATTGCGAGTGCTCCCAAGGGGTCGTCAGAAACACTATCACCGCAGTCGTGAGGTACGATTAATCACTGATCAGCCAAGACGGCCTCATTACCTTGGTATCTATGGTGGAAAACTCACTGGTTACCGCGCCACCGCGGAAAAGGTGATCAAAGAGATTGGGGCGACATTAGGGGTGCCCGAAAACTGGATAGACACAAAAACCCTGCCATTAACACTGCCTGCCGTTTAATTATTTTTCACTATATGTGTTCGGTACGACCGAATAGCAGACTCATGTTATAGCCCACGCTGCCATTCCTCACGCAAGTGAATACGATCGGGATCATGAATGGCAGTATGAACCTGAGATAAAAGACGCTCTTTATCACGAGACAACGTGCCTTTTAGTACCAGATAATTCGATGCATGATCACTGCGGAAAACCGTTTTTTCCAAGGTCAGCGTCTTCAACAAAATTTCCATTTCCTGAAAAAGATCAAGCTGCTGTAACGGTTGAAAATCACCACCAAAACCTTCCTGAAAACGCGCCACACCAGTGGGAAAACTCACCACCAGCGTTGAAAGGTATTCTGGTTGGGTCTCATTCATCAACAGAGCAGAATTTATCGCATGCTGCTCAGAATAAAGCTGTCCACCTAAGCCATTGAGAATCATGACCGAGCTTTTCATACCCGCCTGTTTTATTTTTTGTAAAGCGACTAGAGATGACTGATAGCTCTCACCTTTGGACACTTTTCCCAAAACAAGGTCATCACCGGATTCACAGCCCACATACATCAGTTTCAGACCTAATTGTTCTAATTCGGCCAACTCATCCACTGACTTATTTTTTAGATTACGGGGCAGGCAATAAGAAGATACCCGCTGAACATCTGGCAAGTATTGGCGAATTAACAACAACAGTTCTTTTAGCCGACGAAATGACAGGGTCATGGCATCCCCATCAGCCAGAAACACCCGGCGCACAGGAACACCGGAAGCCACTATCTGTTGCAGCTCCTGAGTTATTTGTTCGGCTGTTTTTACACTGAATTTCTTTTGGGGTGCGGTGTACATTTCACAGAATGTACAGTTATTCCATGAGCAACCATTGGTCACCTGAAGAATCAGTGATCGAGCTTCACTGGGTGGGCGAAAAACGGGTTCTATATAGTTCAGCAAGACACGTTCCCCTCTTTGCTCTTTGCTCTTTCCCTACTCCCTTCTCCAAGTAGTCCCTTCCCTAGAATCTTCCAACACCACGCCTTGGGACAACAACTCGTCACGAATTTCATCGGCACGAGAAAAATCCCGAGCTTTTTTCGCCGCAACTCGATCGGCAATCAATGCCTCAATATGTTCAGCCTCAAGGTTGTTCCCACTATCAATACGACTACTACCCTGCATGAAAGCCTCTGGATCTGTACCCAGAATATCCAACACAGCCCCCATGCCCTTCAATTCAGCAACCAACACTTCTGCCTGCTTAATATCAGTTTTTGCCACTGTATTAATTTCACGCACCAGATCGTACATCACAGCTAATGCTTCACGACTATTGAAATCATCGTTCATCGAGTCAATAAAACGCTGGTAATACTCGCTGCCTTTTAAATCACCCAACGATGCGGCAGGTATTGAGGCAAACGGACGCAACGCTGTATAGAAGCGCTCCAGACCGCCCTTGGCTTCCATCAGATTGTCTTCAGAATAGTTGATGGGGCTACGGTAATGACTGGATAGCAGGAAGTAACGCACGACTTCTGGGTGATATTTTTTCAACACCTCACGAATGGTAAAAAAGTTGCCCAATGACTTGGACATTTTTTCATCATCAACTCGAACGGCACCCGCATGCATCCAGTAATTGACATACTTTTTACCCGTCGCGGCTTCACTTTGGGCGATTTCATTTTCATGGTGTGGAAAGGGTAAGTCGGGACCACCACCGTGAATATCAAACGTGTCACCGAGGCAGCAAGTGGACATGGCAGAACACTCAATATGCCAGCCGGGTCGACCAGGTCCCCACGGGGATTCCCAGCTTACTTCACCGGGTTTGGTCCCTTTCCACAGGGCAAAATCCCGTGGGTCTTCCTTAATGTCACCCACCTCAACCCGGGCACCCGCCAACAGATCGTCAGGATTGCGATTACTCAATTTACCGTATTCAGGAAAACGGCTTATCCGGTAATACACATCGCCGTTATCTGTCGCATAGGCATAGTGGTTATCCACTAGAATTTGCACCATGGTAAGAATGTCATCCATATGAGCAGTGGCTCTCGGCTCAATATCGGGTGGCAAAATGCCCAGCTCCTGCTCATCCTCGTGCATGGCATCAATCATGCGTTGGGTTAAGTCTGAATAAAGCTCACCATTTTCGTCGGCACGGTTGAGAATTTTGTCATCGATATCAGTGATGTTTCGAACGTAATTAACATCCCAACCCTGTGAACGCAAAAAGCGGGTAATCACATCAAACGCCACCAACACACGGGCGTGGCCTATATGGCAGTAGTCATACACGGTAATACCGCAGACATACATACTGATTTTGCCCGGATCTATAGGCTTAAAGACTTCTTTTTGACGAGTCAGCGTGTTGTATATATGCAGTGTCATAGTTATATCTTTTTCATTCTAATTACAGCGGGCATTTTCTCTGAAAAACCCCGTATCAAGCACCCGCTTCTGCCCAGGCAGATCTCAGTGCAATGGTTTGGTTGAATACCAGTTTCTCAGCGCTACTGTTTTGACTGCTCTTACCACTGTCTCTACAGAAGTACCCTTCCCGCTCAAATTGATAGGTTGTGCTTTCTGTCGCATTGGCAAGACTAAGCTCGGCCCTACACCCCGTCAGCACTTGAAGTGAATCCGGGTTAATTCCATCAAGGAAATTCTTGTCGCCCGCATCGGGCAGAGGGTCGCTGAATAACCGGTCGTAAAGGTGGACTTCACAATCCACCGAGTGTTGGGCTGACACCCAGTGTACGACACCCTTGGGCTTCACCTCATCTGCTGGGTCTTTACCCAGCGTATCTGGCACCAAGCTAGCATTCACCTGTACCACCTCACCAGCCTCATTCTTCACATAATCATCGGCTTCAATCACATAACCGTTACGCAATCTAATACGTTTACCCGGTGTCAGTTTTTTCTTAAATTTCTTGCTGTATTCTTCTTTGAAATCGTCCTGATCAATATAGATTTCACGGGTAAACGGCAGGGTGCGATCACCCATATCCAGATTCGGGTGCATCGGAGCCACCAACTGCTCCAGATGATCTTCAGGCAGATTAGTAATCACCACTTTCAATGGTCTTAATACCGTCATGGCTCGGGGCGCATTGGTGTTGAGTTCATCGCGAATAAAGTGCTCAAGCTGAGACATATCCACCAT
>JBALWM010000087.1:0-6486 GCA_036960905.1 Porticoccus sp.
TTGTTTGGTTTTGCTTTGCTATATGCGGCTCTGGGAAGCCTTTCGTTTACCGGTATCGGTGAGCGGCTCAGTGGGGCTTCAGACAATCAGGTGTTGATTCTAACTGGTTCGGCATTGGTCTTGGCGGGTATCAGTTTTAAATTGTCTGTGGTGCCGTTTCATATGTGGACCCCTGATGTGTATCAGGGTGCGCCCTTGCCGGTAACAGGGTTCTTGGCGACGGTCTCCAAGGGAGCAATTTTTGTTGCACTGCTGCGTTTGTTTATGGAGGCACAATTACATCAATTCACCACATTGCTGACGGCATTGAGCGTGTTGGCTGTAGCCTCTATGTTGGTAGGTAATCTTCTGGCGCTAAAACAACAAAATATAAAACGACTGTTGTCTTACTCCTCCATTGCACACTTTGGCTATTTGTTAATAACGTTGGTGGCTGGCGGTGTGTTGGGTGGTGGCAAGTTGGCGGTGGAGGCAGCAAGTTATTATGTTGTGGCCTATGTGGTTACCACATTGGCAGCCTTTGCTGTTATCAGCCTGTTATCCAGTGATGGGGGTGATGAGAAGCAGTCCGTTACTGATCTCACAGGGTTGTTCTGGCGCCGGCCATTATTGGCAGGAATTTTAATGCTCTCACTGTTGTCTCTCGCGGGCATTCCCCTGACGGTCGGTTTTATTGGTAAGTTTTACATCTTTACCGCAGGTATAGAGGGCTCCTTATGGGTGTTATTAGGTGCATTGGTTTTGGGTAGTGCCATTGGTATTTATTACTACTTGAGGATCATTTATACCATGACGCTTCAGGAGGATAACAAGGCTGCTGGGCACTCAACCCCTTGGTTGGGTGAGATTGTGGCAGTGTTTCTGGCATTACTTGTAGTCTGGCTCGGTGTTTTCCCTCAGCCACTTATGGTCTATGTTGGTGGGTTTTTCTAGGTACAAATAGTTTGCAGTTGGCTATTTGTTTAGTATTCTGAAAATAGGTAAAAACAAGAAGGTATCAATATGTTGCGATCTGTAGAGCTTAAAGATTATATGCTTCCTAATCCGGTCAAGGTGAAAGCCGGCGCCGATCTGTGTGATGCCGTAGAATTAATTCTGGAATATAAGATTTCAGGTTTGTGTGTGGTGGATGATGAGAATCACCTGTTGGGTGTCCTGTCCGAGATGGACTGCCTGAAGGGGATTTTGAGCGCGATGTACAACGAAGAAACCAGTGTTGGCCCAGTAGAAAGCTTTATGAGTACAGATGTGTATTCTGTGTCACCCCATGCGGATATTGTGGATGTGGCGCAGGAAATGTTGAAGCTGCGGTATCGGCGCTGTCCTGTAGTCCAAGATAGAAAATTAGTTGGACAGATTACTTGTCGCCAGCTGTTGCGGGCAATCGAAAAGTTTTAACGCCAGTAGCCTTTAGTTTCTATGGGTTATCGTGTCTGCTAGACACCGGTGTTTGTAGTGAAGCTATTTGCAAGATTGTTCGTTTACAAATAGTCCATCAGCGCCGCATGTCCTTAGTGCAGATTGACTGCTGGTATCAGGTTCTCATTGCTGACCTGTTTCTTACCGAATTGCATTAACAGTTGATAGCCAACCAGCATAATCAGTAGCATAGCTCCGGTCCACAGTAGCGATTGTTGTGGGTGAGCGGGCAGCGTCCCCAGTTGGTAGACAATAACCGCGACAGAGTAGGCCAGTAACGTATTCCAGGTGGCGGAGAAGAATGCCCAGGCCCCACCCGCTTCTTTATAGATAACCCCCAGTGTTGCTACGCATGGCATGTACAACAGTACAAACAAGATGTAGCAGAAGGCCCCCAGCTGGCCATCAAACAATTGTTGCATCAGGGTGATGGTGGTGAGTTCCACCTCTTGTGCTTCCGCAGAAGCCTGTTCGTCGGTTAGGTCACCAAGGCCCAGACCCAGGGGATCACCCCACATATTATTCACTTCTGCAAGATTCTCAGGAATAGTATTAAACGCCTCGGAGAGCATCGCTCCAATAGGTACTGATTCTTTTGTCGAAGGGCCATTGCCACTACGCGCCATATCTGAATAGAGCGCATCCAGAGTGCCAACAACGACTTCTTTGGCAAAAATACCACTAAATATACCTACTGTGGCTGGCCAGTTTTCTTCTCTGACACCTAGTGGTCCTAATATCGGAGTAATAGTTTTACCAATAGCTGACAGTAGGGACCGTTCAGTATTCTCATTGTTAAAGCTGCCATCAGTACCAATAGAATTAACAAAATTTAATGCGATAACCACGATAACAATAGCCTTGCCCGCTCTGACCAAGAAGCCTTTCAGTCGATGCCAAGTATGTATTAACAGCCCTTTTATGGTGGGAACGTGGTAGTTGGGTAACTCCATGATAAAGGGAGTGATATCACGGCTAAGCAATTTTCGGCGAACCAGCATGCCAGTTAATACAGCAAGAGCAATACCGATGATGTAAAGGCCAAAAACGACATTTTGGCCATTCGTCGTAAAGAAGGCGGTAGCAAAGAGAATATAGACCGTTAGTCTGGCGCCACAGGACATAAAGGGCGCCATTAACGTTGTTAGTAGGCGATCTTGATGTGTGTCTAGTACGCGACTGGCCATGACGGAGGGTACATTGCAGCCAAAACCAACGACTAGCGGCACAAAGGATTTACCCGGCAGGCCGATGCTGCGCATTAGGCGGTCAAGGATAAATGCAGCCCTGGCCATATAGCCGGAGTCTTCCAGGAAAGTTTGGAATAGAAACAGCGTGCCTATCACGGGAAGGAAACTGGCAACCAGCTGTATGCCTCCTCCAGCACCATCTGCAACTAGTGCTATTAGCCATGGAGGTAGATGAAGGGCCGTGAGCAACTGCCGTGGCAACTCCACAAACAGTGCCCCGGCGGCTATATCAAAAAAATCAATAAAAGCGCCACCAAAATTGATGGTCACCATAAACATGAGGTACATCACCCCGAGAAAGGCTGGAAAGGCCAGGAAGCGGTTCAGCAAGACTGAGTCGAGGTAATCTGAAATTGTTTTTTTATGTTGAGTGTCATGGTGGACAGCACTGGCCGTTGTTGTGTTGATCCAGCAATAGCGGTCAGTAATCAGGGCGTCGGCAGCACTGCATTGGAGCTGTTGCTCAAGTGTATCTACTTCAGCCTCCATCTGATGCTGTACGTGTTCCGGAAATTGACTGAGTACCGCTGCATCTCGTTCCATAGCCGCTGTTGCTTGTAATCTCGACGCGCCTGGATCATGTTGTGTCATCAATGACAGAAGCAGTTTGGCAGTATTTTCTAATGGTTCAGAGACAGTGACCGGGACTGGTTTGAAGTTTTTCTTGTGCAGATAATTGCTGGCCACATCGATCAGTGTTCCCACGCCTTCACTTCGGCTCGCCACGAGTGATACTACAGGAAAGCCGATGTTTTCAGAGAGCTCATAGGGGTCAATGTGGATGCCATTTTGATCCGCAACATCCATCATGTTGAGCGCGATGATTAGGGGAATACCTGCATCCATCAACTGTGTTGTGAGATAAAGGCCGCGCTCCAGGCAGGAGGCATCAATAATATTGATAATCAGGTCGGCAGGGCCTTCCAGTACAAACCGTTGAGCAATTTGCTGGTCAAGTGAATCATCTTCACAGGAAACATGTAACGAGTAGGTGCCAGGTAAATCTACTACCTGAAAGGTGGCATCAGCATGTTTAAACCGGCCGGTTTTTTGTTCAACAGTGACGCCAGGCCAGTTGCCTACTTTTTGGTGTGTACCTGTTAGTGCGTTGAATAGGGTGGTTTTTCCACAGTTGGGGTTCCCTACCAGAGCAATGGTGAATTCTTGATTCATGTTTTCTTCGTGGTTCATAGTCGCTCTACTATCATTCCTTCGGCTTCGTGGCTTCTTAAGCTGAGGCGGAAACCTCTCACAAGAATAGCAACTGGGTCACCCAAAGGGGCTCGGTGTTGCACCAGAAACGGTGTTCCGGGTGTTAGCCCTAAGCTCATTAGCCGGTTCCGGTATGACTCGGAAACATCCTTGAAGCCACGAACCCGTGCATGGTCACCTGTTTGTAGTTGATCGAATTGCATATTTATAAATGGTATAGATTGCCTTGAATGATAATGATTATCAGTTATATTGGAGCTGGAAGCAATAAGTGCTTATTTTTTGTGGGGGCTTTTCATCAATCCAGTTGATTTAGAACAACCACCTAATTGTTGAGCTGAGGTGTTAAGCGTAGATTGAAATAGATGGTAAAAAAGCACCAGCTGGGATGCGTCGTCATATTGGTGAAATTAGTTCAGCGATTGTAAGAGCACCAAGGTGTTATTACGTGTGTTGTCTATGGCATTGGTAATGGCATCTGCGTTCTCTTAATTACTGCCCAGGTCTTTACCAGCTCATTCGCACTTTCCGTTGCCGGGGGTGGTAACAGGGAAGATAGATCTTAGATGGTTAAGACGTAGGCCCAACCTGCGCGAGGGTTGCCCTTGTCGAGCTCTTTGTCGTAGCGTCCATAAATAACCCTAAAAATCAGTATAAACTAGTTGCTCAGAACTTAAAGATAAAGGCGGCACTACCACTGGTGGAGTTTAATAAAAGCACAAGGGAAGGCTGTGCTCTGATCAACAGGTTACTCTATGTATAAATTAGTTTTCTTTGTTCCCGTGAGCCATGTGGATTCGGTAAAACAGGTGGTATTTGATGCAGGTGCCGGACGTATTGGCGTTTATGAACATTGTTCCTGGCAGGTGTTAGGTGAAGGCCAGTTTCGCCCATTGGCAGGGAGTTCTCCTTATCTTGGTCAGGTGGGAGAGTTGGAACATGTTGAAGAGTATCGGGTTGAGATGGTGTGTTCTGATGAGTTAATCGAGTCAGCCGTCCGGGCGCTTTTGGCGTCCCATCCCTATGAAGAACCGGCCTATGATATTTGGCGGCTTACCGAGGTTTTGGTGTAGGCGCTACCTAACAACAACTTTAACAGCTGGTTAGCGTCTTGGGCTGAGCCAGGGGCGGTCGATGGTGCCCGTACGTACTTCAGTTCGGTTGTGTTTGGTATCTTCAAAATGATAGTGCAGGGCTAGTTCCACAACAGGGAATGCCAAACTGGTCCAGGGAATATCCTGTTCTCGAAACAGTTCTACTTCCAGTGACTCGGCTCCAGGGCTATAGGTTAAGTTACTCATCATGCCGCGATAGAACACATAAACCTGGTTAATGTGGGGGATATCAAAAATACCACTGAGCCTGGGGCTGTCAATTTTCGCATTGGCTTCTTCCGCACATTCACGCAGCGCACCTTGCAACGTGGTTTCACCATTTTCCATAAATCCCGCTGGTAGAGTCCAAAGCCCGTACCGTGGTTCGATAGCTCGTCTGCATAGGAGTACTCGTTCATCTATAACGGGAATACAGCCAGCAATAATCCTAGGGTTTTGGTAATGAATGGTTTCACAGTGGTCGCAAACATGCCGTTCACGATTATCCCCCGCGGGGATTTTTATGCTGATGGGTTTACCACATTGACTGCAAAAGTTCATAAAACATCACTAGAGTAGGAAAGATACTGTTTCAGTGAGCAGTATATATAAATCTGGGGTATCTCTTAAATGGCAGGGATATGTAAAATGGTCAGAACATGTTGAATTTAATTACACAGCGACTGAAATCTCTTCCTATTGGGCGATCAATGCCCATTGATGATGAATTGGGTGAAGCTGCCATCTTACTTGCACTGACCCGGGAGCCGGATGATCCTAAAATTATTTTGACCAAGCGTGCTGAACACATGGCGTCCCACCGTGGTGAGGTGGCCTTTCCCGGTGGGAAATGGGAAATAGGTGATGCTGACCTATTGGAAACGGCACTTCGGGAAACGCACGAAGAAATTGATTTGCCACCGGAGCAGGTTGAGGTGATTGCCAGTTTGCCTATTAATTGTACCCGTTACAGCATGCGAGTTTGGCCTTATGTAGGATTGGTCTCCCCCGAGCAATCACTCACTGCGAATCCCAATGAGTTGGATGCTGTGTTCCAGGTGCCGCTTCGATATTTTTTGGACCAATCTAATCTCACGGTTGATCACTTTGTTGGCCCTGACTACAGTTTGCGCATGCCTTGTTATGTCTATCAAGGCTACCGTATTTGGGGGTTCTCTCTGGAGGTGTTGGTCGACTTCCTCAACCTGACACTGGATGCGGGCATTAAGCTGCACTATCCCGACAAGATTGACCTTAGGCCCGATAATATCAATTCTCAGCCTAAGTCAGATTAATTGATCAGTGAGGCATTTTATCGGATAAGCAGTAGGCTCGTTGTTGCAACTAATAGTCAATTAGTCTGATAATTCACTCTGCTTTGAACCCCTGACCACTAACCTTTTTTGGAAAAACTATGCCCGGAACCATCACGTCACCCTGTATTTCAATCTGTGCAATGGATGAAAAGGATCTTTGTATCGGTTGCTACCGTACTTCCAAGGAAATTCGTG
>JBALWM010000088.1:0-2421 GCA_036960905.1 Porticoccus sp.
TTTAATGATCTTTGGCATAGACGCTCTCCTTGAAAGGGGTGAGTCCAATACGGCGGTAAGTGTCTATAAATAACTCATCACCATTGCGGTTTTCAACATAAATATCGAGAATTTTCTCGATAACTCCAGGCATTTCTTCTCGCCCAAAGGAAGGTCCAAGGACATTGCCGAGAGTGGCATCGCTATCAGAGCTGCCGCCCAGCTGAACTTGGTAAAACTCGTCGCCTTTCTTATCAACACCCAAGATCCCAATATTGCCCACATGGTGGTGCCCACAGGCATTCATGCAGCCTGAGATATTCAATGACAGATCACCGAGATCATAAACGTAGTCCATGTCATCAAATTTACGCTGCAGGGCTTCGGCGATTGGAATCGATTTGGCATTGGCCAAGGAACAAAAGTCACCGCCGGGACAGCAAATCATATCCGTGAGTGTGCCAATATTCGGTGTGGCAAAACCACCAGTTTTGGCTTTCTGCCACAGTTCAAATAGGTCTGACTTTTTCACATCAGCCAGTACTAAATTTTGGTTGTGTGTGGCACGAATTTCACCATACGAGTACTGGTCAGCAAGATCAGCAACGACTTCTAACTGTACGTCAGTGACATCTCCTGGCGCCACGCCAGTTGGTTTCAGTGACAGGGTAACAGCAGCATAGCCAGGGACCCTGTGGACAGTAATATTTCTTTGTAACCATTTGCCAAAAGCAATATTTTCGTCAGAAAGTTCCTTAAGTTCTATCTCTGCTTCGCCGTCATCTAACGATTGGTAATTAGGTGCTGTGAAGAACCCTTTCACACGATTGATTTCTTCATCTGTCAGGGTAGACGGTGTGTCCTTGATGTTATCCCACTCAGCTTCTACTTCATGAGCAAATACGTCAGGTTTCCAGGCACGTACCAGAATCTTGATTCTAGCCTTGTATTTGTTATCCCTATTGCCGTGACGGTTGTAGACCCTAAGGATAGCGTCCAGATAAGTGAGCAGGTGCTCCTTGGGAAGGAATTCACGGATGACACTACCAATTACCGGGGTGCGACCCAACCCGCCACCGACCAATACTTTAAAGCCCATTTCGCCATCATCATTTTTTACAATTTGAAGGCCGATATCATGGACCTGAATGGCTGCGCGATCCCCTTTGGTACCACATACGGCAATCTTGAATTTACGGGGCAGGAAGGCAAATTCCGGATGGAAAGTAGACCATTGACGGATAATTTCACACCAGGGGCGAGGGTCTTCAAGTTCATCTTGAGCAACACCAGCAAACTGGTCTGATGTGGTATTACGAATACAGTTACCACTGGTTTGTACGGAGTGCATTTGAACTTCTGCAAGTTCAGCTAGAATGTCTGGCACTTCCTCCAGCCGTGGCCAATTGAACTGGATATTCTGGCGAGTGGTGATGTGACAGTAACCCTTGTCGTAAGTACGGGCAATATGGGCCAACTTGCGAAACTGCTTAGAGTTGAGCAGGCCATAGGGAACGGCAATACGCAGCATGGGCGCCAGACGTTGGATGTAGAGACCATTCTGGAGGCGCAGGGGAAGAAACTCATCTTCAGCGAGTTCGCCAGCCAAGTAACGGTCTGTTTGGCCGCGAAACTGTGCAACGCGTTCCTCGATAATCTTCTGGTCGTGTTCGTTATATACGTACATAAATTGTAGGGTTTCTAATGCGTTGAGTGACAGAAAGGCGCGAATTCTACAGGGAATAATGCCCCTTGTCAGTGGGGCACAGATAATAGCGCGCCTTGTCCCATTGGTTAAAACTTTTTCTCTATATGATCATTAGGTTAAGGCATAACAAGTAATGTGAGCGGGTCTTTAAAGGGGGACAATATAAAACGTTACTGGTACAATCCCGGCCGCCGATTTTCAGCTGTTAATGAGGGTTATAAAACATGTCTAATGAAGTAATTGCTCAAGAACAAGAAAATAGTGACAGCTGTGCAGATGCTTTTGTCGCACTTGTTGCTGTTTGTCTTATCGTTACCACTGCTGTGTTCTGGGTTAGTAACCAGTAGGTTTAGATTATTAATAAAAAAGGCGGTCTTTTAGACCGCCTTTTTTATTTGAGTTTCATTGGCTGAGTGTTTATATCAATGATGGATTTTGGTTACATTCCTGCATTGTGAAGAACAAGTTTGACAACAGAGACCACTGTGAAAATAAAAATAATGGTGAATATCAGTCCTGAGACGATATAGACATAAATATTGCCATACTTGAAATCGCGTTCGCGATTTTTATTACTCTGCACACCAAAAAAGGCCGCCAGCGTGCTGAAGACAATTTGCCAAAAGTTGGGTTTTTTTTCGTCATCAGGTTCATTCATTGCTAGGTCCACTCATAGCAAATTCATTCAACACTAGTCTTCCAAAATTGGCCTCAGCCAACGCTCCAGTTGCTCG
>JBALWM010000088.1:2521-6443 GCA_036960905.1 Porticoccus sp.
ATTCATTCAACACTAGTCTTCCAAAATTGGCCTCAGCCAACGCTCCAGTTGCTCGGTTGGTATACCCTTACGTTGGGCCAGGCTCTCCAGCTGGTCTCGCTGGATTTTACCCGTATTAAAATATTTCGCTTGTGGATGAGAAAAATACCAGCCACTGACTGATGCTGCGGGCATCATGGCAAAGCTATCGGTGAGCGATATCTGTGCATTGTTGGTGGCATCTAACAGTGAAAATAAGGACTGTTTTTCGCTGTGATCAGGACAAGATGGGTAGCCGGGTGCAGGTCGAATACCCCTGTATTGTTCTTTGATCAGAGATTCGTTATCCAGACTTTCATCGTTGGCATAGCCCCAAAATTCTTTCCGAACCCTCTGATGTAAGTGCTCGGCGAAGGCTTCAGCCAGGCGGTCAGCTAAAGCTTTCACCATAATGCTGCTGTAATCGTCACCTTTGGCTTCATAGCCTTTAGCTAACTCATCAACGCCTATGCCGGTAGTGACGGCGAAGGCGCCCACATAGTCGGTAATGCCCGTATCCTTTGGCGCAATAAAATCGGCCAAGGATACTAGTTCATCGGTAGCCCCTTGTTTGCGGGTTTGTTGGCGAATCTGGTGCAGCGTAGATAGCACCTGATTTCGGGATTCATCGGCATAGACTTCAATGTCGTCCGTATTGACGGTGTTGGCGGGCCACAGCCCGAATACAGCCCGTGCCTTGATAAGCTTTTTATCAACTAGCGTTTTAAGCATTAGCTGAGCATCATTAAATAAGTCGCGCGCAGCTTCGCCCACTTTTTCATCGCTAAGAATCTTGGGGTATTTACCTGCTAACTCCCAAGTAATAAAGAATGGTGTCCAGTCGATAGTGTCGACCAATACATCCAGTGGGTAGTCATCGAGTATATGTACTCCAGTGGTGACTGGTATGGGTGGTGTGTAATTCTGCCAATCTATTTTGGGGCCTGAATTTTTGGCTTCAGCGTAGGGCAGGGTGGTACCGCGAGGTTTACGGTTGGCGGTACGCTTGCGTACCTCTACATACTCCTGCTGAATATCAGCCACAAAGGCGTCTCTGTGCTCGTGGCTCAGTAGCTTACTGACTACGCCTACGGCCCGGGATGCATCGGAGACATAGATGGACTGATTCAGATGGTAGTTAGGGTCAACTTTGACAGCGGTGTGCGCTTTGGAGGTAGTTGCACCGCCAATTAACAATGGAAAGTTGAGTTTCTGCCGCTCAAGTTCGCTGGCGACATGAACCATTTCATCCAGTGAGGGTGTGATAAGCCCTGAAAGACCAATAATATCGACATTTTCTTTAATGGCTGTTTCGATGATTCTCTCGGCGGGCACCATGACGCCTAAGTCGATGACCTCATAGTTGTTGCACCCCAACACCACACCCACAATATTTTTGCCAATATCGTGCACGTCACCTTTAACCGTGGCCATTAGGATTTTGCCATTCGCTTTAGCACCATCTTCCTTTTCAGCTTCAATATAGGGCTGTAGGTGGGCGACGGCCTGTTTCATTACACGTGCAGATTTGACGACCTGGGGTAGAAACATTTTGCCGGCACCAAATAAATCGCCGACCACATTCATCCCGTCCATTAACGGACCTTCAATCACATGAAGAGGGCGTTCAACCTGTAGGCGGACAGCTTCTGTATCTTCCTCTATATAGGTGGTGATACCTTTGACCAGAGCATGTTCTAGTCGTTTCGCTACGGGCCAGCTTCGCCATTCCAGATCAACTTTTCTGTCTTCGGTTGAACCATCGCCACGGTATTTCTCGGCTATTTCGACAAGGTTTTCAGTGCCTTGTTGGTGACGATTTAGGATGACATCCTCCACTTTTTCACGGAGTTCCTCAGACAAATCACTGTAGACCGCGAGCTGCCCGGCATTAACGATGCCCATGCTTAAACCAGCCTGGATAGCATGGAACAGAAAGACAGAGTGAATGGCTTCACGAACCGGATTGTTCCCGCGGAAGGAGAATGAAACATTGCTGATTCCACCGGAAATCAGTGCCCCCGGCAAATTTTGTTTAATCCATCGAGCACCCTCAATAAAGTCCATGGCATAGTTGTTGTGCTCATCAATACCGGTGGCCACGGCGAATACATTAGGGTCGAAGATGATATCGGTAGGACGGAATCCCACCTGCTTAACCAAAATGTCATAACTGCGCTGACAAATTTCTTTTCGGCGCTCCAGATTGTCTGCTTGTCCCTGAGTATCAAAAGCCATCACGACTACAGCTGCGCCGTATCGTAGGCACAGTTTGGCCTGCTCGACAAAGGGCTCTTCACCCTCTTTCAGGCTGATGGAGTTGACGATGCATTTACCCTGAGCCCACTTTAGACCAGCTTCGATCACGTGCCATTTTGAGGAATCGATCATCAATGGAATACGCGAAATATCGGGCTCTGAGGCAATTAGCTTAAGGAACGTGGTCATGGCATGAACGGCATCAAGCATGCCTTCATCCATATTGATATCGATAATCTGCGCGCCATCTTCCACTTGCTGTCGGGCCACTTCGAGAGCCGTGTCGTAATCATCATCGAGAACCAGCCGCTTGAACTTAGCTGAACCCGTGACATTACAGCGCTCACCCACGTTCACAAACAGAGAATCAGTGGTGATATTGAATGGCTCTAGTCCAGAAAGTCGACAGGCCGGTTCTAGCACGGGTATCTGCCGTGTTTTGTATTCGGATACGGCTTTGGCGATCGTACGGATATGTTCAGGGGTGGTGCCACAGCAGCCGCCGATAATGTTAACTAGTCCACTTTGTGCAAACTCACCGACAATAGCGGCCATTTCTTCGGCCGTCTCGTCATACTCCCCAAATTCATTCGGTAATCCCGCATTAGGGTGTGCGCTAACCAAGGTGTCGGTAAGCCGTGACAATTCTTCAATATGTGGTCGCAGTTCTTTGGCACCCAGTGCACAGTTAAGCCCGATAGAAAAAGGTCTAGCATGGGCCAGGGAATTCCAAAAAGCTTCTGGGGTTTGGCCCGATAACGTCCGACCGCTGGCATCAGTTATGGTGCCAGAAATCATGATGGGCAGTATGTGACCCTGAGTTTCAAACACTTGTTGCACGGCAAAAATGGCTGCCTTGGCATTGAGAGTGTCAAAGATCGTCTCGATCAGAATAATGTCTGCACCACCGGCAATTAGCCCTTCTGTGGCATCAATATAGGTTTCTACCAGTTCATCAAAGCTAGTATTACGGGCACCGGGATCATTAACATCTGGTGAAATAGACAGCGTGCGGCTGGTAGGCCCAAGAACGCCTGCGACCCAGCGAGGACGGTCAGCTGTGGTTATATTGTCACAGGCTTCTCTGGCAAGTTTAGCGCCTGCCTCATTGAGTTCACGAACCAACGACTCCATACCGTAATCTGCCATAGAGACAGAGGTAGCATTAAACGTATTGGTCTCGATAATATCGGCGCCAGCTTCGAGATAAACGCGGTGTATATCGCGGATAACATCGGGTTGAGTCAGGGATAGCAGGTCGTTGTTACCTCCCACATCCTGAGACCAGTTCTCAAAGCGTTCTCCACGATAATCAGACTCAGTAAACCTGTGAGACTGGATCATGGTGCCCATGGCTCCATCCAGAATTAAAATACGGTTACGGGCTGCCTTGTGAAGGGCATCGATACGAGCTTGCCGATTATTCAAAGTGTCTTCCATTTTGCTGCTGTTAGAGCTAGTTATTGATGTTATAGAAAGGCGCGTATTCTAGCAGATGTTCAGGCTGTATCTCAGCTGGTCTCTCTGCTTATTATGGATATTTCTATCTGGCTGATGCGCTGATAACTAATATTATTAGTGGTTATAAAACATCATTGTTGCATTGTCGTCACATGACAAGAATGTTAGAATACATGACTAAATT
>JBALWM010000089.1:0-6398 GCA_036960905.1 Porticoccus sp.
CTGTTAATCATTGGGTCGCTGGTTCGAGCCCAGCAGGCGGAGCCATATATAGAAAAGGGTTGCAGCAATGCAGCCCTTTTTTTTAGCTATAAAAAAGGTCAGCCATATGGCTGACCTTTTCAATGGATCACAAAGCAAATTATTCCAACACAATTCGATCCCGGTTCTTCTCTAATGTTTTTTCACCTATCCCCTTCACATTCAACAGCTGACCTGTAGATGTAAACACCCCGTTAGCCTCCCTATAGGCTACAACAGCATCAGCACGTCTCATACCAACACCGCTCAACGCATTGGAAAGAGCCTCTGCAGTAGCGGTATTAATATTGACGGTCGTCATTTGCTGAACTGAAGCTGATGTATCAGCAGCTTCCGCAAAAGCAGTTGCCTGCCAAGCTGGCAGTATAGAAACAAGAGAAAGTAAAAGGATTTTGGTAAAGAATTTTACCTGTTGCATATCGAACTCCTTGTGCCTAAAGGCACTCCATTTCTTTAATACACGGCACACCCTGTGCCGCTGTAGCTAATCTTGCAAAATTTCCCGATTGATATCAAGTAGTGTTTCTACTGGATCTTCAGACTGGGTGATAGGACGACCAATCACCAAGTAGTTACTGCCATTGGCCATAGCCTGTGCAGGTGTCACCACGCGACGCTGATCATCCCCTGTAGCAGAAGCCGGACGAATACCTGGTGTGACCAAGGAAAAATCATTACCTAAAGCCTGACGAAGCCCCGATGCCTCCATTGCTGAAGATACAACACCATCCATACCTGAAGATTTAGCCAGGGCCGCTAATCTATGCACCTGCTCTTCGGGTGTACAATTGATACCGACCTCAACAAGGTCTTCTTTGGCAAAACTGGTGAGAACCGTCACGGCTATTAGTAACATATCATTGCCATTCTGCTCAAGAATGTTACGGGCACCTTCCATCATTCGCCGGCCACCGGATGCATGCACATCTGTCATCCAGACACCCAGGTCAGCAGCAACTTTCACTGCCTTTGAAACAGTATTGGGAATATCGTGGAATTTCAGATCAAGAAAAACATCGAACCCCTGGCTCACCAACCCCGTAACAAATTGTGGTCCCGCCAGAGTAAATAGCTCTTTGCCCACTTTCAGCTTACAAAGCTCAGGTGAAACTGAATCTACAAAGCGGTTTGCCTCTGATACATTGTTGTAGTCCAACGCTACAATAATATTGGAATTACTATGGTTCATTGAGTGTTCTCTTTCTCCGTTTTTCTAAGAGCCGGTGATGAAAGTAACGGCTACTCACCTTCTAACCCTCGAATAGGTTTAATGGTTTCCCAGTTTTTGCATTGTGGGCATAACCAGTGCAACTGGGCTCCCTTGAACCCACATTGTAGGCACCGGTAATTAGACTGACGATGGGCCAACTCCTCTAATACATTTTGCAACAGAGATAGATTGTCTCTGATCACACCCTGACTGTTACGAATTCGAATATCAAGCAGAGTGCTCAACCCCTTGATAGAAGGGTTGATTGTCAAAGATTCACCCAAAAAAAGTGCGGCCTCATTTTCACCATCCCGTTTACGGATGACGTCCACTAATGACTGTAAAACACTGGTACCAGGATACTCTTTTAACCAAGCACTCAACCGTTTAAACAACCCTTCCTGATCATCCAAATTGCTGTAACACTGCCTGACGCTACCCAACACTTCAGGAAGGCAATCAGCCTGCTGTTGGGGGGCCATACAGTAATATTTGAGTGCCGCCTGATAATTGAGCGCACTCATTTCTAGGTCTCCCCACAGAATATTCGCTCTGGCTGAATTTTTATTAAACCGCAAGGCTGCTCTAAGGTGACGTCTGGCGCCAAGAAGATCACCTTTATCCTTACTCTGCCTTGCCAGTTCACAACAAAAATGAGCTTGCTCAATGTCCAAATTCTTATTAGCTCGCCCAAACAAATTCTTTTGCATCATCCCTGCGGCACGAATGGCTTTCTCCCATTCCTTTTCATCCCTATAAATCTGCACCAGATGACGTAATGACTCTTGTCTAAAATTACCGGATGTATCCTCCACTAGGTCGAGAAACAATCGCTCCGCTCTGTCCAATAACCCGGCCTTGAGGAAATCACGGCCCAACTCAAAGTGAGCCTGGCTAAGTTGATGCTGGTTGAGGCTGGGACGGGAAAGCAAATTCTGGTGAACCCGAATCGCCCTGTCTACTTCGCCACGCTGACGCATCAGGTTACCCAGCGCCAGATGAGTCTCCAGTGTATGAGGCGTAACGTCTACTGAACGTATAAATGTATCTATAGCCTGATCGGGTTGCTCATTGAGCAGAAAATTAATGCCTTGAAAATAATGCTTCGCCAGCTCACCCGTTGATTCTTTTCTCGGCTGACGCAAACCATTGGCCCGCCCTGCAACCCATACAAGTACGAATAAAAGCGCAATAAGAATGTAAAGGATTTCAGGCATAACTCAATATTGCTAACCCTGCTTTGCAGCCCCATGATTATTCACATCGGACACTTTCGACTTGATCAGCTGCTTATTCAATACATTGACACGACGCCTCAACCTGGCCAACGCGGGAAAACTGAAAATCAACCCCGCTATACAGCCGATTGAAAATGTAGCTAACAACAAAAGGCCACCCGGTAGAAGCCCCAAATCAAAACCGAATAGGTGGAAAGCCATGGGATCAGGGTTATCAAATACAACCCAGATACCCAGCCAGACAGCGACTATTGCAACCAGCATCCACCAAAGCTTTTTTAACAACATCATATAAGTCCCCACGCACAAAAAAACGGCAAGTCAAACGACTTGCCGTTTATTGTAACCAAACTCATAACCATTAGCCGCGATTTATCTAAATCATCAATATCACAGGAAGAGATCAGTCATCATTGAGACTGCTATTCACTCTTTCCCGGAGTTCCTTTCCTGGTTTGAAATAGGGAACAGATTTACCCGACAGCTCTACTGAATCACCTGTTTTTGGGTTGCGCCCCACACGAGGCGCACGGTAGTGAAGACAAAAACTACCAAAACCTCTGATCTCGATACGGTTATTGTTCACCAGAGACTGGGTCATTCTCTCCAGAATCATTTTCACAGAAAGCTCAACATCCTTTGGGGGAAGTTGATCCTGCTGGGTAACAATATGGTCTATTAATTCTGATTTTGTCATAAGTATCTGACTATTAAATAGAAAGGGGTAATGTTTCCATTACCCCTAATCTAAGCATTACTTCTCTTTCGTGTCCATCTGAGCTTTGATTAAATCACCAATTGTTGTCGGAGCAACACTATCTACCTCTGACTTACGGTGCTCTTTAATCGCAGCTTTCTCTTCGGCAACGTCCTTAGCTTTGATGGAAAGGCTGATCGTGCGGTTCTTACGATCCACATTAATGATTTTAGCCTCAACTTCATCACCAACTTTCATTACATTACTGGCATCTTCCACTTTCTCGCGTGAAATTTCGGACGCTTTTAATTGCCCTTCCACTTCGCCACTCAAGGTAATAATCGCTGCCTTGGCATCCACTTCCTTAACAACACCAGTGACAATGGTACCTTTGTCATTTTCAGTCGTGTAGTTAGTGAAAGGATCATCAGATAGCTGCTTCATACCCAAAGAAATACGCTCTCTTTCTGGGTCGATAGACAATATAACTGTCTCAACCTCATCACCTTTCTTGAAATTACGAACGGCTTCTTCGCCAGTCTCATTCCAGGAAATATCGGAGAGGTGAACCAATCCATCAATACCGCCATTGAGACCGATAAAGATACCGAAATCGGTAATGGACTTGATGTTGCCAGTGATTTTTTCACCCTTGGCATGTTTGGTACCAAACTCGTCCCATGGGTTCATAAAGCACTGCTTGATACCCAGGGAGATACGACGGCGCTCTTCGTCGATATCCAGAATCATCACTTCTACTTCGTCGCCCAACTGAACAACTTTGGAGGGATGAATGTTCTTGTTAGTCC
Source organism: Porticoccus sp. (assembly GCA_036960905.1). GTDB lineage: Bacteria > Pseudomonadota > Gammaproteobacteria > Pseudomonadales > Porticoccaceae > Porticoccus. The sequence goes on from JBALWM010000089.1 coordinate 3,994, forward strand.
AATCCATTTCAGAGACGTGAACCAGGCCTTCAACACCATCTTCTAACTCTGCAAAACAACCATAATCTGTCAGGTTGGTAACAGTCGCCTTGACGCGAGCACCTTCAGGATAACGACCTGAAATACTTGCCCAAGGATCTTCACCCATTTGCTTCATGCCCAGAGATACACGGCTACGCTCGCGATCGAACTTCAGCACTTTGACATCAATCTCATCGCCAACATTCACGATTTCACTTGGATGCTTGATACGCTTCCAAGACATGTCCGTGATGTGCAACAAGCCATCAATACCGCCCAAATCAACAAATGCACCGTAGTCAGTAAGATTCTTAACGATACCTTTAAGACTAATACCCTCTTCCAGCTTGGCCAGCAGCTCATCACGCTCTTCGGTGTTGACTTGCTCCATCACTGCACGGCGGGATACCACCACATTATTACGTTTCTGATCCAGCTTGATAACTTTGAATTCAAGCGGCTTGTTTTCCAAGTGAGCAGTGTCGCGAATCGGGCGTACATCTACTAATGAGCCTGGGAGGAAAGCACGTAGGCCATTCACATCGACAGTAAAACCACCTTTGACTTTGCCGCTGATAATACCGATAACCACTTCTTCAGCAGTATGGGCCGCTTCAAGCTCAATCCAAGATTCAGCACGGCGGGCTTTTTCACGGGAAAGGCGAGTGGCACCAAAGCCATCTTCTACCGCTTCAAGGGCAACTTGTACTTCGTCACCAATCTCAAGGCTTAATTCGCCGTTATCGTCGAAAAACTCACTCTTGGCAATGACACCTTCGGATTTTAAGCCGGCGTGTACTGTTACCCAGTCTTTATCAATGTCCATCACAACGCCAGTTATGATAGCGCCATTGATCATTTCAACGGTTTTTAGACTTTCTTCAAATAATTCTGCGAAGCTTTCGCTCATGGAGGTGTACCTGTAGGAATGTGAGTCAACATCTATTAAGCATTAGCTTTTAGGTCATTGACTCTTAACCGCATTACCAGCTATGCGGGCTATTAATTTCAGGCTAACAAGGTGCATTTCTGGATCGACACCGCGTAACCCATCTTATTGCTGTGGCTGGATACCATTTTTAATGGCAATTTCTAGCCCTGAGTGCAATACCTCGTCAATGGTCATTTCGGAACTATCCAATACCACCGCGTTAGCCGCTGGAACCAAAGGAGAGATAGTGCGGTTCATATCCCGCTCATCCCGTTTTTGGACCTGTTCAACGAGGGCGGCAAGGCTAACACTTTCCCCTTTATCTATCAACTGCTTATAGCGCCTTTCAGCACGCTCCTCCGGGCTGGCGGTGAGAAAAATTTTGGCATCTGCCTCGGGAAAGACCACAGTCCCCATATCTCGACCATCAGCTACCAAACCTGGCGCTACCGCAAAGGCCCTTTGACGCTGTAATAAAGCTGCCCGAACCTCTGGGCATGCCGCTACAAGAGAGGCATCAGAACCTACACTCTCATTACGGATTAGCGACGAAACATCTTCCCCCTCCAGCAATACCTTTGAAGGTATCCCGTCTTCAAAGGTATTGAATGAAATATCCATATGGGCCGCCAGAACTGCCAGCGACTCAACATTATCCAGCGTTACCCCATGTCGCTTGGCTGCGAGGGCCAGCAAGCGGTACAGTGCACCACTATCAAGATAATGAAACCCCAGCTTAGTCGCCAATAACTGACAAACCGTGCCCTTACCTGAACCACTGGGACCATCGATAGTAATGATGGGGATTTGTTTATCAGTCATCGTACTTCCTCGACCACCTTCAACCCTGCTTGGTTAGCCAACGCCACAAAACCAGGGAATGATGTCACCACATTATTACAATTTCTAATCAGGATATCGTCCTGGGCTCTAAGCGCCGCCACAGCAAAGGACATGGCAATGCGATGATCATCAACACTATCGACTTCACCACCGCCCATTGGCCCACCATTAATAATAATTCCATCATTTGTTGGTGTCGCATCCACACCGAGTATTTTCAACCCGTCCGCCATGGCCTGAATACGGTCACTTTCCTTTACTCGCAATTCTTCTGCCCCAGTGAGCACCGTCTGCCCCTCAGCACAGGCAGCTGCCACAAATAGTGCCGGAAACTCATCAATAGCTAACGGCACTTGGTCTTCAGGTATTTCAATACCATGCAGTGGTGCATAACGCACCCGAATATCTGCTACTGGCTCTCCACCTACTTCAGTCTGATTAGACAACTGAATATCAGCCCCCATCATTTGCAAAATATTGATCACCCCGATCCTCGTTGGGTTTATACCAACGTGGGGCAAAAGGATATCTGACTCAGGGGCAATAGATGCGGCCACCATATAGAAGGTTGCGGAGGATATATCAGCAGGGACATCAATAGCCATAGCTG
>JBALWM010000090.1:0-6352 GCA_036960905.1 Porticoccus sp.
CATTAAAACGTGGGCCTGACAACAAACTCACCATCTTCTTCAACCAACTGAAGAAAACAGCCTAGCAACGCAAAATCCGGTTCTTGTCCAGGGGTTCCACAGACTAAATTTTTTCCTTGTGAACGAAGCTGTCTTGCCGCCTTGCGTTGTTCCATATCGACGGAGAACGGTACAAAAATCTTTTGGGCTGCGCGAGCATTAATTTCTTTGATTCGCGCCCGATGTTTCTCCGAATCCTCACGCCCTGCTGCTGAGCCTTTTGGCATTTGCAGTGACTGAGTGTTTGCTTGTCCTTTGGTTCTATATGTACTCATATCGATACTCGGCATTAGGTTTGTATTATGAATGTTAGGGCACAAAAATAAGCAGGGTCTAAAGCAAGGAGTATCAGATACTACTTATTTCGGTCGCCATCGTAGCAAAAAAGGCCTGATCAAAGGAATCTAAACGCTCTACTCACAAGCAGGGCGGCTATCCGCCATGAGTTTATCCAGTACAATCTGTGCTTGTTTCGGCTTAGCCATGTCCTGAGCTTCTAGCATCTCGCATTCATCCTTGGTCATTTGCTCAATGGTTACCGGGTAGAATTTACAATCATCGGGGCGGTCGTAATAAATATCACAGGTATATTTTTCTTGATTCGGTTCCTTCCGTAACCAAGGGCACCGCTCTATTTGTTCGCCGGTTTTTGGGTCTACCCAGATTTTTCCATCGCTGACGTATTGGTAAATATCGGGCTTAAAAATCTCCCACAGTTCTATTTCACTTTGTGATGCGGATAGGCCGCCGTTGCTGTATTTGATGCAACATTTCCCACACTGGTTACAGTCTTTCACGTTAATGGCACGCGGCGAATTGGCTTTCCATTGTCTCTGCTCTTTGTTTGGTGTCCTTTGTTTGAAGCTTTTTCGTGTCGCTACGCGCCAATAAGCACTATTACGTCACAACACTCTAAGCAGAGACGGGCCTGACGACAAACTCACCATCTTCCTCGACCAACTGAAGCGTGCACCCGAGTTCACCGAAATTGGGAACCTGTTCAGGAAATCCGCTCACAATATTTTTGCCTTGAGAGCGAAGCTTTATTGCCGCCTTGCGTTGTTCCATATTGACGGAGAACGGTACAAAAATCTTTAGGGCTGCATCCTCTTCTATTTTTCGAATACGCGCCCGCCGTTTCTCCTGGTCCTCTCGCCCTGCCTCTGAACCAATTGGGAACATCGGTTGAATGGAGGGGTCTTTAATCTTCTTTCTTCTCATCGTTACACTCGATTTTTGGAATTTGCTTTGGATTACACAGCAAGAAATAGTGCTATTTTACGGTCGCTATTTTGAATAGTAAGCGTACAAAAATCAACCTTTGCGTTATTAGCGCCCAACCAACTCAATGTCAAAGTATTGTTATAAAACAACTAGTTACAAATTTTTAACTTTAATTTTCACAGAGTGGGTCAATATTCAAAGGCAATATAAGCCGGGGGTTAATGAACGGATAACCCACCTGCTTGAGAGCGCAGAGTCGGTTTTTACACCGACCTTTAATCTTCTGCCCCCTGCTGTACCACCCTCATTTTTCTTTCAACCACCCAACAGCCTTGGAAACAAATCTTGATATTCAGTGCCACTACTCGATAATCACCAGCTGTTATCTATGATGTGAAACTATTATGTACAAGGTGAAATTATGTATTTGGCAATGAATCGCTTTCAGGTAAATGAAGGACGGGAAGAAGATTTTATTGAAGTATGGCGCAGCCGTGATTCGTTTTTGAATGACGTACCGGGCTTTAAGTCATTCAACCTGTTACGCGGAAAAAACGAAGATGGCATCACGCTGTTTACTTCACATTCTGTTTGGGAAAGCCGAGCTGTTTTTGAAGACTGGACTCACTCAGAGGCTTTTCGTAAAGCCCATGCCGGGGCGGGGAAAACCTCTGAGGGTATTTATGCCGGCCCACCCAAGCTGGAGTTATTTGAAGCAGTCTTGTGATGGCGCTCTTGTCATAGCGCCTTCTGACTGCATGCCCTCTTGGGCAAGCGCTACGCCGACAGTATCCGCGCCAGGCTTTGTGCATGGCCCGCTGCTACCAGACCCAACTCCGTGAGGTAGCCGCCATCAACAAGGTCGGTTAAACCCTTATCAAAAAGTCGCTTTGCCGCCGCAACGGCTTCGTCTGAGGCTTCATGAGCATGAACCTTGATACCCCTTGAGGTCGATGAAAGGTCAAATTGGTTTAATAACTTAATTTCTTCCAATATTTCATTTGTGTACATTATAAGTGCCCTGCTAATTCTGAAGATCTCTGGCAAAAATTGCCTTTAAATAATTTGTCTCCGGTATGGCCGGATGTATGGGGTGGTCTGGCCCCTGCCCGCCAATGGAGAATACTTGTAACTGACGGTGGCGATGTGCCCCCGCCGTTTTCACCACGTCCATGAGTGTTTGTTGGGGTAAATGCATGGAGCAGGATGCTGACACCAATATACCACCGGGAGCCAATAACCTTAACGCCAACTGATTGGCCTGATGATAAGCTTTTTCACCCTGACGTTGATCTTTTTTACGCTTAATAAAAGCCGGTGGGTCTAGCACCACCACATCAAAGGTTTGCCCTGCATCGATTAGGGCTTTCATGATGTCATTGGCTTTGCCCTGTAAGCAAGAAAACTGGCCGCTGTACTGGTTCAATTCAGCATTTTGTTGTGCCAGATCTAATGCATCACCAGAAACATCCACGCAGGTTACAGCTTTGGCACCGGCTGTCGCAGCCTGAACACCCCAGCCACCCACATAGCTGTAGACATCTAAAACTGTTTTGTCTTTGGATAAGTGTTGTAACTGTTGACGATTGATTCGGTGGTCATAAAACCACCCAGTTTTTTGGCCGGTCATGACTGGCGCCAGAAAACGTGTGCCGTTTTCTTCCAACTCAACCAATTCAGGCACATCTCCCGCAGCCACTTCGACGGCTTCGGGCAAGCCCTCCATCTGGCGGAACGGCCCTTGGTTTCTAAACACGATACCTTTGGGAGAGAACACCTCATCCAGCGCGGCGATCACCACATCACGGCGTTGATCCATGGCGGCAGTGGTTAACTGTGCCGATAAATAATCACCAAAGCGGTCTACCACTAACCCTGGCAATAAATCTGAATCACCAAAAATGGCGCGATAATAGGGTTTTGAAAAATAGGCCTCACGAAACTGTAATGCTTGCTGTAGACGACTAACGATTAGCGGTTGATCCAGCCCTCTCCCCTGCTCGCCAGCACTCTTTTCTCTGGTGTATAGCCTCGCACAGATTAAGCCCGCGGGATTCACGGTGGCCATGGCCACAAATTTTCCACCGGCATCTTCTACCACTACCTCACTGCCAACAGGCATTATCTTGAGTGGGGTTGCGACAATATCGACCTCATTGCTGTACACCCACAGGTGGCCCGCGCGTAACCGCCGGTCGGCACCTTTTTTGAGTCGCAGCGACAAGTGGGATGAGGTGGACATGATCTCTCCTGGCTGGCCATTTAGAGGGTAGAAAATAAAAAAGGCTGCCTAATTGAGCAACCTTAAAAATAGTGTGCCTGTTTACCTTTGTAAAATTTACCGTTACTTAATGTGGCCAAGCCATCAATACCAACGGTAACAGGGTAATACTGAAGCAGTTACTCTTCTTCGGCAGCTGCTTCGTAGGCGGTAGCATCTAGCAAGCTTTCCAGCTCAGAGGGATCAGACATTTTAATTTTGAAAAACCAACCCGCATCATAGGGTGATTCGTTGATCGTTTCCGGTGCATCTTCGAGTTCCGGATTAATCGCAATGATTTCACCAGATACTGGGGTATAAATATCTGAGGCAGCTTTTACGGATTCAACAACACCGGCTTCGTCACCCGCAGAGAATGAAGTCCCTACTTCGGGCAGCTCCACATACACCACATCACCCAGGCTATCCTGTGCATGGTCAGAAACACCCACGGTCACGGTACCGTCACCTTCATCGCGAGCCCATTCGTGGCTGGCGGCGTATTTCAGATTGGAGGGGGTAGCGCTCATTCTTGTGTCCTCACCCTAGGTGGTTAAACCTTTAGTTGCTTAAAAACTGTGTTATTTGAACTGCCGCGAATTCTAAACCTGATCGACCTCAAACTAAAGAGGCAACTTAAAGAAGCCCCATTGCCTGACGGACCATAAAATTCTTGATGGGGCCAAGCCTGTTTACCGCACTCATCCCATCGTTTCGCAATAACCGAACGGGTAGAGGCTGGTTTTCAAATAATCGCTTAAAGCCTTCCATTACAGCCATAGTACCTAAATTATGCGGCTTACGGCGACGCTGATAACGACCCAGCGCCCACATATCACCGGGAGAAAGCCCACGGCTGATCGCTCGTTCAATTTCTTCGACCAGGACGATTACATCCTGAAACCCAAGGTTTACACCCTGCCCAGCCAGGGGATGAATGGTGTGGGCTGCATCACCCATCAGTGCCACCCCCGGCACCACATAATCAACAGCATGGCGTTGCTTGAGAGGAATTTTGTAGCGTTTATCCACGCCCACAATATTGCCCAGACAACCTTCTCCTGCCAGGGTCAATGCCTGACAAAAAGCCTCATCATCAAGTGCCATTAGCTGTTCGGCGACATCTGCCTGTTGCGACCAAACAATGGAGCACTGATGACAATCACCGGTTTCTGTTTGTAAGGGCAAGAACGCTAAGGGACCTTCGGGTAAAAATCGCTGCCGGGCCGTGAAATCATGATTTTTTTCAGTGGTCACTGTAGTGACAATGGCATGGTGGCCATATTCCCACTGACGTAATTGCAATCCACAGAGCTCTCGGACTTTCGACTGGGCACCATCGGCGGCAGCCAGCAATTTAGTGTTGATGATGGAACCGTCGGCCAGCGAAATAGCCACACGCCCGGAATTAGCAGAACTCGCAGAACCCCCAGAACTTGGAGCCTGTCGTTCCAGACCGACCACGGTGGCCGGGCAGAGTAACTCGACGTTTTCGAGTGCTTCAATCCGCTGCCACAATGCTTCGACCACTAAAGCATTCTCAACAATGTGACCCAAACTGGGCTGCCGCACCTCGGCACAATCAAACTCTATGTGCCCGGTTCCATCTGCTTCCCACACTTCCATCCGCTGATACGGACAGACACGCCGCGCGGTAATTTGATCCCAAGCACCTGTATCCTGAAGCAGTTTCCGAGACAATGCCGTTAACGCTACCACCCGCGGATCAAAGCTTTCTGACAGATCCGGCATCTCAAATGGCCGGGCTTCCAAAACAGCTATCCGGAGATTTTTTCCATGCTCGGTGGTTGCTAGTAAGGCCGCAAATGCCGCCCCGACCATGCCAGCACCGGCTACCACAACATCGTATTCATGATCAGCCATTAGTCTGCCTCTCCGCTACCGATGTTCTTTGTGCTACCTGTGGTACTCCACGCGTCCCAAGCCCCATGCCCAGCCTTGCAAACTGGTGGCGTAAAAGCGGCACCGTATCCAGCGCCAATAATCCAAGGTTTCGGGCCAAGGCGACGGGGGACGAATCAATACCAAACACTTTGGGCAATAAATCGCTCAGTAAAATTGTTTGCTTCTGATCGGCTTGTTGTTGTTTGAGATAGTTCTGTAGCACCGATAACTGACCTAGAGCATCATCGCTAGCAGATGCTGCCAGCTCATTGGCTAGTACCGCTACATCCCGCAGTGCGAGGTTAAACCCCTGACCAGCCACCGGGTGTAGTGAGTGGGCAGCATTGCCAACCACCACGACATGACTGCGAACCTGTTCATTGCTGGTAATCAAACGAATTGGGTAACTATGACGAGCGCCTACCCGCTTAAATTGCCCCAGCCGATGACCAAACCGGTCCTGTAATTCTGCTAAAAATACCTCGTCGGAGGCTTCCATCATCTCAACCGCGCGCTCTGGTGGCAGTGTCCACACCAGTGCAGAGCGATAATCATTCTCTACCGGCTGCAATGGCAACATAGCCATGGGGCCTGAATCCGTAAAACGTTCGTAGGCAACACCTTGATGATCCTGCTGCAAGGAGATGTTCGTCACCAGCGCCACTTGGCCATAATCCCTGGTCGTAGCATCAATACCTAGCATATCTCGCGTACTAGACTGAGCACCATCTGCCACAACTAGTAGCTTTGCCTGTAAGTTGGCGCTCACTTCAGAACCGGAAAACGATAATTTCACTCCATCCCGAATGAGTTTAACACTGGTCACTTGAGCTGGCGCTATAACCTCAACACCGGGCGCCTGCTGAAGCGCCTCCATCAATACCGAACCTAGCCACTGGTTTTCCACCACATAACCCAGTGCTG
>JBALWM010000091.1:0-6336 GCA_036960905.1 Porticoccus sp.
CCTCAAAGTTGTAACCATTCCAGGGCATAAATGCGATACGCATATTCTGACCAAGGGCCAACTCACCCATATCGACAGAAGGCCCATCGGCAAGAACATCACCGCGGGCAATAGAATCACCCTGCTTTACAATCGGACGCTGGTTAATACAGGTGTTCTGGTTTGAACGGGTATATTTGGTCAAGTTGTAGATATCTACACCCGCATCACCCGTTTCTACTTCTGCATCACTGGCACGAACCACGACACGACTAGAATCAACACTTTCAATCACACCGCCACGGCGGGCAACCACACAAACACCGGAGTCAGTGGCAACATAGCGCTCGAAACCGGTACCCACTAATGGCTTCTCAGCTTTCAGTGTCGGTACAGCCTGACGCTGCATGTTTGATCCCATCAAAGCCCGGTTTGCATCATCGTGCTCCAAGAATGGAATCAACGATGCTGCCACAGATACAATTTGCTGTGGCGATACATCCATATACTGGACTTCTGCTGGCGCCTTAAACGTAAACTCACTTTGATGGCGAACGTTAACCAGATCTTCAGACAATTTGCCATTTTTATTAACGGCAGCCGATGCCTGAGCGATCACGTAGCTCGCTTCATTAATCGCAGACAAGTATTCGATCTCATCGGTTACCTTACTATCCACCACCTTGCGATAAGGCGTTTCCAGGAAACCGTAATCATTCGTGCGAGCATACGCCGCCAACGAATTGATCAAACCGATATTTGGCCCTTCAGGTGTCTCAATAGGACAAACCCGACCATAGTGCGTTGGGTGAACATCTCGCACCTCAAAACCAGCACGCTCCCGAGTCAGGCCGCCTGGCCCAAGCGCAGAAACACGACGCTTGTGGGTGACCTCTGAGAGAGGGTTGTTCTGATCCATAAACTGGGACAACTGGCTGGAACCAAAAAACTCTTTCATGGCGGCAGCAACGGGCTTGGCATTCACCAAGTCCTGAGGCATCAGGCCATCGGACTCCGCAACAGACAAGCGCTCTTTAACTGCGCGCTCGACACGAACCAAACCGATACGGAACTGGTTTTCTGCCATCTCACCAACAGAGCGTATCCGTCGGTTACCCAAGTGATCGATATCATCGACCGAGCCTTGACCATCCCGAATACCGATGAGTACTTTCATGACATCAACAATGTCTTCAGGACAAAGGGTGCCTTCACCTACGTCCTCATCACGGCCCAATCTACGATTGAACTTCATCCGTCCAACAGCCGACAAGTCATAACGATCGAGACTAAAGAACAAATTGTTAAACAAGTTCTCGGCGGACTCTTTAGTGGGTGGCTCACCCGGACGCATCATCCGGTAAACTTCAACCAAAGATTCCAGCTGGGTACGAGTACTATCAATACGCAGGGTATCGGAAATAAACGAGCCACAATCCAAGTCATTGGTGTAGATCGTCTCGACGGACTTGAGTCCGGCGGCTCGCAATTGCTCAACCACCTCTATCGTGATTTCCGCATTACACTCCAACAGAAGCTCGCCTGTTGCAGGATCCACCAAATCTTTTGCCAGTGCACGCCCATACAAATACTCGGCAGGCACGGCTAACTTGGTCACTTTGTCTTTTTCTAGCTGACGGATATGACGCGCCGTAATACGACGTCCATCTTCAACGATAACCTTTCCGCCCTTACCTTTTATATCAAAGGCCGCGATATCACCACGCAGTCGAGAGGGGACCAGATCCAACGTACAGGTATCATCTTTACCTAAATTAAAGGTGCTGGTTTCGAAGAATGTAGCCAACATTTCTTCAGAGCTATAACCCAGAGCGCGCAACAATACAGATGCCGGCAATTTACGACGGCGATCAATTCTCACATAGAGCAAATCTTTGGGGTCGAACTCAAAATCGAGCCACGAACCACGGTAAGGAATAATTCGAGCTGAATACAACAGCTTACCGGAGGAGTGGGTTTTACCCTTGTCATGATCAAAGAATACACCGGGCGAACGGTGGAGCTGAGAAACAATAACCCGCTCGGTACCATTAATAATAAAGGTACCATTATTTGTCATCAGGGGAATTTCTCCCATGTAGACTTCTTGTTCTTTAATATCCTTGATGACCTTGTTGCCCGATTCTTTATCATAAATCATCAGGCGCACGCGCACCCTCAACGGTGCAGCATAGGTCACACTGCGAAGCTTACACTCTTCCTCGTCAAATGTTGGTTTTCCGAGTTTATAGTCCACATATTCCAGACCCGCATTGCCAGAATAACTGACAATTGGGAACACAGATTTAAATGCGGCATGCAAACCGGTGTTCATCCGCTCTTCTAGGGATACACCCGGCTGCGTAAAATTCCGATAGGAGTCGAGCTGAATCGCAAGAAGGTACGGAAGCTCCATTACCTGCGGCAATTTGCCGAAATCCTTGCGAATACGTTTTTTCTCAGTATATGAGTAAGTCATCACATTCCCCGCACGTTCACTTAGTCAGCCTTCCGGCTGCGCGCCTTTATTTACAATAAAAAAAGGTCTTTATTCCAACTTGTAGCCTCTCGACTAGAAGCAGGAAAAGGCCGACGGGCATATTACCCGTCAGCCCATGCCTGACGCCTTATCAGACAACTCGCGTGTTACGCACGAACTTACTTAAGTTCGGCCGTGGCGCCAGCTTCTTCCAATTGCTTCTTAGCTTCTTCAGCATCGTCCTTGGAAACGCCTTCTTTAACAGTAGAAGGAGCACCATCAACAAGCGCTTTAGCTTCTTTCAGACCCAGACCAGTGATAGCGCGAACAGCCTTGATCGCGTTTACTTTCTTCTCACCGGCAGAAGCCAGAATTACATCAAATTCAGTTTGCTCTTCAGCAGCAGCAGCTTCGCCACCACCAGCTGGAGCTGCAGCTACTGCAACAGCAGCTTGTGCAGAAACACCAAATTTTTCTTCCATTGCTTCAACAAGCTCAACAACTTCCATTACGCTCATTTCAGCAACTGCATTCAAAATGTCATCTTTGGACAGAGCCATGACTCAATCTCCTGATAAAAAATAAATTTAAACAAACGATACGCCAGATTAAGCAGCTTCCTGCTTCTGATCGCGAACGGCTGCTACAACACGTGTTACCTTGGTAGGCACTTCGTTGAAAGTACGAACCAACTTGACAACTGGAGCAATCATCACGCCTGCCAGCTGACCCAGAGCTTGCTCAAGGGTCGGCAGATTGGCGAGCATGTCAATTTGCCCTTTGTCTAACAATTGCCCACTGACTGAAAGCGCCTTAACTTCAAACTCGTCATTTGCTTTCGCAAAATCCTTGAATAGGCGCGCCGCAGCACCCGGATCTTCCATAGAAAACCCGAATATTGACGGACCAGACAACACGTCAGCTACACACTCATACGCAGTACCTTCAAACGCGCGCTTCGCAAGAGTATTGCGAACGACACGTAGGTCGATATTTTGTTCACGAGCTTGAGCACGAAGTGCCGTCATGTCCGTCACGTTGACGCCACGAGCGTCAGCGATTACCAGTGACAACGCATTGCCAGCAGTCTCGTTAACTTCAGCAACAATCGCCTTTTTGTCTTCGAGATTCAATGCCACGAGATTATCTCCTGGATTTAATTAAACACCCCGCAAAGAGCATTCAATCGGTTAAACATCAGCCTACAAAAAGCTAATGCCATTTCGGTGATCAAATCCAGTTAAATAAATACTGAACCGGGTCACACCGTCTGCGTAGGCGTTCTTTTCAACTACGGTCCACTAGAGACCTGAACGTCACATTAGACCCCGAAGGGCACCTACGGTCTTTGACGGCCCGGGCGCGGACTACAATCTCGCCACCCAGACCCCAAAGTTTGGTTTAGAGCCTCCCGCAGGAAACTCCAGTCTGCTAGGCTTCTAGCGAAGCCTGATCAATTATCAAGCCAGGACCCATCGTCGTACTGAGAGTCACTTTCTGCAGGTAAACACCTTTGGCTGAAGCAGGCTTAGACTTCTTCAGATCTGCAATAAGTGCTTCAAGGTTTTCCTTCAGAGCACCAGCTTCAAAAACAATACTGCCGATAGCACCATGGATGATGCCATTTTTATCTGCACGGTAACGCACCTGTCCAGCCTTGGCATTTTTAACCGCTGTAGCCACATCTGGAGTAACGGTGCCAGTTTTTGGGTTTGGCATTAAGCCACGAGGACCAAGAACCTGTCCCAGCTGACCCACCACACGCATTGCAGCGGGGTCGGCTATGACCACATCAAAGTCCATATTACCGGCTTTAATTTGCTCAGCCAGGTCTTCCATACCAACTAGGTCAGCACCCGCTGCTTTAGCAGCTTCGGCAGATTCACCTTGAGTAAATACAGCAACCCGGACCTCTTTACCAGTACCGTTGGGCAGCGTGGTAGCACCACGCACAGACTGCTCAGACTTACGTGGATCAATACCCAAATTTACAGCCACATCAACAGCTTCGGCAAATTTGACGGTAGAAAATTCTTTTAGCAGTGCAACCGCATCATCAATAGGGTATTGCTTGCCAATTTCAACTTTTTCACGAATGGCGCGCACTCGCTTGGATAACTTAGCCATTTACACACCCTCCACTTCAATGCCGATTGAACGAGCGGAGCCAGCGATAGTACGAACTGCTGCATCCATATCAGCTGCAGTCAGATCGGCCGACTTGGTCGTTACAATCTCTTCGAGTTGAGCACGAGTTACCTTGCCCACTTTCTCAGTGTTGGGGCGACCACTACCGCTCTTAATACCGGCCGCTTTCTTCAGCAGGTAAGAGGCAGGCGACGTTTTCATCGTGAAGGTAAAGCTGCGATCACTGTATACGCTAATCACAACAGGAACTGGCGCACCAGATTCCATACCCTGGGTCTGAGCATTAAATGCTTTACAGAACTCCATAATGTTAACGCCGTGCTGACCCAATGCGGGGCCTACGGGTGGACTTGGATTGGCTTTACCTGCAGCCACCTGAAGCTTGATATAAGCCTCTACTTTCTTAGCCATTCTAGTTTCTCCTAAATGGGTATTAACGCCTCAGGACTATTGACCAGGACTATTAAACAATCCGCAGTACAATCCGTCGCCGGCTCCCCGTCGCCACCCACCATAGGCAACAACATTAAAATCAATACCTCAGACTTTCTCGACCTGAGTAAACTCGAGCTCAACAGGCGTTGAACGACCAAAAATGGAAACCGATACTCGAACTCGGCTTTTCTCGTAGTTAACCTCTTCAACTACGCCATTGAAATCGTTGAATGGCCCGTCGACAACCCGTACAACCTCACCCGCCTCAAAGATAGTTTTTGGTCGTGGCTTATCTTCAGAATCCTGCACACGCTGCAGAATTGTATCCGCTTCTTTATCTGTAATTGGTGCCGGCTTATCAGCCTTGCCACCAATAAAGCCCATCACACGGGGCGTTTCTTTAACAAGGTGCCAGGTATCATCACCCAACTCCATCTGAACCAGCACGTAACCTGGGAAGAACTTGCGCTCACTCGTGCGTTTCTGGCCACCCTTAATTTCCACTACTTCTTCCGTGGGCACCAGGATGTCGCCAAAGCGGTCTTCCATAGCATGGAGCGCAATACGATCTTTCAGTGCTGCGGCAACTTTCTTTTCATAGCCCGAATAGGCATGTACTACGTACCAGCGCATCTGCACCTCTTAGCTGATAACCATTGATGCCAACCAACCAAATAGCGAGTCGAGACCCCAAAGGATCAATGACATCACCAACACCACGGCAACCACCATTAATGTGGTTTGATTACGATCTTGACGAGTCGGCCACACCACACGGCGTGCTTCAGTGTAAGCGCCATGCAGCAAGGACCTAAAAGCATCACCCTTGCGAGTATTGATGGCAATAAATGCAACCATCAACCCGACAATCACCATAGCCACAACGCGATAGAACAACGACTCTACAGAAAAGTAGTAGTTGCCATACACTGCGCCGGCAATCAACAGCACCACGGCACACCATTTCAGGCCATCCAATCGATACTGATTTTCTTCAATCGTCGCACTCATTTCCGAACTACGCCCTTGTTGCTAAACCCGGCCACAATAACCAGGTATTCAGGTGTAAGACTGGCAGGCCAGGAGGGACTCGAACCCCCAACACCCGGTTTTGGAGACCGGTGCTCTACCAATTGAACTACTGGCCTGTCGCGTAAACCTTTTTAAAAAACCACTTCAATGACTAAGCCGAGACACCCTAAAGCATCTCGGCTTAAAATCAATATATTACGCAGCTATTTACTCAACAATCTTAGCTACAACACCCGCACCTACCGTACGACCGCCTTCACGGA
>JBALWM010000092.1:0-6230 GCA_036960905.1 Porticoccus sp.
TTTATTTTCAAAAATGGTGCCCAGGAGAGGACTTGAACCTCCACGCCCTTGCGAGCACTAGCACCTGAAGCTAGCGTGTCTACCAATTTCACCACCTGGGCTCTGCGTAAAGCATTGTGTCTGCTTTTGCGAAGGTGGCGAACTATAGTAATGGCGCCGCCGATTGTCAATTCCACAAGACAAAAAACAGTAAAACTGGCTTTGAATCTGAGGTGAAAAGAACCTGAGCCCCATTCACCTTAGAGATGAGGGGCTGTTGTATTTTCTGTCAGTGAACTGGAATGGTTCTGCTGAATCTAGAAGATACAGTTACGACCATTGTTTTTGGCCTCGTAGAGTGCAATATCTACGCGGCGGATAAGTTCTTCGTGACTTTCGCCGTGCTGGTAGGAGGCAACCCCAATACTCAATTTAGGTGAAACTTCTTGGTCGGAAGTCTCTGACATGGCTTTGTTGAGAGAGGCCATTATCTGATTGGCAGCCTGGTGAGCACCCTCCAGGTGGGTGTTAGGCAGAATGAGTAGGAATTCATCACCCCCATAGCGGAAGGGTAGGTCGGAGTTTCGAAGTTGGCTTTGAATCGCCTGTGATACCTGCTGAAGGATTAGGTCGCCACCCATATGTCCGATACAGTCATTGATTGATTTGAAATGATCGATATCGATCATCAATACAGACAGGTTATACCCGTAGCGTTGTGCCCGTTTGGTCTCCTTGGGTAGTAGCTCATCCAGAGCAGTGCGGTTCATAACACCGGTAAGAGAGTCGTGGAAAGCGACTTTTTCCAGAGCCTGATGAGCGATAGAATTTTTCAGATAATGAACCAGAACACCTATGCTTTGTTCTTGGGTAAACAGCCCCTGTTCAATGAAGCGCTTTTGGCTGGTGATGGTGATTTCGCCGAGATAATGTTGCTCCAAACGTAATACATAGTGTGCCTGGTGGTGCTTTTTAGTACCGGCGGATAGCGCAAGGTTTTCATCGGGATGAATGTATTCAACCCCACCTGCCAATTGTTGTTCACTTAACCAACTAAAGAAGCGATTGATAAGGGTGCCAGTGTCCAGTGTTCCCTGCAGTTGCTGATGCAGTTGCAGGAGGCTCCCTTCTGTCAGTCGTAATAGATTGTCCTGGTCGGTATTGGGTTCGATGGCCGGACTTTTGGTGGCTATATTGGCAGATTTAATCGATGCAACTTTTTTCATAATTAATTTTCTTGTATTTCGTACACTTACCAAGAATAGGGCAAGTAGTATGCCAAAGCGCAGGCAGCATGCTTTGGCCACATTTGCTGAATGTTAGAGGCATTATTAACGAAATTTACCCTGGGTGACAAATTAATGACGGATTGGACTGTCTGGCTCATGGGTTTGGCGACCTGGATAAAAAATTGACGCTGCTCGGTTAGGTTGTTAGGTCAGTTCGAATGTTACGTCGCTGTAGTTTTATTAATACTTTGTGGAGTTTTCTGGTGGCAGCGGTAGGGAGTTGCCAGAATTCTACACCCACTTTAGATTTCCTTGGCTTTTGGAAGGTGTTGGAGGCGCCTGATGATGGCTTTACATGGTAGTGGTTCCATGTTTTTTAGTAGTATTTCGCAGTCAATGAAACCGTTAATTTCAAGTGGTGTGTGGCTGCCTTTAATTTTATTTTATTTTAAGACCTGAGTATTAAGTGCCGGTACGATGGTTTTAGTCACCACTATTTAGCTATAAGTTCTTGGTTTATCTACAGCCAATATGTTCTTATGAGAGGAGTGGCGCATTATTTTCTGGTTTTCAGTCAACATTAGCCGTATTCAGGCACTTTCATGAAAAAACATATCCATAAAGACCCTTTTGCCAGTCGCGAGGCTGCCAAATACGATAACCCGGTTCCAAGCCGGGAATATATTCTCGACTTCCTCCATCAGAGTGTCGGCCCACTGACCTACGAAGAGCTTTGTAAGGCCTTTGATGTGCAGAGTGATGATGCTCGCGAGGCACTGCGTCGCCGTGTTGCTGCTATGGAGCGTGATGGGCAGACCGTTCGTAATCGCCGTAATGCCTATGGTCCTCTGGATAAAATGAATCTTATCAAAGGCCGGGTGATTGGACATCCTGAAGGGTTTGGGTTTGTGGTCCCGGCTCATGGCGGTGATGATTTATTCCTGTCTAGTCGTCAGATGCGGCGAGTCATGGATGGGGATGAAGTATTAGTACGGGTAGCCGGTATAGACCGCCGTGGTCGTTCAGAGGCCTCAATTGTTGAGGTGGTGGAACACCGAACTCGGACGCTGGTAGGCCGATTCTTTATTGAAAGCGGTATCCACTTTGTCCGCCCGGACAACCCCCGGATCATCCAGGATATTTTGATTCCGGCCGATCAGCGTGGTGAGGTAGAGCCCGGGCAAATTGTGGTCGTCGAAGTGACCAGTCAGCCCAGTCGCCACAACCTCCCGGCGGGACGAATTGTTCAAGTGATGGGTGATCATCTTGCACCTGGAATGGAAATCGATATTGCCATCCATAATTATGGCATTCCTTGTGATTGGCCCGATGCCGTCTTGTCGGAAGCGGAGGCTATTCCCAGTGATGTGCCGGAGGAGGATGCTCAACACCGAGTTGATTTACGCCATTTACCCTTTGTTACTATCGATGGTGAAGATGCCCGTGATTTTGATGATGCGGTCTACTGTGAGCCTCGTAGTAGGGGTGGCTGGAAGCTCTATGTTGCTATCGCTGATGTCTCCCACTATGTGGCGGTTGATAGCCCCTTGGACAGGGAAGCCTACCAACGAGGCAACTCCGTCTATTTTCCACAGCATGTCGTACCGATGCTGCCAGAAAAGTTATCCAACGGCCTTTGTTCGCTGAATCCTCATCTGGATCGCCTGACGATGGTTTGCGAAATGTCATTGGATAGTAGTGCTCAGGTGACGAAATTTCAGTTTTATGAGGGGATTATCCACTCCCATGCCAGGCTGATCTACACACAGGTTGCCGGGATGATAGCCCAGCGAGGGGATAAGAATAGCGGTGTTCGCAAGCAATTTCATGCAGTGGTCAGCCATATTGACCACCTTTATGAGCTTTACCTGAAGTTACGTCAGTCCAGAGATATCAGAGGAGCCATCGATTTTGAAACACAGGAAACACGAATCCTGTTTGATGCCGAACGGAAGATACAACAAATTATTCCTGCTGATCGGACTGAGGCACATAAGCTGATCGAGGAGTGCATGCTCTGCGCGAATGTGTGTGCTGCCGCCTTATTGGATAAAAATAAATTACCCGGCCTCTATCGTGTTCATGAAGGGCCACGACAAGAGAAGTTAGATAATTTAAGAGAGTTTCTCGGTGAGCTGGGACTGGGGCTGCCGGGGGGTGATGATCCTACACCGAAAGATTTTCAGCGGGTGCTCTCTCAAGTGGCAGGGCGCCCCGACGCGAGCGTTATCCAGACCGTTATACTTCGTTCCATGAACCGGGCCGCCTACGAACCGGAAAATAACGGACACTTTGGGTTGAATTACCCTGCTTATACCCACTTTACCTCCCCGATCAGGCGATACCCGGATTTGCTGATACATAGGGCTATTCGGTATTTGATCCGCAGGAAAGCGCGGGCAACTTCTGCGAAAAAGGTTGTGGGTGCACCGGTGTTACGTCCCAGCCAGATTTACCCCTACGATGAAGCATTGCTCACCGCTAGCGGTGAGCAATGCTCGATGACTGAGCGCCGGGCAGATGAGGCAACCCGGGATGTTGATAACTGGCTCAAGTGTGAATACCTGCTGTCACGGGTTGGTGAAGAATATGAAGGGGTTGTCGCCTCAGTAACGGGTTTTGGTCTGTTCGTTCAACTGGTGGACATGTATATCGAGGGGTTGGTGCATATCACCGGTTTGCCTAAGGATTATTATTACCATGAAGCAGCACACCATCGTTTGATTGGTGAACGTACCCACCGAGTGTTTCGACTCGGCGACAAACTAAAGGTGCGGGTTAGCAGGGTCAATCTCGATGAACGAAAAATTGACTTTGACCTCGTCGAGGAAGGGAGGAAAAAGGGAAAAAAAGATGTCCATGTGGGTCCTAAAGCACTTGAATTAGCGGCAGAGCATGAAAAATCCAAGTCTAATAAGTCCAAGATAAAAAAGACATCATCGAAAAAAACAGGTGAAAAGCCCAGTCGTGGTAGGAAAGCTGCTTCAGGAAAAGCTTCATCGGGAAAGTCGGGAAATAAAACGAAAGCAAAGACATCCAGAAAAAACCCCCGACAAAGAAAACCTTCCTCCCCGAAAAAATAATTTGCTGGAGTGTCTTGTTAGCGGAATTTGATTGATGACAAAGAAAGAAGTACATAAGACCAATAATAATGATTGCGAATGGCTGTTTGGTTTGCATGCGGTACAGGCCATTCTTAAAACCTCAGCAAGTAAGGTTCAGGAGATACGGGTACAAAAAGGCAGAGACGACCAGCGACTAAAAAAAATTCTAAACCTGGCTGAGCAGCAGGGAATCCCCGTAACCTGGGTCCTTCGCTCTGATCTGGACTCACTGGCTAGTGGCCGACATCAGGGGGTGGCTGCACTTTGCCAAGGTGCAGATGTACAGGATGAGAATTATCTTTTTGAGCTACTCGAGCGCTTGGATCAGCCACCCTTTTTACTAGTGTTGGATGGTGTCACCGACCCCCATAACCTAGGCGCCTGTTTGCGCTCAGCCGATGCGGCTGGTGTTCATGCTGTTATCGTACCGAAAGACAATTCTGTGGGTATTACGCCTACGGTACAAAAGGTCGCCTGTGGTGCAGCGGAAACAGTACCGCTGGTGGTGGTTACCAACCTTTCTCGAACCCTTAAACAATTGCAACAACAAGGGTTATGGGTTGTGGGTACCGCCGGTGAGACA
The DNA here is from genome assembly GCA_036960905.1 of Porticoccus sp. GTDB lineage: Bacteria > Pseudomonadota > Gammaproteobacteria > Pseudomonadales > Porticoccaceae > Porticoccus. Next base: position 4,896 of record JBALWM010000092.1, read on the forward strand.
GAGCAGTTGGTTTATGACGTTGACCTCAAAGGCCCGTTGGCGCTGGTGATGGGTGCAGAGGAGAAAGGTTTGCGGCGCCTCACGCGAGAATACTGTGATCTATTAGTAAAACTGCCCATGGCGGGGTCAGTGAGTAGTCTTAATGTGTCTGTTGCCACTGGTATCTGTTTATTTGAAGCAGTCAGGCAAAGACCGTAGAAAAGATAATTGTATGAAGTACAAGCTAGGGTAGGGATAAGAGAAATCAAACACGGCAAAGTGATTAAAGACAGGGTCATCCAGAATAATCAGGTGGCAACAGAGAACCTGGTGGTGAATTTACCCAATGTCATCAGTGCTATTAGGGTGGCGCTAGTACCTGTTTTGGTTCTATTGGCCATTGAGAAAAAAGCGGATGCCTTTTTGTGGGTCTTGGCATTCTCACTCTTTACGGATGCTATTGATGGGTATCTGGCGCGTCGCTTGGGGCAGGTCACTGAGCTAGGTGCCCGGCTCGACAGCTGGGCGGACTTAATTACCTATGCCGTCATGTTGTTGGGGTTAACATTGATTTGGCCTGAGACTTTCGATCGGGAGTCGAGCTATGTAGTGATTGCCTTTAGCTCATGGATTGTTCCTTTACTGGTGTGCCTGGTGAGGTTCCAGTGCTTCCCGAGCTATCATACACTTGCAGCTAAAATTGCTGCTATCAGTATTGCTCCTGCGTATTTTGTTGCTGCTATCTGGGATCATTCACTCATGTTCCGTGCCGTATTATTATTCTATCTTTGGGTGGCGCTGGAGCAGGTGATTATTACGTCGATTCTGCCTCGTTGGCAGGGAGATGTCATTGGTTTTTGGCAAGCAGCAGCTATAGCTCGTGGTGCACATAGCGAGGGGCAGGCTGAGTATTCATCCAGCCTGCCCAATAATAAAGGCTATTAAAATACGCAGTGCTTGGCGAAGTCACCCGCTTCATTTGCTGACCAGTCACCTTTTGGCTTTTCTTTCATATCGGCACACCAGGCTTCGCTGCCCACTTTAGTGCAACCTGCCAAAGATAGAACAAATATTGTGGCGAGTAATAGCGAAAGTTTTTTCATTTTTTTCTCCATGAAGATAAGTACCATTTTCAGTGGAGACATCATAGCTTGTTCCTAGTGACGCTTATACTGCAAAACCAGCAGTTTACGGCTTGAAATGCTCCCGGTATCCCCGTAAAATGCGCGCCCTTGGTTCAATTGGGCCAATACTCCTTGTTGCATCGCATTGGGCGAGCAGCTACTAACCCGTAAGGAGGTACAATGCGTCACTACGAAATCGTATTTATGGTTCACCCGGACCAAAGCGAACAGG
>JBALWM010000093.1:0-6096 GCA_036960905.1 Porticoccus sp.
CACGCCCTCCGATAGGAAACCACCAATGGCGCTGAAACAGCTTTGCCGGTAAGATCTCGGCATATTCACATGACTACTTACATGACGATAGAGGCTAGCCAAATCAACGCGATGAGTGAACCAAAAAAACCGCTACTCCTGCTTGTACTGGATGGCTACGGACATAGTGACAGCACTGAGCATAATGCCATTTATGCCGCCAATACCCCAACGCTGGACAACCTCTGGGAAACCCGCCCTCGAACGGTTATTGGCACATCAGGGATAGCGACAGGCCTACCCGAAGGCCAAATGGGTAACAGCGAAGTGGGGCATATCACACTGGGCGCAGGCCGAGTGATCTACCAAAGTTTCACCCGCCTAAATAAGGCCGTTAGTGATGGTGATTTTTTCACCAACCCCACCTATACCCACGCAATAGATAAGGCTGTAGAAGCAAACAAGGCTGTACACATCCTTGGACTGCTATCTCAGGGCGGCGTCCACAGCCACGAAGACCATATTAATGCCATGGTAAGCATGGCCGCTAAACGCGGCGCCAAAAAAGTGTATGTACATGCCTTTTTGGATGGAAGGGACACCCCACCGCGAAGTGCCGAAGCCTCCCTAAGAAGAACTGCAGTAATATTGTCAGATTTAGGGGTCGGTAGAATCGCAAGTATCTGTGGTCGCTTCTACGCAATGGATAGAGATCAACGTTGGGATAGAGTCACTGCAGCCTACAACATGCTGACTCTTGGAGAGACGGAATATCAGTCTGCCGACCCCATTGCAGGATTACATGCAGGTTATGATCGAGGTGAGAATGACGAATTTGTCCTACCCACGCTTATTTACGGGGAGGGTGAACACCCAGCCACCATCCAGGATGGAGATACTGTCCTCTATATGAATTTCCGGCCCGACCGAGCAAGACAGCTTACCCGCGCCTTCGTCGATGACAATTTCAATGGTTTTGATCGTAAGGCCCGACCTTCGCTAGCCGACTTTGTCATGACCACAGAATATGCAGCCGACATTGATACCAGCTGTGCTTTCCCACCAGCAAGTCTCAGTAATTCATTCGGTGAATATCTGAGCAGCCTGGGAAAGAGCCAATTACGGATTGCTGAAACCGAAAAGTATGCTCATGTCACATTCTTCTTTAGTGGTGGCCAAGAAGCCCTATTTGAAGGAGAAGACCGAATTCTTATTCCGTCTCCCAAAGTCGCGACCTATGACCTTCAACCAGAAATGAGTGCCTATGAGCTAACCGACAAACTGGTTACTGCAATCGAAAGCCAACAGTACGATGCCATCATTTGCAACTACGCTAACTGCGATCAAGTGGGACACAGCGGTATCTTTGATGCTGCCGTTAAGGCCGTTGAAGTTGTAGACGCCTGCGTCACCAAGGTACTCGCCGCTCTCGACAAGGTTGGTGGTGAATGCCTCATTACTGCCGACCACGGCAACGTAGAGCAGATGTTTGATGAAGACTCTGGTCAAGCCCACACTCAACACACCACCTTTCCCGTGCCGCTCATCTACGTGGGCCACCAAAATCTAATCCTAACTGATGATGGTACTTTGGCAGATGTGGCTCCCAGCATGCTAACGCTAATGGGGTTACCTATACCCCCTGAAATGACTGGCCACTCACTGGTCACCTTCAACAGCCCAGCTGATTAATCAGGGCTCACCATAATGTCCAGAACCCGGCTAGCCATTTCAGCCTTGCTGACATTTCTGCTGGTGTCATCCACCCTGGCTGGAGAAAAAGAGGATCGTATTAAACTAAAAACGATTAGCCAGGATATTGCCAAACTTCAACAGTCCATCAAGGGGAGTAGCAAACAACAGGATGCACTCAACAAGGCACTAAGAAAATCTGAACTGGCTTCTGCTGACATCAACCTCAAAATTACCACGCTGGAAAAAAAGCTTAAGTCCCTGAAGACTGAACTCTCCCAATTGCACCTCGAACAAACGACTCTTGAGATATCTCGCAAGAGCCAACAGACAATGATCTCAAAACAAATCACCGCGGCTTATTACCTGGGTAGAGAAGAACCCATTAAGCTGCTTCTCAATCAGGAAACCCCTGACAGGCTAAGTAGAACACTGAAATATTACGATTATTTCCTGCGCGCTCGAGGTGAAAAACTTAACCAATACCGTGAAACCCTAGCATCACTCAACAAGGTTGAAACCTCGATATCTGACCACCAGTTAGCATTGTCCGAAAACAGAGACACCCTCAAACAAGAGCAACAACAACTCATCGAACGACAACAGGCACGTCGTGAAGTATTAGCTCAATTAAACAAGCAACTCAGTGGGTCCAAGCAAGCACTCAACAAACTTACCGCTGAGCACAGTAGGCTAGAAAGCGTACTAAAGTCGCTTCAGGAAAGTATTGCCAAGTTATCCCTGCCTAGCGCAGAGCAATCTTTTGCAGGCCAAAGAGGTTATTTACCCTGGCCTGTTTCCGGTCAACTCAGCAAATATTTTGGGGCCAGCCGTAATGCCAGCATCACTTGGAATGGCTGGCTACTCAAGGCAAAGGAAGGCTCACCCGTCAACACAATTCATCATGGCAGAGTCATATTTTCGAATTACCTAAGAGGTCATGGGTTACTGATGATTATTGATCACGGTGACGGCTATATGAGCCTGTATGCTCACAACCAAGTACTACTCAAGGAAACTGGAGAGTGGGTACTGACCGGTGAAACCATTGCTAAAGTTGGCAACTCGGGTGGTCGAGATGAACACGCCCTGTATTTTGAGATTCGCCATAAAGGTAAACCCACCAACCCTAAACACTGGCTGACGAAAAAAGGCTGACTGGTAAAGGAATAAAACGCTATTCAACCTTATATTGACACAGTGACTCAAAAAAATACCTCAAAATAAGGCACCTTTCCCTAAAGTACAGTCAAACGTACACTACAGGAAGAAGCACTAGGAAAAATTTATGAAGCCATACTTAAAATCACTGCTTGTGACATTGGTTGCCCTCTCATCAAACACCAGCACATTGGCTGAAGATATTGTCGAGAATGCACGTCTCCCACTCGAAGAATTACGCCACTTCACACAAGTATTTGATCAAGTGCGTCAGGCCTATGTTGAAGATGTGGATGACAAAGCCCTACTTGAAATGTCCATTATGGGACTACTCAGCAACCTCGATCCGCACTCTGTCTATCTTGATGAAAGCGCCTACGGCGATTTACAGGAACACACCAGCGGAGAATTTGGTGGGCTCGGTATTGAAGTAAGTATGGAAGGCGGATTTATTAAAGTCATCTCGCCCATTGATGACACACCCGCCAAGCGGGCAGGAATACAGGCGGGAGACCTGATCATCAAACTGGGCGACCAAATGGTTCAGGGTATGAGCCTGAGCGAAGCCATTGATATTATGCGTGGACCCAAGGGCTCAACACTAACATTAACAGTAGCCAGAGAGCATGTAGACAGTCCCTTTGAAGTTGACATTATCCGTGACATTATCAAAGTCCACAGTGTTCGCAGCAAATTTCTCGAACCCGGCTTTGGATATGTGCGGATAGCACAGTTTCAGGAAAAAACGGGCAGAGAATTTCGAGAAGCGCTCAATGATCTGCTAAAAGAAGAGGACAGCCTGAAAGGAATAGTCATCGATTTACGTAATAACCCAGGCGGACTGCTGCATGCCTCGGTAGACGTAGCTGATGCAGTTCTGGATGGAGGAATGGTAGTTTACACAGAAGGCCGCCTACCCAGCTCGAACAATTCGTTTCACGCAACACCCGGAGATGCACTAAAAGACCTGCCCATCGTGGTACTGATAAATGGAGGATCTGCTTCCGCTGCAGAAATTGTCGCTGGAGCCCTGCAAGATCACAACCGGGCACTATTACTTGGTACAGACAGTTTTGGTAAAGGGTCCGTTCAAACCGTCATACCGCTCGGCGACGGTCGAGGTATCAAACTCACCACCGCTCGCTATTTCACCCCCAACAAACGATCAATTCAGGCTGAGGGTATCAAACCTGATATCGTTGTCGAACCGGCTGAAATCAAACTGCTGAAATCTCAGAAGCAAATCAAAGAAGCAAACCTGTCCGGCCACTTGAGCAACAATACTGATACCAAAGCACAAGCTGAAAACAACGTTGCGCTGGAAGACAATCAGCTTTATGAGGCACTTAATCTACTGAAAGGTTTCGACATACTCAGCAGGCAAACCCCAAATCCATGACTCACGTCACAGTAAAAGAGAGAACCCGTTGACTTTTCTGGAAATATTGTGCTGAATCAATAGTGCGCGTTAAGGATGAGACCGATTTGATGGTATTTTGATCAATGCCATCTGGGCTAGTAAAAAATTACTTATGCTTAAGGCAGAAAATGATATGGGTATACCGAGAATAGATGAAAATGGCGAGCGTCATCCTCCTATCAGGAGTGACCGCTATTTCAAATTGCATAATTTCTGGTTTTTCGCTACCCGCGAAGGTGCTGCAGTGGGGCCATTTGACTCCAAAGAAGGTGCCGTTAACGCTGTAGTAGATTTTATCGAGTTTGCTCAAAAGGCGGATGCTGAAACACTGGAATTTTTTGTACCTGGCGTAAAGTACGCAGTTTAACAGAACTGGCCTACCGTACTTCTACACCACGCTCTGCCATATAGGCCTTGGCTTGAGGTATTGTGTACTCGCCAAAGTGAAAAATACTAGCCGCCAATACGGCATCTGCTTTACCTTCAATCACACCATCAACCAAGTCCTGTAAATTTCCAACACCGCCTGACGCAATAACAGGTACATCTACAGCATCACTAATAGCCCGTGTCAGCTGAAGATTGAAGCCGCTCTTGGTGCCATCGCGATCCATACTCGTCAATAGAATTTCACCCGCACCATACTCTGCCATTTTTATAGCCCAGCCCACCGCATCAATACCGGTAGGGTTACGACCACCATGGGTAAAAATCTCCCAACGCAATGGCTCACCATCACCACTCACCTGCTTGGCATCAATAGCGACCACAATACACTGGGAACCAAATCGCTCAGCAGCTGCACGAACAAACTCAGGATTTTTTACCGCGGCTGAATTGATACCCACCTTATCTGCACCCGCATTAAGCAATGCACGGATATCCTCTAAGGTGCGCACACCGCCCCCAACCGTCAGAGGGATAAACACTTCACTGGCCATCCGCTCAACCGTATGAATCATAGTGTCTCTGTCTTCATGGCTGGCGGTAATATCAAGAAAAGTAATTTCATCTGCACCCTGCTCATCATAACGCTTAGCCACTTCCACGGGATCTCCAGCATCACGAATGTCCACAAACTGAACACCTTTCACCACGCGCCCCTTATCGACATCAAGACAGGGAATAATTCGTTTAGCCAGCGTCATAGGAGACCTTAACCTTTATCCTGATGATCAAATAAGTGGCCCATTTTACCGGCCTTGGTCTCCAAATAATTAACATTATGTGGGTTTCGGCCTGTCTGTAGGGCAACACGCTCAGTGACGGAAACACCCAGCGCCTCAAGCGCCTCAACTTTACGAGGGTTGTTCGTCAGAAGCCTCACCTGATTCACCTGTAGATGCTTTAAAATGGGCTCACAAATACTGTAATTTCTCATATCTGCCCCGAAGCCAAGCTGTTCATTGGCCTCCACGGTGTCGGCACCCTGGTCCTGAAGGTGATAAGCTTTTATCTTATTCAACAACCCAATGCCTCTGCCTTCCTGACGCAAGTACAGGATTGCACCACGCCCCTCATCAGCAATACGACGCATCGCTTCTTCCAGTTGAGCGCCACAATCACAACGTATACTGAACAAGGCATCACCCGTTAGACATTCGGAGTGTATTCTCAACAATACTGGATCATCATTAGACACATCACCCATAGTCACGGCTATGTGCTCTTTATCGCTCTCAGTATCCTCAAAACCATGGACATCAAACACGCCCCACTGAGTGGGAAGCTTCGAGCTTTGAACAAAACGTAGGGTCACTGATGACTCCATAAGGTGATGACTAAAATTGGTAATGACTAAAAAGTCAGGAGGGTGGCTATTTTAGCCGGGATACGCCCTGAGT
>JBALWM010000094.1:0-6004 GCA_036960905.1 Porticoccus sp.
CCAGGTGGGGCGGCCATGATTGCATTGCCCACTACGCTCGGTGGCTTCCATATCGCGTAATAAGGCATTCATTTCCGGGATACTGAGCTTTCGGTTGGCCCTTACCGAACAGTGGCAGGACATCGTTGCCATAATATCATTGAGATGCTGCCGAATACGGTCACTGGTGCCGTGGGTCGCTAGGTCAGAAAGTACATCACGAACCAAGGATTCTACATCAGAATCACGCAACATGGCGGGTATCTGTCTGACGATCAGGCTTTCCGGGCCAGCCCGCTGCAGGGAAAAACCCAGCGAGCCAAATAGTGTTTGATGTTCATCTGCAATATCAGCTTCTGATTGACTCACCGCCAAGGTGACTGGCACCAGTAATGGCTGGGAGCGAATACCCTCTAAATCAAAAGCCTGCTTCATGTGTTCGTAGGTAATCCGCTCATGGGCAGCATGCATATCCACCAGCACCATTCCCTGGACATTCTCCGCCAATATATAGATGCCCTTGAGTTGAGCTATGGCATATCCCAGTGGGGGCACCTCAGTATCGGACGGAACCATACCAGCAGAATTATCAGAAGAGCCAATAACCGGTTCGCTACTGCCAAATGGTGACTGATGTAATGACTGATAAACAGCCCTATTTTCCGCCACCGACCCGGCAGATATTGAGGGCGAAGGTGACCTAAGGTTTATATTGGGTTGTTGTGAAAGGGTCGAGTGCTCGTGCCCATTGTTTTCCGCTGGGTGTGCTGTCACAGCTGACACACTGGAAGCTTGATCTCCTGGCCGGATATCCGCCACAGCTCGATGCAAACTCCGAAACAAAAAGTCATGCACTGTGCGACTATCGCGGAAACGTACTTCGTGCTTGGTTGGATGAACATTAACATCCACATCTGTTGGGTTCAGCTCAAGATATAGAACAAAGGCGGGATGGCGCCCATGGTACATAACGTCCTTATAAGCCTGGCGGACAGCATGGGTCACCAGCTTGTCACGGATACTTCGGCCATTCACAAAGAAATGCTGCAGGTCTGCCTGACTACGAGAAAATGTGGGTAAACCCACCCAGCCCCACAATCGGAGTCCTGCGGCCTCTACATCTACATAGAGGGCATTCTCCATAAAGGCGGAGCCACAGATAGCAGCCACCCGCCGCTCCTGCTCCAACTGAGTTTTCGCCGCTCTAAAACTGTGTATGACCTTGCCATTGTTGCGCAGGGAAAAGTCGACATCGAAGTGGCTCAGGGCCAGCTTTCTAAGCACTTCATCAATGCGCTTATATTCGGTATTTTCTGTCCGCAGGAATTTACGCCGTGCTGGAGTATTAAAAAACAAATCTCGAACTTCTACGGTGGTCCCTCTAGGGTGAGGTGCCGGAATGATATTTACCGCCATATCCCGACCTTCGGATTCCGCTTTCCAACCGTGATCCTGCTCGTGTTCATTGGAGGTGATCGCCAACCTCGATACAGATGAAATACTGGCCAATGCTTCCCCACGAAAGCCCAACGTAGCCACCGCTTCCAAATCGTCCAACTGCTCAATTTTACTGGTGGCATGACGACTCAGTGACAGCGGTAAATCCTGCTCCCCAATCCCACTGCCATTGTCACGCACCCGAATCAATTTAACGCCACCACTCTCCACATCAATATCAATACGGCGGGCACCACTATCGATACTGTTCTCTAACAGCTCCTTGAGTACCGATGCAGGGCGTTCAACCACCTCACCGGCAGCAATCTGGTTGGCCAATCTCGGGCTGAGCAAATGGATTTTTGACATGACTTGTTTTCTTTACGTAAGTTTTGTTTAAGTCGCTTTTCTTTAAATCACACGTTTTTATGTAATCACGTTATGACGCCGGTATTCTCAAGCGTTGCCCCACTTTAATGCGGGTGTTTTTCAGCCCATTGTGGCGTAATAATGCATTAACTGACACATTGTGGCGTACTGCAATACCTGACAATGTGTCGCCTCGTGCAATCACATACGTACTTCCGCCACCTGTTCTTTGAGCTGCCAGCAAGGTGCCCACTGGCAGGTTGTTATAAAAATAACGATTCACACCCTGAAAAATTGAACGAGCCATTTTTTGCTGATAGCTCCGACTTGCCAGACGCTTTGCTTCGGTAGGATTGGAGATAAAACCAGTCTCCACTAGGATTGATGGAATATCAGGCGACTTCAATACCATAAAGCCCGCCTGCTCCACCCGCTTCTTGTGCAATCGAGCAAGACCACCTACAGATTTAAGTACTTCAGCCCCCACCTCAAGGCTACTGCTAAGCGTCGCCGTCATCGACAAATCCAATAGCACACTGGCCAGCATATGATCTTTGTCATCAAGACTAACACTACCAGCCCCTCCGATGAGATCCGCACGGTTTTCACGGCCAGCCAAGTAACGTGCCGTTTCACTGGTAGCGCCACGCCGAGAAAGCGCAAATACTGAAGCACCGTTTGCAGAGGATTTTTTGAACGCGTCAGCGTGTATCGATATAAATAAATCTGCACGCTTTTTATGCGCAATGCTGGTGCGTGTACGCAAAGGAATATAGTAGTCTCCGGTCCGTACCAAGACCGCTTTATACCCAGGTGCCTGATCAAATAACTTCTTCAGCTCACGGCTGATATCCAGCACCACCTCTTTTTCACGAATACGCCTAGGTCCCGAAGCACCAGGATCTTCACCACCATGCCCGGCATCAATAGCAATGATAATATCCCGCCGGTTATTTTCAGCGGTAACATCCTCTACAGTTTTGGTTGTTTCCTTATCATGGTCATAGAGATCCACCACCAACCGATCACCGTATTGCTCATTTCTGGATAGAGAGAAGCTACGCGGCCTAACCGCTTCTTTCAGGTCTAGCACTATGCGTAGATTTTTTTGTTTATTTTCACCGGTACGAATAGAGGTAATTGGTGATTTCCCAAGGTCGAGACCGGCAGTACTTGCATTAAGTGACGCATCATCAATATCAATCACAAGCCGATCGGGGCCCTCCAGAGGAAACACCTTGTGGGCCACTGGCTTACTGAGGTCAAAAACCAAACGTGTGTGATCCGGCGCTCGCCAAACCCGAACACCATTCACCGTCGCAGCGGCTAGTGACTGGCTGGCAAATACCAGCGCGACAAATACTAAACAAATGTTGCGTAATATCAGCAACCACTCACCCTCATTATTTTTCTTCCTGTGTCTTTTTTGCTACTTTTTATCTAATGACAGCAAGATGCTATTACCCACATCCGTGGCTGCGGTGATACTGACATCTCTACCATTTTTGGTGACACTAATCATAACCTCTAAATCCGGTACAGGGAGTATCCCTGCTCCGCGATTAGGCCACTCAATCAGGCAATAATTCCCCTGATGAAAATAATCACGGATACCAATAAACTCTAATTCCTCGGGGTTACCGAGACGGTACAGGTCAAAATGGTGCAGTAATGCATTACCCAGTTGGTAAGATTCAACCAGGGTGTAGGTCGGACTCTTTACTGTCCCAGTATGACCGAAAGCCTGCAGTATGCCCCGGCACAAAGTCGTTTTTCCGACACCCAAATCACCATCCAAGAAAACCAGTGCGCTACTTGAGGGAGTCTGACTAAGCTCAACACCTAATTGAACACCAAGTTGAACCATTGCCTCCTCACTGGCAACTGTTCTCTGGACTGAGTGACTTGTTAGCGGTGGGTTCATTCATTCACCAGCTGACGTAACGGACCAAATAAGTCGGTTGCCAGCAGACCACGCTCACCATCAGAAGCCGCAGCCATATCAGCCGCTTCTGCGTGGAGGCAAACCCCCAAAGGCAATGCGATATCTGACGATAAACCCTGAGCCAGCAGAGCGCCTATTATGCCGCTGAGCGCATCCCCCATACCACCTGAGGCCATACCGGGATTCCCCGCAGTACAGACACCTACTGGTTGATCACCAGTAGTGCACACAAGAGAACCCGCTCCTTTTAAAACGACAGCACAATTAAACTTTTTGTGTAAAGCCCTTACCGCAGTCAGCCTATCTGCCTGTACCTCAGTATTGCTAATACCCAGCAACCGAGCTGCCTCCCCCGGGTGAGGCGTCATTACCCAGTTAGCATTGCCGGCATTCGGGATCACTCGCCCCCCACTAATAATATTCAGTGCATCGGCATCTAACACCATTGGTAACCCTGTAGATACTGCCTGTTGTAGCATCTGTTCAGACCAGGGAGATTGACCTAAACCTGGACCAACCACTAAAACAGTTGGTGAACTTAACAACGGAACCAGCTCCTGGCCTGAGGCAACACCCTTGACCATCAGCTCCGGACGGCGGGCCAGGATAGCTGACACATGCTCAGGCCTTGTGGCGACACTGACTAAACCAGCACCTGTTCTCAACGCAGCTTCAGCGGCCATTGCCACAGCGCCACCAAATCCTTCGTCACCGCCAATAACCAATACGTGTCCAAAATCACCCTTGTGGGCATCACGATGGCGGGAAGGAAAATTTGCCATCAAATCTTGCCGGTCCAAACGTATTGTTGTGTGTTTGATACCATCGAAAATATCAACAGGAACAGCTAGATCGTTGTAAACCAACTCGCCACATAATGCTGGTCCTCGCCCGGTCAATAATCCTTGTTTTAAACCGATAAAGGTCACGGTGACATCAGCCTCTACTGCCGCCTCCATGGTTGCACCCGTATCACTGGAAAGGCCTGATGGAATATCCACTGCCACCACGGGGAGTCCACTATGGTTAATCAACCGTATTGCTTGAGCATAAGGTTCGCGTACCTGGCCACTCAGACCAGTACCTAACAATGCGTCCACGATCACACCAACCTGAAGATCCAGGCAGTCACTAAATGGGGTCATAGGCACCCCGGCTGACAATGCATACTCATAGGCCATGCGCGCATCACCGGTCAATTTATCCGGCGAGGCCAGCTGTACTAGCTGAACAGGTAGTTGGTTTTCTTGTGCAAGAGCCGCCACAATATAACCATCACCCCCGTTATTACCGGCACCACAAAATACGGTTACAGGCGAACCCGGCCAGCGATGACGAATCTCATCAAAGACGGAACGCCCCGCAGATTTCATCAATTTGATACCGGGGATACCTCGATCCTGGATAGCAATTTGATCCAAATCTCTAACTTGCTGGGCGGTATATAATGCTGTTGGCAATGATTGGGTCATATAATTCCAATTATCTGGGCAATATCTGTCAAAATTATACGTCATCTTTAAACAGCTGTTCGACTATGTCTTCAACTATGTGTTCAACCAAGTCCTCCACAACGCAAGAAATTGACTACTCGCAACTGGCGAAAAACATCAAAGAGTGGGGCCTTTCGTTAGGTTTTCAGCAGGTTGCTATTACCGATATTGATTTGGCCCAAACCGGTGAGCGGTTAAATCAATGGCTGGAAAAAAACTATCAGGGTGATATGCAGTGGATGGGTGAACATGGCGAAAAGCGTTATCACCCCGAACAACTGTTACCGGGAACCCAGCGAGTTATCAGTGTGCGAATGGACTATTTACCCGATGACAGCAACATGATCGCCGTGCTGAAAGATGAGAATAAAGCGTATATTTCAAGATACGCTCTTGGCCGGGACTACCACAAATTGATCCGTAATCGGCTAAAGACCCTTGCCAAAGAAATTGAACAAGCTGTACCCGGTAGCCTGATTCAACGCCCTTTTGTGGACAGTGCCCCAGTGATGGAAAAACCTCTGGCAGAAAAAGCGGGGCTGGGCTGGATAGGTAAACATACCCTTGCAATCAATAGCCAAGCCGGTTCTTGGTTTTTTCTCGGTGAAATATACACCAGCCTGCCACTTCCAGTGGATCAATCCACAGAACAAGACCAGTGTGGCGACTGTAAGGCTTGCCTTAAAGTATGCCCCACAGATGCCTTCCCGAAACCCTATGTGCTCGATGCAAGCCGGTGTATTTCCTACCTCACCATTGAACACAAGGGCAGTATCCCCGA
>JBALWM010000095.1:0-2941 GCA_036960905.1 Porticoccus sp.
GGTTTTGTCATTTATCCTTTATTAAAAAAATCGCCTCAGCAGTTGTCTACTGTACCGGTGAGTACCAATGTGGCGCTATTTAATGAGCGGCTGTCTGAACTGGATAACCAACGGGCTGATGGCGATCTCGATGAGGCTCAATATGGTGAACTAGTGGCAGAGCAACAACGCCTGCTACTCGCTGATGAGCCTCAACATTCTCAGCGGAATATTTCAAAAGGTCGTGGTGCTTGGCTATTACTGACCGGCTTGCTGTTGATACCACTATTGGCATTTAGCCTCTATCAAATGCTGGGGGCTAGTGATGATGTCGTCATTACTCAACTGTTGGAAAAGAGGGCCAGTGAATCGACCAGCCCAAATGATTTGCTTGTAAAGCAACAGCTGAAAAATAAAATTTCCCGACGCTTGCTGAGTCAGCCAGACAACCTCTATTACCTTTTAATACTAGCGCGCCTGCATATGGAAGACAGTGATTTTCAGCAGGCCAGCATCGCCTATGAAGGTGCTGTCCGATTAACCCCTAATGATGCAAATTTGTTGGCTGAGTATGCCCAAGCTGCTTACTTCAGGGATGGCAATGTTTTTGAGGATGGGGCTGGCGCTGTGTTGGATAATGCACTGGCGTTGGATCCTGGGAATCTGACGGCTCAGGGTTTGCACGGCATCCGTTCTTTTGAATCAGGTGATTATCAGCAGGCCATTGCCAGTTGGCAGATAGCTTTGCGTGCTATTCACCCCAATACGCCACAGGCTCGAGCTCTTCAGTCTGGTATTGCACGTGCACGCAGCCAGCTTGGTGAAGCGCTGCCTTCTGTGAAGGTCCAGGTAACGATTTCTCCTGAATTGGCCATATCTCCCGAGATGGTGGTGTACGTGTATGCTCGTGAATGGCAGGGTATGCCTATGCCGCTAGCAGTAGCCAAGCTACAGGCCGCAGATTTACCTGCGACAGTGACGCTGGATGACACAATGGCTATGCCCGGTGGTAAATTGCTCTCCTCCGTTGAAACGGTAGAAGTTGTTGCCCGACTATCTGTGAGTGGATCGGCAACGCCAGCTGAAGGCGATTTTGAAGGCTCCTCAGGTGCGTTAAAAATAGCTGATCATACAGAAATTGTGGCAGTGGTCATCGACCATAAATTATAGTCTCCCGTTGCTTGTGGCTGTTGCCCAGCCGTGTAAAATCATCCTTTTATCTTTGTGCTAAAAAGTCCGGCTGATACACTGATGACCGTTATGAGAATTCTGGCTGGAATGCCAAAACCAAAGAGAAATCAATGCGTCTAAAATGCATTAAACTCGCGGGGTTCAAGTCCTTTGTTGACCCGACTACCGTGTCTTTTCCCAGTAACCTCTGTGCAGTCGTTGGGCCTAATGGCTGTGGCAAGTCCAATATTATTGATGCTGTACGTTGGGTGATGGGCGAAAGCTCAGCCAAGCACCTGCGTGGCGAGTCCATGACGGACGTGATTTTCAATGGTTCAGGTGGTCGCAAGCCGGTTGGGCAGGCCTCCATCGAATTGGTGTTCGACAATTCCGATAGCAGCCTGGGTGGGGAGTATGCCAGTTGGAGTGAAATCTCCATCAAGCGCAAGGTCACTAGAGATAGCCAGTCCAACTACTACCTCAATGGCAGCAAATGTCGTCGTCGTGATATCACTGATATTTTTCTTGGCACCGGTCTGGGGCCACGCAGTTACGCCATCATTGAACAGGGCATGATCTCAAGTTTGATTGAGGCCAAACCCGATGAGCTGAGGGTTTATATTGAGGAAGCTGCGGGTATTTCTAAATATAAGGAACGACGCCGGGATACAGAAGGCCGGATGAGACGAACCAAGGAAAACCTGGAGCGTCTTACGGATATTCGTGATGAATTGGGGCGGCAGTTAAACCGCTTGGAGCGTCAGTCTCAGGCTGCAGAAAAATATGCTGAACTTAAGAAAGAAGAGCGGCAGAGTAAAGCCGAACTACAGGCATTACGTTGGCGCGGACTCGAGTCTCAGTCAATAGAGCGCCGCAAGTCTATCAATGAACTTGAACTCAAGGCTGAAGCACTCATCACAGAGCGAAGCGGTTGTGATACCGCATTGGAACGGCACCGCACTGAATCCACGGAGCGGGGAGATACCTTTAATGAGGTCCAGGGGCGTTATTATGCCATTGGTGCTGAAGTGGCTCGTATTGAGCAGGCAATTCAGCACGTGCAAGATCGTGCTCAGGAACTGCAGCAGGATCTGACACAAACTGAACGCAATTTTGTGGAATCTGAAGAGCATTTACGTGTGGATCGTCAGAAGGCTCAGAGTTGGGATGCTGAGTTGCAGGAAATCCTACCTGAGTTGGAAAAAGTGATCGTAGCAGAAGAGTTATCTCAGGCGGCCCTTCAGCAGGCCGAAGAGGTCATGCAGAGTTGGCAAGTCTCATGGGATGACTTCAATCACACCGCCGCTGAACCTCGCCAACAAGCCGAAGTTCAGCAATCGCGTATTCAACACCTGGAACAGGTTTTACGCCGCCTCGTCGAGCGAATTGAGAGTATTCAGAGTGAACACCAAGGCCTGAGTGATAGTTCAGTACAGGAAGACATTACTCTATTACAAGAGCAGTTGACTGAGGTGGAGCTGGCTTCCAACGATAAGAAAACCCATCTAGATACTATCACTGAGCAAATGGACAGTGCCCGACAACAGGGGAAACTGGCTAATACAGAGCTGGATAAGTCTAGAACTACCTTACAGACGATGCTCGGTCGCAAGGCTTCTCTGGAAGCCCTTCAGCAGGCTGCGCTGAGTGGAGAGGGCGATCAACAGCAATGGCTGGAAAGTAAGCAGCTCAATAGTCAGCCTCGTCTCGCTGAAACCTTAGTGGTGGAAGCCGGTTGGGAAACGGCGGTTGAAACAGTGTTAGGTAGCTATCTTCAAGCCGTTTGTGTGGA
>JBALWM010000095.1:3041-5934 GCA_036960905.1 Porticoccus sp.
GAAGCCCAGCGTGAAGTGATCGGTCGCGAGGTGGCAGAACAGCAACGCCAATACGCAGAACTTCGATCCAAGCTTAGTGCAGGTCAGATGCAAGTGGAGCAGTTCGCTGCCCGTCGGGAGCGTGCTGAAAACGAATTAACCGAGGCCAAACAACAACAGCAGCAGGAACAGGAAAATCTGGCAGAAGCCCGCCAGTTACTTTCCGGTGCCATTGAGGTTATGGAACAGGATACTCAGCGTCGTGAGGCCTTATTGCGACAGCGGGATGATTGTCGTTTGGCATTGGATCAAGCTCGTCAGAGTGCTCGTCATGACCGTGATCGCAGCCACGAATTGGCTATGCGAGAGAAGTCAGTGAGTACCCAGCTGCAATCAATTCGTGAGGGAATTGGGCGCCTGGAGATTCAAGTGGCTAGGCTGCAAGAGCGTCGGGAACAATTACGTGAGTCCTTTAATCAAGATGAGGACCCAACCTTCGAGCTGAAAGAACAGTTGGCAGCCCAACTTGATGTTCGACTGGGCGTTGAAAAAGAATTGGCTGACGCACGTCGTGCTGTGGAAGCCGTTGAGCATCAAATGCGGGAAGTTGAACAGCGTCGCAATAAGTTAGAGCAGGAGATTCAAGAACAGCGCTCTTTACTTGAGCAACAGCGTTTGGTTGCACAAGATTTGGCAACCCGTAGTAAAACAATTGAGGAGCAGATCAGCGAACATCATTTTGATCTGGCCCCTTTGCTCGAAGCGCTTCCTGAGGATGCAGACCTTACTCAATGGGAACAGACACTTGAGCGTATTGGTAGCCGGATTCAGCGGTTAGGGCCAATTAATTTGGCTGCAATTGATGAGTTTAAGGTGGAGTCAGAGCGCAAGGAATATCTGGATGCCCAGAATGCTGAATTGGAAGATGCGCTAGAAACACTTGAAAGTGCTATCCGTAAAATTGACAGGGAAACACGGACTCGCTTCAAGGAAACGTTTGACCGTATTAATGTATCCCTACAGGAACTATTCCCTAAACTCTTTGGTGGTGGGCATGCCTATTTGGAGTTGATAGGTGAAGACCTCCTGGATACCGGTGTCACTATCATGGCAAGACCCCCTGGAAAGAAAAATACAACAGTTCACTTGTTGTCTGGGGGGGAGAAAGCCTTGACAGCGATTGCGCTGGTGTTTTCAATTTTCCACCTTAACCCCGCACCATTTTGTATGCTGGATGAGGTTGATGCACCACTGGATGATGCTAATGTGGCCCGTTATGCCCGAATGGTGGAAGAGATGTCTGCCAGGGTGCAGTTTATTTATATTTCCCATAACAAAATTGCCATGGAGATGGCCAATCAACTGATGGGTGTCACTATGCACGAAGCAGGTGTATCACGGTTGGTAAGTGTCGATGTTAATCAGGCAGTGGAGTTGGCGGAGGCCTAGATAAGGTAGTTGGCTAATCAACGCTGCCTGGTTTCAGTATTGACGAAAAATTTTTAAACTATGCTTCAACATTTATAGGTATAAGAACAGATGGAATTTGGTGCTCGCGAAATGATGATTGCTTTAGGTGCTCTGGTGGCACTGGCTATCATGCTTGATGTTATTCGTCGCGTCCGTAATACCAGTTATGAAAAAATTCATATGCCACGACGTAAGCAGCCGATTTTTGATGATGACGATCTAGATGATTATGGTAGTGAATTGCCGAGTGGTGGTTCACGGGTGGTGAGTTATCGTGATGAAGCTGATGTCGCTGAGGTTGGTAAAACAGTCAGGAAGCGTGCAGAAGCGAACAAACCCAAATTGTCTATACCGATACGAGAACTAGAATTAGAACCAGAGCAACCCAGTCTTAACCTGAATGAACCCGCAGACGATGACAACATCAATGCAGATGAGCCATCAACAGTGGCAATGGCAGAAAGAGGGGGAAGGGAAGAAGAGGAAGAGAAGCCTGCTGCCAAGGAGCAGGTACCTGTCGCCAGTGTAGTGGTGTTGCATTTGATGGCTCGAGACGGTGAGTATTTTCAGGGTGACCAGCTACTCAACTCGCTGTTGAATCAAGGGTTACGTTATGGCTCGATGAAGATCTTTCACCGTCATATTGGTGAAGAGGGTTCTGGCCCCGTTATGTATAGTGTGGCGAATTCGGTTAACCCTGGCACCTTTGACCTGAACGGTATGGATCAACTTGTTACACCGGGTATCAGTTTGTTTTTTGCAATGGAAGATGTTGATGATCCTGCGGCCACCTTGGATAACTTATTGGCTTCCGCCAAGCAAATAGCCATTGATCTCAATGGTGAGCTGAAGGATGAGAGTCGTAGTGCCTTGACTCGGCAAACGGAAGATCACTATCGTCAGCGCATTACCGATTTTAGTCGAGCTCAACTTTCTGGAATTGAATAATGGTGGCTGTTGATCCAGCCATTTGTGAGGAGGCGCATGTTCTCCGCGAAAAGCTTAACCAGTATAACCATCAATATTATGTACTAGATAGTCCCACTGTTCCTGATGCTGAATATGATCGGCTGATGCGGCGGCTTCAGCAGATAGAGTCTCAGTACCCCTCACTAAAAACAACAGACTCTCCCTCCCTTCGGGTAGGGGGGAAAGCCTTATCATCATTTCAATCTGTTGTTCACGAAATACCGATGCTATCACTGGATAACGCATTCAGTGATGAAGAGTTAGTAGATTTTGATCGCCGTGTTACTGAGCGGCTTAAGTTGACCGGAAAATTGGCGTATGCCTGTGAGCCGAAGCTGGATGGGGTGGCTGTCAGTTTATTGTATCGAGGTGGTGTACTTGTGCGTGGTGCAACCCGAGGTGATGGTGCTACTGGTGAAGATATTACTGAAAATGTACGGACTATTAATTCTATACCTCTGAAGCTTCGGACAGA
>JBALWM010000096.1:0-5915 GCA_036960905.1 Porticoccus sp.
GGTGGTTCAACTCGGACCCTTAGGGTGCGGGAAAAAGTCACAGAAGCCTTTGGTAAACAACCGCTGGTAGATATTGACCCAGATCGGGTGGTCGCTATTGGTGCAGCACTTCAAGCTGATGTGCTTGTGGGCAATAAGCCGGGCGATGAAATGCTGCTGCTGGATGTGATTCCTCTTTCTTTAGGTATCGAAACCATGGGCGGGTTGATGGAGAAAATTATTCATCGTAATACAACGATTCCTGTAGCTAAAGCACAGGACTTTACTACCTTCAAAGATGGCCAGACAGCCATGGCCATTCATGTACTTCAAGGTGAACGAGAGCTGATTTCTGATAGTCGTTCTTTAGCACGGTTTGAATTGCGGGGAATACCTCCCATGGTTGCCGGGGGGGCTAAAATTCGGGTGAGCTTTCAGGTTGATGCTGATGGATTGCTGAATGTTTCTGCCAAGGAGGTGGCCAGTGGTGCGGAGGCTCATGTAGAGGTGAAGCCTTCCTATGGACTTAATGATGAGGATGTCACCCGGATGCTTAAGGAGTCCTTTACCCATGCTCGGGAGGATATGCAGGCAAGGGCGCTTCGTGAGCAACAGGTTGATGCGGATAGAATGTATGAAGATCTTCTTGCCGCTCTGGAGCATGATGGTCGTCAGTTGCTTAATGAGGAGGAATATCACTGCCTGGAAACAGCACTGGGTGATTTGGGGCAGACTCGTCATAGTAAGAATCACCGGGAAATTGCACGTCACATTGAAATGGTGTCAAAGGCCAGCGAAGAATTCGCCGCACGTCGTATGAACGCCAGTATCCAGAAAGCGCTGACAGGACACAGTCTTGATGACATAGAGAAGGATGTGTGACATGCCAAAAATCGTATTTCTGCCCGATGACAATATTTGCCCCGAAGGTGTTGTGGTTGATGTGGAGCCGGGAAGAAGTATTTGTGAGATAGCCTTGGATGAAGGTATAGAGATTGAGCATGCCTGTGAAATGTCTTGTGCTTGCACCACCTGTCACGTGTATATCCGAGAAGGGTTTGATTCAATCGGCGAGGCCGATGAGCTGGAGGAAGATTATCTGGATAAGGCCTGGGGAGTAGACCCAGACTCCAGACTTAGTTGTCAGGCTGTTGTTGGCAATGAAGACCTGGTAGTAGAAATCCCCAAATACACTATTAATATGGTGTCTGAAAAGCATTAGGAGGTCAGCTGTGTCACTTAAGTGGGCAGATATACAAGATATCGCCATAGAGTTATCGGAAGCTCATGATGATGCTGACCCCCATTACATCAACTTTGTTGATCTTCGTAATTGGGTGTTGGCATTGGAAGATTTTGATGATGATCCAGACCGCTGTGGTGAAAAGATTCTGGAAGCAATCCAGATGGCATGGATTGACGAACTCGATTAGAATATCACCAACCGATAATAATGGACTAAGGGGTGTTAATGAGCTCTAAAGAAGAGCTTTATAAAGTACTGGTTGAATCAGTTCCCTACGGCACTCTTTTCTTTGCTTACGGCGTCTGCGTCGACGCTAACAAAAATGCGCTTGAACTCCTTGGGTGTGAACTTCGACAACTGGTTGGCGCCTCCCTCGACAGTATCACTGGTGAAGAATCTACTGCTTTGGTGGATCTTAAGCTACAGCTCAAAAAAGCACTTCGTGACCGCAGCGAAGAGGTTGTGTGGCAGTGTCCTTCGAACGGTAGTCATACAGAGGTCACCCTCAACATTGTTTATGTCACGGAAGATGGTAAAGAATTGGTGGTGATGCTGAACCGTCAGCAGTCTGGGGCAGAGCCAATCCTTGATAAACTAGATGATATACCGGATTTTTCTAAGTCATCAGAAGTGTCTCCCTCAGTAGAAATACAACCCGAAGAAATGCAGCCAACGGCTGAACCGAAAGACTTTGAATCGCGAATAGACTCTTTGCCAGTTGAGCCTGAATTAGTAACTCAGCCATTAGAAGGTGAAGTGGTTCTTGATGCAGGCGACATTGATCCACCTATCCTGACTGAGCAGGTAGCTGATACAGATATCCCTCAACCTTGGGAAAAGGCAACCCGAGACCATTTCTTCGACACATTGACCAACCTACCGAATCGACAAATGTTGATTCAAACAGTGGGTACCTTTCTGGGAGAACATCAGGACCAGCAGGTATGTGGTGCAGTGATGATGTTAGATCTGGACCACTTCAAAGATATCAATGATTCCTGGGGGCATAATGTCGGTGATCAGGTGATCAAAAAAGTGGGGCGAACCGTTGCCAGTCAGGTCACGGGTGAAAATATGTTGGCTCGAATGAGTGGTGATGAATTCGTCTTGTTTATACCGCAATTGTCAGACAATATTTCACAGGCCGCATGGGATGCTCAGGCTGTTGCTGAAAAGATAGGAGAGGCTGTGGCTACGCCACTGTTCCTTGATGGCCACGAGGTTATTCTTACTGCCAGTATTGGCATTGCCTTATTGACTGACTCCGGTATCACCGCTGATCGTGTGTTGCAGTATGCAGATACTGCGATGTATGAGGCTAAGCGGAAAGGCCGTAATAGCATCGCCTTTTTTGACCCCTGTATTACCGAAAAGGCACAGCGGCAGATTGCTATGAATACTCGGTTGCGGAAAGCCATGGATAACCATGAGTTTGTGCTCTACGTGCAGCCTCAGATTAGTGTTCAGACAGGTGAGCTCATGGGTGGCGAAGCGCTGTTGCGTTGGATGAATGCGGACAAAATTACCAATATGCCTTCAGAGTTTATCCCGGTTCTGGAGTCGTCAGGCTTGATTGTGGATGTGGGTCGTTGGGTTATTCGAACAGCATGTGAGTATGTTCGTAACTTTCTTGATCAGGGTATTTGGGCTGAACATATGAGGCTAAGTATTAATATCAGCCCTCGTCAGTTTCGTGACCCGCAATTATTTGAAATTGTTCAGCACAGCATGAAGAGCTACAACATCGATCCAAAGTACATTAACTTTGAAGTGACAGAAAATCTGGTTATCGAGGATGTCGACGAAGCCATTAAAAAGATGGAGGCAATCAAGTCTCTGGGATCGATGTTTTCAATTGATGATTTTGGTATTGGCTATTCCTCTATGATCTACCTTAAGCGGTTGCCTTTTGACCACCTCAAGATTGATCGTGAGTTTATTCGCAATATTCATCGTGACCCAGAAAGCCGGGGTGTGGTGGAAGCAATTATGGCGGTTTCCAAGCAATATGGATTAAAAGTGACGGCAGAAGGAGTGGAAAACCGTGAGGCGTTAGAGATACTGAAGGAACTTGGTTGCCATTCCTATCAAGGTGCCCATTTCAGTATGCCGGTGCCCTGTGATCGTTTTACAAAATTACTTGCTGCATGAGCCGCTTATTTACCTGATCGTTGTTAATGCTATTCCTTGTAACCCTTTGTCTTCGAGAGTAAAATTCCCACCCTTTTTATAGGTGAGTCGAGCCGTTGGGCGGTTCCGATTTGCTGTGTTGCACAAACCATTATCTTGGAGACCCCTTAATGGCTATTGAACGTACCCTTTCTATTATCAAGCCCGACGCAGTTGCCAAAAATGTAATTGGTAAAATCTATGATCGTTTTGAAGACGCTGGTCTGAAAATTGTGGCTGCAAAAATGCAACACCTCTCAGAAGAGAAAGCGGGTGGTTTCTATGCCGAACATAAGGAGCGTCCATTTTACGCCGATTTGGTTGGTTTTATGACCTCAGGGCCCGTTGTGATTCAGGTGCTGGAAGGTGAAGATGCCATCATTAAAAACCGCGACCTGATGGGTGCTACGAATCCTAAGGAAGCCGCTGCTGGAACAATTCGTGCAGACTTTGCTGAGTCTATTGATGCCAATGCGGTTCATGGTTCTGACTCCGCAGCCTCTGCAGAACGTGAAGTGGCTTATTTCTTTAGTAATGATGAAATTTGCCCTCGATAAGTGTATTGATAAACGGGATATTTTATGAGCGCAAGCTGCGCTGAAATAACTCAAATTGTAGAGCCCCAGAAGGTTAAAGAGAACCTCCTGGGGCTTTCTGCTGAAAAGCTTGTCTTATTTTTTGCCGGTATTGGTGAAAAACCATTTCGTGCAACCCAGGTTTTAAAGTGGATACACCAGATGGGTGTAGATGACTTTGATCAGATGACAAACTTGTCAAAGACCTTGCGTGAGCGACTGAAGGAGACTGCAGAAATTGTGGCTCCGGAAGTGGTTAGTCAGCAAGATTCAGCTGACGGGACATGTAAGTGGTTGATTCGAGTCAATGGTGGGAGTTGTATTGAGACTGTGTTTATTCCAGAGAAGGACCGAGGAACTCTCTGTATTTCCTCACAAATTGGTTGTTCTCTCGATTGCAGTTTTTGCGCCACAGGTAAGCAGGGTTTTAACCGAGATCTAACCGCTGCAGAAATTATCGGACAAGTATGGATTGCTGCAAAATCTTTTGGATCTCTAGGGCCAAAAGCAGATCGGGTTGTCAGTAATGTCGTGTTGATGGGAATGGGAGAACCATTGTTGAATTTTGACAATGTGGTTGATGCTATGAGCCTGATGCTACATGACAATGCCTATGGGTTATCCAAGCGTCGAGTGACCTTGAGTACGTCTGGCGTTGTACCGATGTTGGATCGGCTTGGAGATGTTAGTGATGTATCACTGGCGATATCTCTTCACGCACCTAATGATAAGCTGCGAAATGAATTGGTCCCCATTAACAAAAAGTACCCTATAGCAATGCTACTGGACTCGGCGCGGCGTTATTTGGAAAAAATGCCAGATAACCGCCGTAAAATTACCATTGAATATACCCTGATAGATCAGGTAAATGACCGTAATGAACATGCGCATGAGTTGGCTGAATTACTTAGTGATATCCCCTGTAAGATTAATTTGATACCGTTTAATTCATTTGATGGTTCTGACTATAGGCGAGTGTCTAATACCACGTTGAGTCGATTTAGAGATATCCTACATAATGCAGGTCATACTGCTACTATCAGGACAACCCGGGGTGATGATATTGCTGCGGCTTGTGGTCAGTTGGCAGGCACGGTGAATGATAAAACTCGGCGTAGTGAACGATATCAGCGTCAGAACCAGGAACAACCAGTCAGATTTGTGAACTGAATATTAAGATGGGTGAAAGCATGGTAACAGCAGTGAGAAAACAATCGGCGCCATGCTTAATTGTGTGGATTCTCTCCGCATTATTGATGGTAGGTTGTACCACTACAACGACTACCGATGGTGTAAAAGACGAGCCTGTTAGTAATAATAAAATAGTGGAAAATCGTATTCAGTTGGCTTTAGGTTATCTATCAAAAGGCGATCATGAAGGCGCTCGACAGAATTTAAATAAAGCCATGGAAGTGAATAGTAAATCTCCAGAGCTTCACGATGTCTGGGCGCTGTTGTATCAACAGGAAGGGGAGTTTGGTGAAGCTGAGTCACATTATAAGCAGGCTCTGGCTTACGACCCATTATTTACTCGGGGTCGTAGTAACTATGGTCTTTTTCTTCTCCGACAGGGTCGTTATGAGGAGGCTTACCAGCAGTTTTCCAAGGGAGCTGAAGACTTGGGTTATCCCAGGCGAGCTGAATTATTCTACAAAGTGGGTATATCTGCGCTAGAACTCGATAAGTTGGCTGAAGCAGAACATGCCTTCACTCGAGCCGCAGTATTAAACCCCCAATTGTCTGTCGCTTACCTTGAACTGGCTGAACTCTCATTCAGTCGAGGAGACTACCCAAGGGCCAAGCAACTGTTAAATGAGTATAACAACACCAAGAGAGGCCCTAGTTCTAGGGGGCTTTGGTTGGGTGTAAGGTTGGAGCACAGTTTAGGAAATAAGGACGCTGAAGCTAGCCAGGGTTTGGCGTTAAGAAATTTGTTCCCCGATTCC
>JBALWM010000097.1:0-5628 GCA_036960905.1 Porticoccus sp.
CTCACTATCACCGTATCCCTGCTTATGCTGAGCACTGGATCAGCTTGGGCTGACCTAGATGAAGACATTATGAAACTTCAGCACCGCTGGGCAGAGGTTAATTATCAGCTCCACGAAAAAATCCAACTATCCGCATTTAAAAAACTGATTTCAGATGCAGAACAGGTAGTGACGGCCCATCCAGAATCTGCTGAGCCCCTGATTTGGAGTGGCATTATTAAATCTACATACGCTGGCGCCAAGGGTGGCTTGGGTGCACTATCACTGGCCAAGGAATCCAAAGCTGACCTTGAGCAAGCTCTAAGCATTGACCCAAATGCTCTGGATGGCTCTGCCTACACCAGCCTGGGAACACTCTACTTTAACGTACCTGGCTGGCCGATCGGATTTGGCAACGATAAAAAAGCAGAGGAGTTTCTTCTCAAGGCCATTGCCATAAATCCCGAAGGTATTGATACCAACTACTTTTTCGGTGACTATCTTATTCATGACAAACGCTATCAGGAGGCTAAAAGTTATCTACTAAAAGCAAAGAGTGCCTCACCCCGTCCAAACCGTCCGTTGGCAGATGCCGGTAGACAAAAAGAGATCGCTGAAGCGCTGACTGTAGTCGACCGGAAGCTTGACCACTAACCGAGAATAGAATGCAGATACTTCTAGTGGAAGACGATAGGCCACTCGCTCACAGCCTGAAAATTGGCCTTCGAAAGCAGCGTTATGCCGTCAACCATGTGGAAAGTGGAGAGGCCTGCCTACATGTGGTTGCCACGGAAGAGCCCGATATTGTGATTCTAGACCTTGGACTGCCAGATATGGATGGACTCAAGGTACTCAAGAAAATCCGCCACCAGTCTTCGTCACTTCCAGTCATACTTTTGACCGCCAGGGACAGTATCAACGACAAAGTGATGGGGTTAGACTCGGGTGCTGATGACTACCTCGCCAAACCCTTTGAAATGACGGAATTATTGGCGCGACTGCGTGTTTTGGAAAGGCGCCTTAGCACCACCAAATCGACCCAAATCACCATCGGCGATATCTCTCTTGATACTTCGACCCAAGCCGTAGTGCAACAAAATCATGAATTAGACTTGTCCCGTAAAGAATACATGCTCCTGAAGAGCCTTATGGAAAATGCGGGGAAAGTACTCACTCGATCAACACTGGAAACTAGGTTATACAGCTGGGGGGAAGAAGTCTGTAGTAATGCCTTGGAGGTACATATACACCACTTACGAAAGAAACTCGGGCCCAACTTTATAAAAACGGTTCGTGGTGTAGGGTATAAGGTAAATCGGGCGTGAAATCCATCCGGATCTTTCTGGTAGCCTCAATACTGGCCACTCTGACACTGTTTAATTTTGTTGCTGCCCTGCAGGGTTACCAATCCAGTCTGCATGAAGCAGAGAAGCTCTTTGACAGACAGCTTCTCCAGACCGCTAAGTTGATCTCCAACCTTCATGTGGATAAGACCACCAACAACCTCAATCAATTGAGTGAGCTAGCCTATCAGGTCTGGCATAACGATCAGCTTATGGCTGCGTCTAACAATGCCCAAGTCAGGGCAATTACCGAGTTCCTCCCCGGTTATGGATATGCAAACTTTGATGGCTACCGATGGAGAACACTAACCTATTTCAACCCAAGCGATAACAACTGGATCATTGCAGCGGAGAGAACTGATCTTCGATATATTCTGGCAGAAGATGTTATTACAAAAGCCGTGCTACCTATCGTATTGGGGATCCCCTTTGTGGGGCTGCTCATCTGGCTTATTATCAGCAGAGGGCTTAAACCGCTTAAAGACCTTTCAAACAGGCTAAAAAATAAACAGGTAACCGACCTTACACCGATTGAAACACCTGAATTAAAGGATGAATTGAAACAGGTCGTACAATCCATCAATGTCCTGATACATCGCCTAGATTCAGCACTGGAGCGAGAAAAACGCTTCACCTCAGATGCGGCACATGAACTACGTACCCCCATCAGCGCCCTTAAGGTTCAGCTTCATAACCTTGAAGGTGATCTACCTACCAGGAATGAATCATTTATTCAGCTTCAGTACGGTGTTGAACGTATGCAACACCTGATAGAACAACTTTTATCACTATACCGCTCTACACCAGACGAGTTTTCAAGCCAATTCACTCCCGTTAACTTGTATCTACTTGCTCAAGATATCATCGCTGAACAACATCTCTTGTTCGAAGCAAGAGACCAAACACTCGCACTTGAGGGTTCAGACAATATTATTGATGGCGACCCCTTTACCCTAAGCACCTTGCTACAAAATTTGCTGAGCAACGCCAATAAATATACACCCAAGGGAGGCAATATTCTGGTGTCTGTAAATGGAACACACGACCAGGTTTATCTCAAAGTAGAAGATTCAGGCCCAGGCATAGCCCCCAGTGATTACAATAAGATTTTTGAACGCTTTCAGCGCCTTAACAACAAATCTGAAGTCGCTGATACACAAGGCTGTGGACTGGGACTGACCATCGTTAAGCATATTGCCGATTTGCACCATGCCGTCTTAAGCATTGCACCGTCCAGTTTTCACAGTGGTGTAGCATTTACTCTCCAGTTCAATAAGGCATCAAGCCCAAATGAAAAGTATCGTTAAACAGGTGGCAGCTCTAATACTGAGCATAGGCTTTGTATTCTTTGGTCACTATGCCGTTGCCGGAACACCTGTTATTGAGCTGACAATCCAGGACCACCTGTTCTTCCCGGCAATCATTGAAATTCCGGCAAACACCAAGGTCAAACTCCTTGTGATTAACCTCGACCCAACTGCTGAGGAATTTGAAAGTTATGAGCTTAACCGGGAAAAAGTGATTTCAGGCAACCGTAAGGGTGTCATTTTTATTGGCCCCCTACCGCCGGGAGAATACCCTTTTTTCGGTGAATTCTATCCCAAAACTGCTCAGGGAAAAGTGGTGGTAACCGACCAATGAGTATTGGAGAAACTCTCTTATGTTCCTAAATTCCGTTGTCCTGATTCTCCAGGAAATTCTGGAGGCTGCACTGCTGATTAGCGTACTTCTCGTGTTTACAAGGCTTAGGGATATCAGACCTTTTTGGGCCATCGCAGCCATTGTCATAGGGACGATTGGCGCCTATGTCTTTGCCCACTACATAGCATCTATTTCAGAATGGTTTGACTATGTGGGTCAGGAGGTGATGAACGCTTTCATCCAGCTCACTATTGTATTAATACTGGCCATCTTTGTGACAAAGTATCTAGGGAACACCACCTCCTCACACGGCCCTCAAATAAACACGGGGTTTATTGCCTGTACGCTATTGCTTGTCGCCCTATCTCTGACCAGAGAAGGGTCAGAAATTTTTCTCTATATCGGCGGCGCTCTTAGCGACCCTTCCCATGTTCAACCCACCCTCACGGGCTCTGGAATTGGTGCTGGTATAGGCATCAGTGCAGGGATATTAATCTACTATGGCCTCCTTTGGCTGCCCAGCAAGTGGATCACTACCAGCGGATTGTTGTTACTGTCGCTGATAGGGGGGAACATGGCCTCTCAGGCCACATTATTACTAACCCAGGCAGACTGGCTGCCCTATTCTAGAATACTTTGGGACACGACTACCTGGCTCCCAGAAAACTCCATTTTAGGGCAATTGCTATATGCCATTATTGGTTATGAAGCCACACCCTCTTTATTTCAGGCCTGCAGTTATGCCGCAGGTATACTGTTGATATTGCTGTGTGCGAAACTTTCTTTCGGGAATCAGCTGCCTCTGAATATCAAACAAACTCTGACCTCAACACCTCAATGAACTTCTGATATGAACAACACCACGTACTCATCAATGACCGACCAACATTCCCTATGTGCAAAATACCTATTTGGACTGTGCTCATGGCTATTGCCTATATTTTTTCTGAGTAGTTCAAACCACAGTATGGCTGATGGCAGTGTGGTGGATAAAATCTATCACCCTTATGTAGATGCACTTGAACAAGAAATAGAGTGGCGCGCTATCCATCAGGACGATCAACCAGGTGCTGAGGATAACTTACAACTTCACCGATTTGGTTATGGGCGAGCTATCGGCGAACGATGGTTTGGTGAAGTCTATTTGATCGGAGAAAAATCTGACGATACGGAGTTTAAAATAGAGGCCTATGAATTGGAGGCCAAATGGCAAATCACCGAACAAGGTGAATACTCTGCTGATTGGGGATTACTCTTCGAGCTGGAGAAAGAAGCTCATGAAAGCATTTGGGAATTCTCAACGGGTATCTTGGTAGAAAAGGAATGGGGCCAGTGGAGTAGTACAGCCAACTTAGTGCTCACCCATGAATGGGGTTCTGATACTGAAGATGAAATAGAAAGTTCAGCTGGCATACAGGTACGTTACCGCCTCTCTCGCTGGCTTGAACCAGCCCTGGAGTTTTATAGTGGTGAAGATACCCAAGCTATAGGGCCCGTGCTCATGGGTAATATCAATACCGGCATACGCCAAAATTTACACTGGGAAACCGGCATCATCTTCGGCATAGATGAAGACAGTCCCAATACAACGTTAAGGGCCTTAATTGAATATGAGTTTTAACATTAGGTTAATTATGTAATTAACTGATATTTATATATTTGCTAACCTATTTTTAATCGGAAAGCAGTTCGATTTTATAGCCGTCAGGGTCTTCCACAAAAGCCAACACAGTCGCTCCATGCTTCATCGGACCCGGCTCTCTTACAATCACACCTCCGGCTTCACGAATCCGATCGCAGGCGTCATAAACATCATCGACTCCAATCGCGATATGACCATAGCCTTCGCCTAGCTCATAATGGTTTGTATCCCAATTATGGGTAAGCTCCAGCACGGTATTCTCCGATGCAGGACCACACCCAAGAAAAGCCAAGGTAAAACGCCCCTCGGGGTAATCCTTACGAGACAACAAATCCATGCCAATAACATCGGTATAAAAGGTAATCGATTTTTCGAGGTCTGCTACCCGCAACATGGTATGCAATAGACGCATTTTATTACTCCTTAACAATTCTTCTAATCTTAGCGGGGAAACTAATCCGCTGACATAAAAAAGCCGGGTATAGACATACCCGGCTTTTTTAAAATTAACTGTTCTTAGTTAGTAAACACAGGAGCCGCTACATACTCCCAAAGCAATACCGTAGCGACTAACACAAATACCACATAAACCAGGGCAACGGCAAAAACAGCACTGGCATAAAGAAACCCTAGCTCTTCTGGTACTTTCATCATTACCGGAATGCCTAAATATATAAGGCGAATAGCGTAACTACATGCCGCAGTGGCAATGACTATATCAAGCCACCAAATGGGGTACGCGGCGAAAGCACCCGCCAAAAAAACTGGAATAGAACACAGCCCTATAAATACAAAGCCTTTATAGGCATGTAGGCTAGCTGAATAGGTTTTTGACATCCAGTGAATCATTAGGCCAATAAAGACCAAGGCCCCCATCAACGCAAAGTAAAATAGTACGGCTAAAGGAATGGCGCTAGCTTCTGTAATACGAACCGCATCACCACTGCCTATTGTCCAACCAAACTGAGTTGTACCAATATAAAAACCAATAGCCGGTATCATTCCAAGAAAAATGAAATAAAT
>JBALWM010000098.1:0-2171 GCA_036960905.1 Porticoccus sp.
TTGTGATGAAAATGGTGGATGCAGCTCGGGCGCGTGAGGCTGCGCGGAAGGCGCGGGAAATGACACGACGTAAAGGTGCATTAGATATCGCAGGGCTTCCCGGCAAGCTGGCAGACTGCCAGGAGAAGGACCCCGCACTCTCAGAATTGTACTTGGTGGAGGGTGACTCTGCGGGTGGTTCAGCAAAACAGGGGCGAGATCGCCGAACTCAGGCTATTTTGCCACTAAAAGGCAAAATTCTTAATGTTGAAAAAGCCCGTTTTGACAAAATGTTGTCCAGTGTGGAAGTGGGAACACTCATTACGGCATTAGGTTGTGGTATTGGCACAGAAGAATTTAATGCCGATAAGCTTCGTTACCATACTATTCTGATCATGACCGATGCTGATGTGGATGGCTCACATATCCGAACATTATTGCTGACATTCTTCTTCCGGCAAATGCGAGAGCTGGTTGAGCGTGGCAATATTTTTATTGCACAGCCGCCACTGTATAAGATCAGCAAAGGTAAGCAGGAGCAATATCTTAAGGATGATCAAGCACTTACGGCATTTTTAACTCAGTCAGCACTCGAAAATTCCAGCCTGCATGTCAATCCTGAGGCCCCCAGAATTAATGGTAATGCTTTGGAAACCCTGGTGACAGATTTCCGCCGGGTAATGACGATTATCGAGCGAATGTCCCGCGTATATCCAGAGGGTATTTTACAAAAACTGGTCTATATGCCGGCACTCAATGCTGACAGCCTAAGAGATAAAGCCCATGTCGAGGACTGGTGCAAGGCACTATTTGACTCGTTGGAGCAAGATAACAAGGCCGGGAGCCACCGTTACCAGGTCGTGGTTGAGGTTGATGCAGAGCGACAGGTTCACTTGCCTTGTGTCGAAATTACAGCCCACGGCGTGCCAACCAACTACCGTTTCAACTATGAATTTTTCGTTTCTGGTGAATATGCAGCAATCGTTTCCCTTG
Source organism: Porticoccus sp. (assembly GCA_036960905.1). Classification (GTDB taxonomy): domain Bacteria; phylum Pseudomonadota; class Gammaproteobacteria; order Pseudomonadales; family Porticoccaceae; genus Porticoccus. The sequence continues at coordinate 973 of JBALWM010000098.1, forward strand.
GTAAGCAACTACAGGGGCTGATAGAGGAAGGTGCATACATCCAGCGCGGAGAGCGTTCTAAGCCCGTAGAGAGCTTTAGTATGGCTCTGGAGTGGCTAATGAATGAGTCTCGTCGTGGCTACAATATACAGCGCTATAAAGGGCTGGGTGAAATGAATCCAGAGCAGTTGTGGGATACCACGATGAATCCTGAAACTCGGCGTATGCTGAAGGTCACGATTGAGGATGGTATAGCCGCTGATCAGATGTTCACTACGTTGATGGGCGATCAGGTGGAACCTCGTCGAGCGTTTATTGAAACCAACGCATTAGCAGTTACTAACCTGGATATATAGATATATAGCGGTATAAATAAAAAAGCTGGCCTATTTAGGCCAGCTTTTTTATTTCTGGACTTATTCTTCGTGTTGGTGCCAAAGATCGCCGTCAGTCTTGCGACGACCCGAATTTTTTCTACGATCATCCTTGCCTGGTTCGAATCGAATATCCTGGCGGCGGTCAGTATTTTTTCGGCGCTGTTCTTTGCGTTGTTCTGGGCCGTTATAGGTCCCGTTATCAAAAGTGTTCATGGCATCCATTCATTGTTTATATTTAACAGGGTAGAAATAGTTTAGGTGACAGTAAATCAGAAATCCAGAACCTAGTTATCAATTTTGTTCAGGAATGAGACAGGGTTTGTTGGGTAGATTCGATCCAGTCTTTTACCTGTTCCGTTAATTGTCGGCTGTCAGTGCTAGTTGTATCGATCGGTACACCAATCACCATGTGAATACGTCCAGGCCATTTAATAAATTTATGGGCGGGCCAACAGTACCCAGCATTTTGGGCCACAGGTAAAACGGGCACACCAGCAGCAATGGCAAGTGCTGCGCCGCTGCGACCGTAGTTTCCGATCTGTTCTACAGGTGTTCTCGTTCCTTCGGGGTAAATAAGCACATTATTACCTTGGGCCAAACGCTGCTTACCCTGCGCTAAAATTTGTTTCATGGCTTCTCTGGGATTGCTGCGGTCTATGGCGATGGGGCGCATAAAATAAAGCCCCCAGCCGAAAAAAGGTATCCAAAAAAGCTCTTTCTTTAGAATCGTGCTGACGGGCCGCAACAGGCGTTGAAGGTAAAAGGTTTCCCAGCCGGACTGGTGCTTGCTCAGTACGACGCAGGGTGTGTCAGGGAGATTCTCCAGACCGTCTATCTGAAGGG
>JBALWM010000098.1:2271-5603 GCA_036960905.1 Porticoccus sp.
TCGCGGAGGCTGTCACCAACAATGGGCACATCGGTTAAGGGCATAGCAAATTCACTAGAGATGGCATCGAGTAAACCTGGAGCCGGTTTTCTGCAGCCACAACCATCTTCGGGACCGTGGGGGCAGTAGAAAATACCACCCAGCTCTGCACCTGCATCAGCTAACAGGTCGGTTAATTTGGTGTGCATGGCTTCCAGTTCATCCAGGTCAAACAAGCCGCGACCAATTCCTGATTGGTTGGTGGCCACCACTACGGTGTAGCCAGCTTGGTAAAGGCGGACGATGGCTTGGATGCTGCCGGGTAAAGGACGCCATTCTTCCACGGACTTAACATAGGCGTCAGAGTCTTCATTGATGACGCCATCACGATCCAGAATAACGAGCTTGGTCATTTTTCTAATGCCACGTGGAGAAAGATAAGATCCATCGACTTTACAGTTTATTTCGCGGGAGCCAGTAGTGAAATATCGGCTACTTCCAGAAACAGGTTACGTAATTGCTGCAATAAAGCCAGTCGATTGTTACGCAAAGCGTTGTCATCCACCATGACCATAACATCATCAAAGAACTGATCCACAGGTTGCCGTAATTTGGCCAAGTGTTTCAGTACATCGGTATAGTCACGGTCCTGTTGGAGTGGTTTTACCTCGCCCGTCAGTTCTGCCAGAGACAGCGCCAAGGTCTTTTCGGCGTTATCTACCAACAGGGTATTGTCCACTTCCGCAGGTATTGCGCTGCCGGCCTGCTTAGATAAAATATTAGAGACGCGTTTATTTGCTGCCGCTAATGCCGCCGCTTCTGAGAGCTGGTTGAAGGCATGAACAGCCTGAACCCGTTGGTGAATATCCAAAGGGTTGCTGAGCTGTCTTGCAGCGACAGCTTGGAAGACTTCTGTTGGGATGTTTTCATCTTCATACCAAGCTTTAAAGCGCTCTATCATGTAAGTAAGTACTTGCTTAACCGTGTTCTCGATAGCGTCTGATTTAAGGTCTAAACCGGTATGTTGAGCCGTTGCATCAGACAGTACCTCTTGAAGGTCAAGGTCGATACCCCGCTCTACGATAATTCTCAAGACACCAAGGCTGGCACGTCTAAGAGCAAAGGGATCCTTGGAGCCTGTGGGCGGCTGACCAATGGCAAAAATACCCACTAGTGTGTCTAGGCGATCAGCCAGTGCCAAAGTAGCACCTGTGGGCGTAGTCGGGATTGAGTCACCAGCAAAGCGAGGTAAGTATTGCTCAAATAAGGCTTCAGCCACTTCGGCGTGCTCACCATCATTGGTGGCATAGTAGCGCCCCATGGTTCCCTGTAAGTCATCAAACTCACCGACCATTTCACTGACCAAATCAGACTTACTTAATTCAGCAGCCCTTCTTGCCAATGATGGTTCTGCGCCGGTCATCGGGGCCAAAATTTCAGCCAACTTTGCTACACGCTCTGTCTTATCAAAAACTGAACCTAGCTTAGCCTGGAATACAATATTCTTAAGTAGTTCCCGGCGTGCTTCGAGGGTAGTTTTTTGGTCTGTCTCATAAAAGAAGGCTGCATCGGCTAACCGTGGACGGATGACCCTTTCGTTACCATTAATCACCTGCGCGGGATCTTTGCTCTCAATATTGGCAACCGTAATAAACAGAGGAAGCAGTTGACCAGTATTATCCACCACATGGAAATACTTCTGGTGCTCGGCCATCGAGGAAACCAAAGCTTCAGCGGGTACAGCGAGAAAACGCTCTTCAAAACTTCCGAGTAACGGAACCGGCCATTCATTGAGCGCAGCTACTTCGTTGAGTAGCGCATCACTGATAACGGCAATACCACCGGATTTTTCGGCAGCGGCTATAACACCTTGGCGAATTAACTCACGACGTTCAGAAAAATCAGTGATGACATAAGCGGAGCGAAGGTCGTCTTGGTAGCTTGTTGGTGACTGAATAACGATTTCACCGTTGCTATGGAAGCGATGGCCTCGGCTGGTATTACCTGCCGTCAGTCCCATGACCTGAGTGTTGACCACATGGCTACCAAGCAACATCACTATCCAGTGAACCGGACGAACAAATTCTTCACGGTTCGCTCCCCAGCGCATTCTTTTGGGAATAGGCAGTCCAGCAAGAGCAGCCTCAACAATAGGGCCGACAAGGTCTGTCGTTGCGCGGCCTGGTTCAGTGGCACGATGACACAGCTTGTCCTGTTTGCCATCATTTTCGACTTTGTTGGCCAGCTCATCGAGGGAGATACCATTTTTCTTGGCAAAGGCCTCGGCAGCACGAGTGGGATTACCGTCAGCATCCAAGGCGACTTTAATGGGCGGCCCCCAGGCTACAACTTCTTTAGTGGGTGTTTGTTCATCTAAGGCTTTAATCATGACAGCCAGACGGCGGGGTGCAGCAAAGGTCTGCACTTCACCAAATACCAGTTGCTCTGCCTTTAATCGGGAAAGAATTTCATCACGGAAAGCATTGGACAGTGTGAGTAATGCTTTGGGTGGAAGTTCTTCGGTGCCAATTTCGACTAAAAAATCTGCGCTCATTGCCCAGTCTCCGTGGCCTGTTGTATTACTTCATCTGCGAGAGCCTTGGGTGCCAGTGGGAAGCCGAGTGCTAATCTGGAGTCAAAATATGCTTTGGCTACAGCTCTGGCCAAGGTGCGTACCCTCAAAATAAATCGCTGGCGCTCTGTGACTGAAATCGCATGACGGGCATCCAGCAAATTAAAAGCGTGGGAGGCTTTCATGACCATTTCGTAGGCAGGTAATGGTAGACCCTTTTCTATCAAACGCTGACTCTCACGCTCATAGTTGTCGAAGCTCTGGAACATGAAGTCTACATCTGCTTCTTCAAAGTTGAAGGTCGACATCTCTACTTCATTTTGGTGGAACACATCACCGTAGGTCACTTTCCCTTCTGGCCCTTCAGTCCACACCAGGTCATAAATACTGTCTACACCTTGCAGGTACATGGCAATACGCTCAAGCCCATAGGTGATTTCGCCCGTGACGGGGAAACACTCTAGCCCGCCTACTTGCTGGAAATAGGTAAACTGGGTCACTTCCATGCCATTCAGCCAGATTTCCCAACCAAGGCCCCAGGCCCCCAGAGTGGGAGATTCCCAGTTATCTTCAACGAAGCGGATGTCATGAACCATTAGGTCGATACCCAGCTCACGAAGCGATTCCAGATACAAATCCTGAATATTATCCGGGGAGGGCTTCAGGACCACCTGAAACTGATAATAGTGTTGCAGTCGGTTAGGGTTTTCACCGTAACGGCCATCAGTGGGACGGCGGCAGGGTTGAACGTAAGCGCTGTTCCAGGTTTCTGGCCCGATAG
>JBALWM010000099.1:0-5539 GCA_036960905.1 Porticoccus sp.
CTGGCAACCCATCATATCCACGAAATCCCCCCTGAAATTCAGCGAGTGGTGTTGATTGATGGTGGGCGTGTGGTGGCCGATGGTCATAAGGATGAATTGCTCACAGATCAGTGGATGTCACGACTTTTTGATATACCCCTAAAGGTCACCACCTCTAATGGTTTCTATCAGGTCTTGCCAGCGTAAGGCCGGCATACCATAATTCGCCTTTTTTTCCGATCAGGACTTAATCAGCAATGAAAATCGAAAAGAATAGTGTGGTTACCTTTCACTACCAAATACAGGATGAACATGGTGAAGTACTGGAAGGTACCAAAGGTGATGATCCGGCGGTTTTTCTGCACAGTAATATGCAAATGATTCCGAGCCTGGAACTATCAATGGTCAGCAAGGAGCCAGGAGATACCTATAGTATTACCCTGCCCCCTGAACTTGCCTATGGGATTCTCCGTGAAAATAGCGATATTAGAGTGCCCGCCAAGCATGTACTGACGGAAGGTAAGCTGGAGCCGGGTATGGTGGTTTCAGTTCAAACGAAAGAAGGTGTTCGCCCGGTCAAACTCGTTAAAGTGGGTAAGTTCAATGTAGATATTGATACCAATCACCCGCTGGCTGGAAAAACACTGACATTTGATGTTGAAATTGTCGATGTGCGCAAAGCTACGTCAGAAGAACTAAGCCATGGGCATGCTCATGGTGTGGGTGGGCACCAGCACTAAATAGGGTGAAAAAGAAGCGTCAACTTCTCAGCATAAAAATAGAATCAAAATCAGCCTACACCCATCGTAGAAATCACGAAGGCGTGTAGGTGAATAGATTTTTTTAGTCTTAATATTCGAGAGGCCTAGGGCCCAAATCCGTGACTAATAAAACTGCAGCAAAATACCGAGAGTGACGGTATCCGTATCGTTTCCAGCATAGCCACTGGCATTGGTGTCACCACTGACATAATTCAGGTTTACACTGGCCTTATTGTTTACAATTACATAGTTCAGGCCCCATTCCATAGAATCACTGCTATTGGCATCACTCGGGTTATTTTTCGTATAGCGGAGATAGGGTTGGAACTTCCCTGGCCCAACGGCCTCTCGAAATAGGTAGCCCGCTGTAGCGTAATGAGAATTACCATCGAAAAGACAAAAGCACTTATCGTCACTAGTTGGCGGTGGTGATACCGGGGTGAAATCTGCGTCTATTTCCTTGTACCCTCCCTCAAAGGTAAATACCCCGCCATTGGATAAAACTCTTTCAGAAAAGATATCAAAGGCATAAGCGGAGAAGTCCCCGGATTCAGCTTTACTTCCGGTGCCATCAGACTGGGATTGAAGTACTATCGCTGCCGTTAAAATATTACCCTGTGTGCCGTAATAGGTGCCGTGGGTGTAGTAACCGGAATAGGATTCAACATTCAGGAAGTTGTATGCCAGCCGCCCGGCATAAAGTAAGTGATCAGAATCATTACCGTAATCATCCTCTAGTCCCTCAAAAGCACCCAGCTGATATTGAAATTTTCCGGTGGTTCCCCAGAGAACGCCACCTTCGCTTCGCCCCAGCTGGCCGGCGGGACCATCATAATCTGCGGAAAACAATGGTTGTCGGTACTGGTTCCAACTCATGCCGGCATAGGGGCCATTTAGGCCGGGGCGATCAGATGGAACCAGAGTGCGGCCCACCCAGAGATTAACGGCGGGGCTGAATTCAAAACGCAAGAGGGCGTCAATGGTCATCATGGAGTCCCCCTCATACTTCTCTGTATTAATATTAAATTTTAAGTATTCGTGGAGCTGACCAGAGATATAGAAACGCTGGCTGTTAATGGAAAATTCAGAGCTGTCATCGGTATCACTATTTCGTGATGCCATTTGCAACCGAAGCCCCCCGCCTATCGTTAACCACAGTGTGTCATCATGCTCAAATTTGAGACCGTTCAGGGGCAGGTCTGCCATTGCGGGTATTGTGAGAAGGGCTAAACATAGGACCAGTGTTCTGACTAAACAGGTCGCCAGCGTTTTTGGTGATAAAGACTGCGCACTAATGCAAATTGTACTCATTCTATATCCTTTTTTATGGGGAGCATTTTATTGTTGCAGGCCAGTATATAGAGGCGATGCCACAGATAATAGTAGCTATAGGTAGTGGGCCTAATAGGCAAAAAATTATTGTTATTGCTTTATTTTTGCTTGGCTCCAGACATCATGGTTAATCGGGTTTTGTTCAGGAGCTTGTTCAGGAGCTTGTTTGGGGGTTTGTTTCATAGGCGCATAAACCCTGATCACAAAATCTACCTCAGTGCTCAGGCTTTCCGCTTCATCAAGTTTGGTTTTGGCTGCTCGATCACCTTTCCAGTAAAAAGGCGTCATTGATAACAGCTGTTTAACGGTACTATTGCCCTGAATCTCCAGTTGATAGCTCACCTGTTGTTCGTCGAGTAGCTCAAAGCCTTTTGGCTGGTCGGGTGGTGGGTGTTTTTGAGCTTCTTTATAAAGTAGCTCCTTTAGTGAAAACAAATGCTGTGGCCCCGGTGAGACAACTACCAGAACCCCTTCAGGCCTTAGAATACGTATTACTTCTTCGTTATCACCTGGTGCAAATACCCGCAGTAGCACATCCACGGAGGCGGATAACACGGGAAGTTTGAAGCTGCTGGCTACGGCAAAGCTGCCCTCTTTGAGCTGTCGGCTGGCAAGTTTTGTGGCATCGCGCGAGATATCAATACCAAACAACTGGAGGTCATTCCGTTGCTCAAACAATTGTTGCAAGTAGTAACCTTCACCGCAGCCACTATCAAGAATATTGGCCTCCAGCTTGAGGTGTTGACTAAGTACCTTGGTGAGCTTGTCTGCCAAGGGCTGGTAATGTCCAGCGGACAAAAAAGCCCGCCGACTGGTGGTCATTGTCTTGGTGTCGCCGGGGTCAGGCGAATTTTTTTGATGGGCTAGTAGTAGGTTGATATAGCCTTCTTTTGCTCTATCAAAACTATGATTGTTTTCACAGCGCCACTCTTTTGCGGTCGATGATGGCTCAGTATGTTCTTGTGAGAAAAGCAGCGGCATCTGACAGACAGGGCAGGCCCAGATAGAGGTATGGCTTTTGGTGGTCATAAGCTGTGGTTATCCTGACAATGCTAACTTTGTGTAGTTTATCCCCTGTGAACGCCCTAAAATACGCCCCGTTTTTAAGCATCACGGAGAACATCAATTGGCAGCACCTGACTTCATTCCCGGCCAACGTTGGATTAGTAACACAGAGTCTGAGCTTGGACTGGGTATTGTGGTGGAATACGCCAATCGACGGGTAACCCTAAGCTTTCCTGCCGCCAGTGAACAGCGTACCTATGCAGCAGACATCGCACCACTAAGTCGAGTGGAATATCCGGTGGGTGAGTGTATCACCAGTGCGGACGGCGAGCAGCTTAACGTGACAGAGCTCCGGGAGCGAGCCGGTTGCATTCTCTATATTGGTAAAAATAATCATGGCGATACTGTCGAGCTGGAAGAGATTGATCTCGATAGCTTTGTTCGGTTTAGCAAACCCCAAGATCGAATGTTTGCTGGTCAGATTGAGAAAAGCCGTAGCTTTGAACTCCGGGTAGACACGCTGGAACATCGCCACCGTCATCAGCAATCCGATGCGTTTGGGTTGCTTGGTGGTCGAGTACAACTATTACCTCATCAGTTGTACATCGCCAACCAAGTAGGACAGCGCCATGCGCCTCGGGTGTTATTGGCCGATGAAGTGGGGTTGGGTAAAACTATTGAAGCCGGACTGGTGCTACATCAGCAACTGATTAGTGGGCGTGCCAGCCGTGCATTAATAGTGGTACCCGATAGCCTGGTTCACCAATGGCTGGTAGAAATGCTGCGCCGGTTTAATCTGCGATTTACCATTTTGGATGAGGCGCGCTGCCTGGCATTGGAAGAAGTCGACACGGATGATGATTTATTTGGCTTAGATGATTCCTCGGATGAGCCCAGAGGTGGGCCGGAAGAGCCGTCACCGGAAATGGATAACCCTTTTGAAACCGCTCAGTTGGTGTTGTGTAGCCTGTCATTTTTGACAGAGCATGTGGAGCGTCACGCGCAAGCTCTGGAAGCGCCATGGGATTTGATGATTGTCGATGAGGCACATCACTTAACCTGGAGTGAACAGCAGGTTAGTCCTGAATATGCTTGTATTGAAGCGTTGTCTCAGAAAATTCCTGGGTTGCTATTGCTCACGGCAACGCCTGAACAGCTGGGTGTCGAAGGGCATTTTGCCAGGTTGCGTTTGCTGGATTCGGATCGTTATTTCGACTTGCAGCAATTCAGAGAAGAAGAGAATTGCTATCGTCCGGTGAGTGATCTGGTGCAACAATTGTTGGCCGACGATGTAGCCGTGCAGTTACAAGAGAATCAAGAACTAAAAAAACAGCTGACAGAATATCTGGGTGATCAAACAGCGACCGAGCTAACATCTGGCCTTGAAACAGAGGGTGATCAGCAGGGGGGTGGTCAGCAGGCGATCGATGATGCTATCGACAGCCTTCTTGATCGTCATGGTACAGGTCGTGTGCTGTTCCGTAATACCCGCGATACAGTCGACGGTTTCCGTGAGCGACACCTAAATACTCACCCATTGGAAGCTCCGACGCAGTTTGTTGAAGCCAGTTCCAGTGCCACGCTGGAAGAATTATTGCACCCTGAGTTATTGCTGGGGGATGAGGTTTGGACGATCTCCGATCCCAGGGTGGCCTGGTTAGTCGAGTGGCTGGCAGAAAACCGGGATGAAAAGGTACTGGTGATTTGTGCCCGTGCCAGTACCGCTCAAAGCCTGGAAGAGTATTTACGGTTGCGCAAAGGGGTTCAATCTGCCGTATTCCACGAAGGACTGGGTTTAGTGGCGAGAGATCGTGCGGCGGCCTATTTTGCGGATGAAGATGAGCGTGCTCAGGTGTTGGTCTGTTCTGAAATTGGTAGCGAAGGTCGCAACTTCCAGTTTGCCCGCCACCTCGTATTATTTGATTTACCCTTAAATCCAGATTTGCTGGAACAGCGGATTGGCCGATTGGACCGTATCGGTCAGCGCCACGATGTACAAATTCATGTGCCGTACTACACCGCTGGTCTTGGAAATGAAGGGGCGCAGAGTGAAGGAAAGCAGAATGCACAGGAAGTTCTGCTCAACTGGTATCACCATGGGCTTAATGCTTTTGAGCGAGTTTGTCCTATTGGGCAGGCAATGTATCAACAGTTTGAGGAATCCTTACGTCATTGCCTAATCTCGGGTTGTGAGGATGAGCTGGAGTTACTGATTGGACAAACACATCTGGCCACAGAAAATACGCTTAAAAATTTACATGAGGGCCGAGACCGCCTGCTTGAACTGAACTCCTGTAATACTCGTCGGGCAGAGGACGTTGTTGATGCGCTATTAGCTGCAACACAGATGAGGGAATTGGCGGAATACATGGATCGTCTGTTTGATGAGTTTGGTGTTGAGCAAGAGTTTCACAGTGCCGACAGTATTGTGTTGCACCCCGGCGAGCATATGATTTGTCACA
>JBALWM010000100.1:0-5507 GCA_036960905.1 Porticoccus sp.
CTTTCTTGCTCATCGACAATACGGATGCTCAGCTCTACATCATCTTTTTTTTCTATTGTTTGTCCCTTTAAGGCGGCGTATACCCATCGATAGACCAATTGTTCATTGGGTACTCTGGAGCAAGAGGACGCGTTGTCTATATCAAGTGTGAGGTTCATGGCGGTGCTTATTTGTCATCATCCTCTCTGTGGGCGTCATAGGCATCTACAATCTGTGCTACCAGTGGGTGACGCACGACATCTTTGGAGCTAAAAAATGAAAAGCTGATATCTTCAACGTCCTTCAGTACCTCGCAAACATGTAATAGACCGGATTGGTTTCGATGAGGGAGATCGATTTGAGTCGTGTCACCAGTAATTACTGCTGTGGAATTAAAACCGATTCGAGTGAGGAACATCTTCATTTGTTCTCGGGTGGTGTTTTGGCTTTCATCAAGAATGATATATGAATTATTCAGTGTGCGGCCACGCATATAGGCTAGCGGTGCAACCTCAATGACGTTGCGGTCAATCAGCTTGGCGACTGTTTCTACCCCAAGCATTTCATAGAGCGCGTCGTAAAGCGGACGCAAATAAGGGTCTACTTTTTGGCTTAAATCACCCGGTAAAAAACCCAGCTTTTCCCCGGCCTCCACCGCTGGACGTACCAGTAAAATTCGTTCTACCTCATCCCTGAGTAATGCTTCAACAGCACAGGCAACGGCTAAGTAGGTTTTGCCAGTCCCTGCGGGACCTACACCGAAATTAATGTCGTGAGTTTGAATGGAGCGAACATAGCGTTGTTGGCTCACGCCTCGGGGCTTAATGTTGCCCTTTTTGGTGCGGATAACCGTAAAGCTTTCCACATTTTCAGTGCCAGTTGTTGCAGTAGCGCTGGCGGCAGATTTTTCCATAGGGGTCTCTGTATGAGTTATTTTAATATTAGAGGAGGCAGAATTTGATTGCTGGATAGCCAAGTGGACTTGATCCGGCGTGAGGTCACCGTTAATGGTATTTTCCTGATAAAGCTGATGAAGTAAGTGGCCTGCAACTTGGGCGGTGTTGTTATCGCCGTAAAGCGCAAATACATTCCCTCGGTTTCGAATCTCAATATTCAACCGTTGTTCAATTTGTCTGAGGTGTTCGTCGAATTGGCCACAAAGAGTCGCTAGGCGTTTGGCATCACTAGGTTCCAGGGTAATGGTGTGAGCTGCTAGCTGTTTATTCAAATTGTCCAATAGGCCGCCCCCCGCGGCAGAGCTGATAGGGTTAGCATATAGCCTTTGTCGATGGCTGAAAATACCTTTGCACGTAGTTTATATATCAAAATACAGCAACTCACTTTAATTTTTATGATGCCATGTTATTAATGAGGTGTTGCAAGAGATTCTGCCAGTTCGCCTCGCAGAGAATTTGGCAGGGCTTCGGTAATTGTTACTCGGGTAAAGTCACCCACCAGGTTGTGATTTGTAGAGGAAAAATTCACCACACGGTTGTTCTCGGTGCGACCCTGTAATTGCCCGGGATCTTTTTTGGAAATACCTGTCACTAGTACCGCTTCTGTCGTACCAACCATTTGGCGGCTGATAATCTGAGCCTGTTGATTGATGCGATCCTGCAGAATCTTTAGACGTTGTTTTTTTAATGTTTCAGAGGTGTCGTCGGGTAAATCAGCTGCTGGCGTACCAGGGCGGGCGCTATAGATAAAACTGAAGCTGTGATCAAAACCAATGTCGTGGATCAGTTTCATAGTGTCGTCAAAGTCTTTTTCCGTTTCACCAGGGAAGCCTACGATAAAATCAGAAGAGATACTGATGTCTGGACGAATTTGCCTTAGTTTGCGAATTTTTGACTTGTACTCAAGAACCGTGTGGTTCCGTTTCATGGCAGCTAGTACCCGATCGGAACCGCTTTGTACTGGCAAGTGTAGATGACTGACCAGCTCGGGGACTTCAGCATAAACAGCGATTAGGTTGTCAGAAAACTCTACCGGGTGTGAGGTGGTGTAACGAATACGGTCAATACCGTCGATCTCAGCCACATAGGTAATCAATTCAGCCAGATCGCAAATACTGCCATTCGGCATATCACCACGGTAGGCGTTGACATTCTGCCCCAACAGATTGACCTCTCTCACATTCTGGCTCGCCAGGTGAGCAACTTCTGTCAGTATATCTGAGGCAGGGCGGCTGACTTCTTCACCCCGAGTGTAAGGTACAACACAGAATGTGCAGTATTTGGAGCACCCCTCCATGATAGAGACAAATGCGGTGGAGCCTTCAGCCTCTGGTTGTGGCAGGTGATCAAATTTTTCGATTTCAGGAAAGCTGATATCCACGATGGTGGCGCCGTCGTGCTTCTTTTTTTCCGTCATCATCTCGGGGAGGCGATGCAGTGTTTGTGGGCCAAAGATTAAATCGACGAAGGGTGCGCGTTTGGCAATGGCTTCCCCTTCCTGGCTGGCAACGCAGCCACCCACGCCAATCATCAAATCGGGATTTTTTTCTTTCAGATTTTTCCATCGACCCAACTGGTGAAATACTTTTTCCTGTGCTTTTTCCCGGATAGAGCAAGTGTTAAGTAGTAGTACATCTGCTTCTTCAGGGTTTTCGGTGGTCACCATTTGATGGCTGTCACCGAGGAGGTCACGCATACGAGCTGAGTCATATTCGTTCATCTGGCAGCCGTGGGTAACGATATGCAGTTTTTTGACCTTGTTGTCAGACATAGGTTGATTAAATTCTGTGCAATTGATGGGCCGCGCATTATAGCGGCAGTGGGGGAGTAAATCACATATAGTGGTGTCTAACTGAGTGAAATTTATACAGACTATGCTATCCTTGCGCGCTTTTTTAACTTTTGACTAGGTTGTCCTTATGGCGTCCGATGCAATTTATAAAATTATATTTTTCAATCAAGGTCAGGTGTATGAAATGTACGCCCGCCATATTTATCAAAGTGATCTTTGGGGGTTCCTTGAGGTTGAAGAATTTGTCTTTGGTGAGCGCAGTCAAATGATTGTGGATCCAGCTGAAGAGAAACTGAAGACAGAGTTTTCTTCCATTAAGCGTAGTTTTATTCCATTACAGTCTGTCGTACGTATTGATGAAGTTGAAAAAGAGGGTGCATGCAAGATTACCGAAGTGAAGGGTGGTGGTAATGTCACACCGTTCCCCTTTCAGGCGGGCGTTGCTCCTAAGCCAAAGAGTGATTGATCGAGATTCTTTCGTCGGGGACATATTGTTTTGGACACCAATAAAAAGGGCTGCAGTTTGCAGCCCTTTTTATTGGTAACGTTCATTTAATTTATTCAGTCAGTTTCTGTCTCACAGAGGCCAGTTTGACGGAGTTACAAAATATTGCCATAGCTTTGTCAATTTCTTCCACGGTGGGAAATGAGGGCGCTAGACGGATATTTTTATCCTCTGGATCTTTGCCGTAGGGGAAAGTTGCACCTGCGGGGGTGAGCTTCACACCTGCTTCAGCCGATAACCTAACAACTTCATCCGCAAGACCAGGGCGGGTGTCGAAGGAAATAAAGTAGCCTCCTTCCGGGTTGCTCCAGCTGCCTAAGTCAGATTTACCAAAATTTTCATTCAGGTGTTGTAGTACACAGGCAAATCTTGGGCGAAGTAGCTCCGCATGCTTTTTCATATGGGATTGCAGGTCGGCCAAATTTTTAATGACTTTCAAGTGACGTAATTGATTGACTTTATCTGGCCCAATAGACGCAATACCAAGGTGTTTTGAGATAACCTTAAGGTTGTCTTTTGAACTGGCTAGAAAAGCCACTCCAGCACCGGCAAACGTGACCTTGGATGTGGAGGCAAATTGCAGGACACTATTTTCAGTACCATATTGGCGACAGTAATCCATGATATTGGGTAACGCTGGGGCTTCATCTGACAGGTCGTGTACGACATAGGCATTATCGTAAAACACTCGAAAGTTATCGGCGGCAATGGTGCCTAATTTAGCTAACCGTTCCACCGTATCCAGGTTGTAAACACAACCAGTGGGGTTGGAATATTTAGGGACACACCAAATGCCTTTGATGGATGTGTCATCTGCAACCATGGGTTCCACCAAGTCCATATCAGGACCATTCTCATCCATTGGGATATTGATCATTTCAATGCCGAATTCTTCACAGATGGCAAAGTGGCGGTCATAGCCAGGTGCTGGGCAGAGAAACTTAACAGTACTCTCCTCTTTCCATGCAGACCCCTTACCATTAGGACCAAACTCCCAGGCAAACAAAATACAGAAGTACATTAATGTCAGACTGCTATTACCACCCACCAACACTTCATTGTCGGTAACACCGAGAATTTCAGCTGCCAGCGCTCTCATTCCTGGTAGCCCTACAAGGCCACCATAGTTTCGGGTGTCGGTACCATCGTCAGAAATGTAGTTTCCTTCCAGTGCGCCATCCAGAGCATTGGCCAGAGTGAGTTGGCTTGCAGATGGTTTGCCTCGCGTTAAATTAAGATTTAATCCGCTGGATTTAAATGATTCGTGTTTGGCGGCGAGCTCTTCATGCCATTGTTGCAACTGTTCTTGGGTTGCCTGATCTAGGTACACGTTGTATTCCTTCTAGACGAATTTAGGTAAGAATTTTAACCGTTCGATGGGTGGGTGCAATACCTAAAATGGCATGATCACCTTTTGGTGCAAAGCGGAAAAGTCGACTTGCTGGCAGCATCGATTGGGGTAGAAGGATAACGAAGGGTCCGCTTCCGGGCCCTTACAGATACTTGCAGATCGTGGCCTTGCCTGAAGCGCAACAGGGGTTGGGCCGCTCTGAATGAATGTATTGTCAGGGATCTGATGTTACCAGATAACCCTTTACTGCATCATTTCAAGGAGTATCTTCTATATCCTCCTTGCTGTAATCATCGATTGGCAGTTCAGCTTCGAGGGTTGGTTTATCTTTCTCTGAAGTCGGAAACTGCTCCTGGGGTTCATCCCAGTCTTGTTTGTTGGTATCTGTAATCCCGGTACCAAAATCATCCGGTTCCGTTATATCAAGTGCGCCGGACCAGTTTTCTGGCATCTCGCCCAGTTCAATATTGAGCTCACGCCATTCGCTGAGACTGTACTCCTCAATATCGCCGTCAAAATGTTGAACCTCAACAGTGCTTGCAGCCTCATCCGTTGCGGTGATGTAAAAACGCTGCCCCTTATCCAAGTGTAAGTACCATTGACCGGTCAGTGGGTCTAGTTCATTTGCCATGATGCTCCCCTCCCTTTTATTTCTCTAAGTATAGACAACAGGAGGCTTCGCCTGATCCATATCAACGCTAGAGATTAAGTTATATACACGAATTATCTATTCCTATTTGTTTGTAAATAAGCCGAGTCGATAGAATAATCTGCTAAAATTAGAACTTAATGGGTTTGTCTTAAGATGTAATGTTGTAAGTATTCTAGTGTCTGGTTGGACCAATGAAGGAGGAGAGGCCATGCAAATCCCTTTACAGATTACCTTTCGGAATATGGAACCGTCTGATGCGGTTGAGGCGAATG
>JBALWM010000101.1:0-1404 GCA_036960905.1 Porticoccus sp.
GCAGCCTTGTTGGCCAAGCCCATACGTCAGTTGTCTGAAGTGAATAGGAATATCCAACGGGGTGTGGCTGCTGCAAGTACATTATTTGCTACATTAGATGAGCTTGATGAACCCGATAATGGCGTTGTTGAGAGGAGCGAAGTTGAGGGTTTATTTGAATTCAAAGATGTTAGTTTTGCATACTCGGCTGAAGCGGGTAATGTAATTAATGGCATAAATCTTAAAGTAACGGCTGGAGAAACTATTGCGCTGGTAGGGCAGTCTGGTAGTGGTAAAACGACGCTGGTCAATTTGATTCCTCGTTTTTACAGCCACAGTGAAGGAAAAATTTTGCTTGATGGCACGGATGTTAATGATTACAAACTAGCCAACCTGCGCAGCCATATAGCCCTGGTTTCACAAAAAGTAACCCTGTTCAACGATACCGTTTATAACAATATCGCTTATGGCGCCCTTGCGAAGCATTCACCGGAAGAGGTTCGCGCCGCGGCCAAGGCCGCCCATGCTTTGGAGTTTATTGATAAGTTACCTCAGGGCTTTGATACCCCTATCGGTGATGAGGGCGTGATGTTGTCCGGTGGACAGCGACAGCGACTAGCAATTGCCCGTGCGCTACTAAAAAATGCGCCGGTATTAATCCTGGATGAAGCAACCTCTGCACTGGATACGGAATCGGAGCACCATATCCAAGAAGCGCTAGAAAATATTGTTCAAGGTCGTACCACTTTTGTGATTGCACACCGCCTGAGTACTATCGAAAATGCCGACCGTATATTGGTGATGGATAAGGGTCAAATTGTCGAGCAGGGGAGCCATCAACAACTGTTGGCCAAAAATGGACGCTATGCTCAACTCCATCGTAAACACTTCCTGGATGAGCCCGATCAAGCGTGTTAACACGCGTTTACTTCTCATGAGCATTTCTACTTTTCTGGAGCAGGCTTGGTATCGTCATTCGAGCTGGGTGTTACTACTTGTACCTCTCTCATGGTTGTTTCGTGCAGTGGTTGCAGTACGCCGTTATTACCAGCAAAAGGTTAAACCTAATCCTTCATTGAGTGTTCCCGTGATTGTCGTGGGCAATATTTCCGTTGGCGGTACTGGAAAGACCCCGTTACTTTTGGCCCTGGTGTCGCACCTTAAAGAGCAGGGTTATCGACCAGGTGTTATCAGCCGAGGTTATGGAGGCAGTGCATCAGGGTACCCCATACTTGTAGGCACAGAGTCAATTGCTTCTGAGGTCGGTGATGAACCGCTATTGCTCGCCAGTGTTTGTCCTGTCGTCGTTGATCCCGACAGGTATAGGGCTGCCAAATCATTACTTGAACAGACCGATTGTGACCTGATTTTGAGTGATGATGGGTTACAACATTATCGATTGCCTCGGGATATTGAAATTGCGGT
>JBALWM010000101.1:1504-5439 GCA_036960905.1 Porticoccus sp.
GGTGGTAATAACAGTAGTAACAAGGTTCATGGGGTAGCGGGTATTGGAAACCCTCAGCGATTTTCAAATACACTAGAACAACTTGGATTTGACGTGCAATTGCATGCTTATCCGGACCACCATGACTTTCACGGCGACGAACTACAATTTGATGATAATCTGCC
Source organism: Porticoccus sp. (assembly GCA_036960905.1). Lineage (GTDB taxonomy): Bacteria > Pseudomonadota > Gammaproteobacteria > Pseudomonadales > Porticoccaceae > Porticoccus. The sequence goes on from JBALWM010000101.1 coordinate 1,669, forward strand.
CGTGATAATCACCGCAAAAGATGCCGTGAAATGTACCGACATTATCAATGACAGCGTTTGGGTTTTGGATGTGGCGGCAAAGCCGGACACAGACTTTCTCGACAAGCTGGCCCAAGCTGTCCATAACCTAAAAGAGAGCGTTTGAGTTGCCATGGAATTTACTGTTGTTATTCCCGCCCGCTTTTCCTCGACCCGCTTACCGGGTAAGCCCCTAAAGGATATTGCCGGCAAGTCGATGATTCAGCGTGTCTATGAGCAGGCCCAAAAGAGTCAGGCCGGACAGGTGATTGTGGCCACCGATGATCAACGCGTTGCTGATGAAGTGATAGGTTTCGGTGGGGAGGTCTGCATGACCTCTGCAGACCACCAATCGGGCACCGATAGATTACAAGAGGTGGCGCGTCAATACGGGTTTTCTGATGAGCACATTATTGTCAATGTACAGGGTGATGAACCACTGATTCCACCAGAAGTTATCGATCAGGTGGCTGAAAATTTGGCGAGCTGTCAAGCGGCGGGCGTCGCCACTTTGTGTGAGCCTATTGAGAATGAGGCCGATTTTTCCAATCCTAATATTGTGAAGGTCGTGACCGACAACCAAGGGATGGCCTTGTACTTTAGCCGGGCACCCGTGCCTTGGCCGCGTGACCATTCAGAGAATCGTGTTTCAGCCATGGCTGCTGTCATGGTGCCTATGCGGCATATAGGTATTTACGCTTATCGAGTGGCCACACTGAACCATTTTATTGTCTGGCCCGTGGCACCCATTGAAGCATTGGAATGTCTTGAGCAACTTCGCTTTATGTGGAATAGCGTTCGTATTCATGTGGCTGAGGCGATGGCACCTGTACCCGGTGGGGTTGATACTGACGAAGATTTACAGCGGGTAATCGACTTGCTCGATAAAGACTCGCTGAACAAGGGGTCGTAGCCATGCCTGTGAAGGTGTTGTTTGTGTGCTTGGGTAATATCTGTCGATCACCCACGGCACATGGCATTTTTGAAAGTATGGTGGCAGACGCAGGCTTGCAAGAGCGTATTCTCGTTGACTCAGCAGGGACAGGCGACTGGCATATTGGTAAAGCCCCTGATGGAAGGGCTGGCGCCGCAGCACTGTCACGTAATCACGACCTCAGCCACTTGCGCGCTCGTCAGGTGAGACCCGAGGATTTCCTGGAATTTGACTACCTTCTGGCCATGGATAACCAAAATCTTTGGGATTTACAGGCTCTGTCATTACCTGAGTTCAACGGACACCTCGGGTTGTTTCTCGATTTTGGTCACAGTGATATCAAAGAAGTCCCCGATCCCTATGCTGGTGGGAAGGAAGATTTTGAATTTGTTCTTGATCTGGTGGAAGAGGCTGCTTCTGGTCTTCTCTCTCATTTACGTGATCGGCTAGGCTGATGCTAAAAATCGAACAGCAAGTATCTCTGCTACACAAGAACACACTGGCACTACCATCTTTTGCTGAAAACTTTTGTCGGGTGAGTACTGAGAGTGAATTGTGTGAAGTGCTGGCTTGGTCACGTCAACACCGATCACCAGTCACAATTTTGGGTGGCGGCAGCAATGTGGTCTTGGCTCGAGACTTGGGTGGCCTGGTTGTTCAGATGGGGATCTCTGGTATCGAACTGATTTCCGAGGAGCAAGACCAACGAGTGGTGAGGGTAGGTGCGGGTGAAAATTGGCACCAGTTGGTGTTGAGTACTATTGAGCAGGGCTGGTTTGGCTTAGAAAACCTCTCCCTTATACCAGGGCTTGCGGGTGCTGCGCCTATTCAAAATATCGGTGCCTACGGGGTTGAACTGAGCCAACGTTTTTTATCTCTGGAGGCCATTCACCTGGAAACAGGCGAGCAAGTGGTCATGGATGCTTCCGAGTGCCAGTTTGGTTATCGAGACAGTGTTTTTAAGCACTCGGGTCGAGATCAATATGCCATTACTGCCATTACGCTTGCTCTTTCTTCCAGGAAGAACCTTTGCCTTGATTACCCTGCGTTACAGAAAGCATTAGACGGTATAGATGAATCTGAATTAACCCCAAAACGCGTCTCGGATGCGGTGTGCGGTGTTCGCCGGACCAAGCTGCCCAGCCCGGAGGACATTCCGAATGTTGGCAGCTTCTTTAAAAACCCTGTGATCAGTAAAGAGCAGGCTGAAAGACTACGTCAACAGTATCCACAACTGGTGAGCTACCATCAGGTCGATGGGCGTGAAAAACTGGCTGCGGGTTGGCTGGTTGAGCAGGCCGGTTGGAAGGGCTTTAAGCAGCACGGTGTTGGTGTTCATCATCAACAGTCGCTGGTTCTTGTAAATAGTGGCGGCACAGGTGCTGATTTACTGTCACTGGCTTCGGATATTCAGGCATCCGTGGCAGATAAATTTGGTATTTCTCTGGAAATTGAACCGCGTGTTTATTCTTAATACGTAATAGCCTAAATCCTCTCTTGATACCATTGTCTTTCGTAGCCAATAAAAAGCGTCAGTGATAGGCTAGAGATATAAGAAAGGGATAGCGGCTGTATGAGCTCAAGAGAAACATTGAAAACGGTCTTGGTGGTGGATGATCATGACTTGGTTCGGCTTGGCATTTGTCGATTGTTGTCAGAGGTGTCGGATATTACGGTAGTGGGTCAGGCCGCAAGTGGTGAAGCTGCAATTACGCAAGTTCGTGAGCTCAAACCAGATATTGTCTTTATGGATATCCGCATGCCGGGTATTGGCGGGTTGGAGGCGACTCAACGGATTTTATCTCAGCAACCCGAAACCAAGGTGATTGTTATCAGTGCTTTTAATGATGAGGTTTATCCCATGACCTTATTGAAAGCCGGTGCCTCGGGCTACATCACTAAAAATGCTGATACTGAAGAAATAAAAACGGCGATAGAGTCTGTGCTGTCAGGGAAGGTGTATGTCAGTCCTCGCTTGGCGCAGATGTTGGTGGTTAATGGACTTTCTAACCAGTCAGAGTCGCCCCTGAGTCAGTTATCTCAGAGGGAGCTGCAAATTGCTGAGTTGATTACCCGTGGCAATCGAGCTAATGACGTAGCAGAGACGCTCAGCATCAGCCCAAAAACGATTAATACCTATAAATACCGAATTTACGAAAAGCTTGGGGTCAGTAATGATGTGGAGTTAACCTTGGCTGCTGTTAAATATGGACTGGTTGACCCCTCTGAAGTGATATAACACTCGCATCTTAACCCTCTAGTTTTTCCCTCCAATTCATCCTTCTAATTTATCCCTCTAATTTCGCCCCTTAATCTAACCAAGTGTAGAATGCTTGCCATGCCATTCGATCATCAGCCTTTCTTGAAACAGCTTACCCAGAGACCGGGTGTTTACCAGATGTTTGGTGAAGATGGCGCTGTGCTCTACGTGGGCAAGGCAAAAAATCTTCGTAAACGGGTGGCCAGTTACTTTCGCAAGACCGGCCTCTCTCCCAAAACGGCCGCGTTGGTTAGTCGTATCTTCAATATTGATGTCACCATTACCCAGACAGAAATAGAGGCGCTGTTACTGGAACAGAACCTCATCAAGCAAAACCATCCGCCCTATAATATTTTGCTGAGAGATGATAAATCCTACCCCTACATCTTCCTTTCAGATCGAGATACCTACCCCCAGCTGTCATTCCACCGGGGCAGTAAAAGAAAGAAAGGCAGTTATTTCGGGCCATTTCCCAATGTCCAATCTGTACGCGAGAGCATGAATTTTTTGCAGAAAACCTTTCAGGTTCGCCAGTGCGAAGACAGTGTCTTTAAAAATC
>JBALWM010000102.1:0-5324 GCA_036960905.1 Porticoccus sp.
AAACATATCAAAACGCTGGCCAGCGGGGGTGTCTGTTCCAAAAATTATTCGGTATAGCTCTTGTCGTAATTGTTGCTTTGTCATCATTTAGCGCTTCAATCCTGCTTGAATAAACTCATTATAGGCATATGTGCAATTCTCTACACCTAACTGGAGATTCCGGCGATTTTGCACACCATTCGCTCACCCAATTCACCCGTCTTAAAATAAGGGTCATGGACAAGTTACCTGAAAATGAGTGTGGGCTATATACTTTGTAAATGCAGGAACAACACCAGTTACTCAGATCACTATCACTCACAGAAATCAGCTTCTATGGGATTGGCACCATTGTCGGTGCCGGTATTTATGTCTTACTGGGAGCAGTTGTCAATGAAAGTGGTATGGCAGCACCTTCTGCATTTTTACTGTCAGTCATTATTGTCAGCTTCAGTGCTTACGCCTATGCCCAGATGGCTCGCCGCTTTCCAAGCAGCGCTGGCGAGGCTGTATATGTCATGGAGGGGCTACAATCCAGGCGCTTATCTGCACTGACCGGCTACGCTATCTCGATAAGCGGTATTGTCTCTGCCGCAACCTTAGCCAGAGGATTCACTGGTTACTTTGCTTTTTTCTCAGCCCTCCCCCCATGGTCGATCATCGTACTTCTGGTGATAATACTGGCGGCACTTGCCAGCTGGGGAGTAAAACAATCCGTCACCATGGCAGTATTAACCACCCTACTGGAAATTGGTGGATTACTGCTGGTTCTGATAGTAAGTAGCGATGAAATTGCCACTCAAAAAATTCCTTGGGGTGAATTTGTACCTGTGTTTGATCGCAATCACTTAGCCCCTGTTGTCAGTGGTGCTTTTCTGGCTTTTTTTGCATTTATCGGCTTTGAAGATATGGTCAATATGGCTGAAGAAGTTAAAAATCCGGCGCGTAATCTACCTATTGGGATTGCCATTGCACTCGTAACGACTGGACTGCTTTATGGGGCGATAGCAATAGCTGCTCTGGTCACAATACCACTGGATGAGTTACGAACCTCCGAAGCGCCGCTGGCACTCCTGATCGAACACAACAGCACTGTTCCCGTAGAAACGATGGCCATCATCAGCATGATCGCTATCATCAATGGCGCCCTGATTCAGATCATCATGGTATCGCGAGTACTCTACGGCATGGCAAAGCATCATATCGCACCCAACCTGTTGAGTTCAGTTCATCCTATGACCCGAACCCCAATAACCGCTACGTTACTCACTGGTTCATTAGTCATTATTTTTGCACTTTGGCTACCGGTAACCACCTTAGCCAAAACCACCAGTTCATTGATTCTGGTTGTCTTTACAATGGTCAACCTTTCACTGCTTGTGATGAACTGTCGCGAGAAAAACCGGGGGTTTCTGACGATTCTTATACCCTCCATTGGTGCATTATTATGTATCAGTTTTCTCTGCCTTCAGATATTGAATTAACTAACTTTGAACTAATGAACTAATGAACGAATGAACACTGAATTAACGACGTCACCACCCAAACAGATGCGCTGTATTGATATTACGGAACCCGGATCAGCTGACAATCTGGTTGTTGCCCACCGACCACGCCCCGAACCCGGAGACGGCGAAGTGTTAATCAAGGTGGCTGCTGCCGGAGTCAACCGGCCCGATATTTTTCAGCGCAAGGGGCTTTACCCACCACCCACTGGGGCATCAGATATTTTAGGGCTAGAAGTAGCCGGAGAAATTATTGCTGTTGGGAACAACCAGAATCGATGGAATGCTGGTCAACAAGTATGCGCCCTACTCACAGGTGGCGGTTATAGTGAGTACGCCATCGCACATCAGGATTTATGCCTACCTATCCCAAAGCCACTCAACCTGATTCAGGCCGCAGCACTTCCTGAAACCTTTTTTACCGTTTGGTACAACATCTTCAAACGTGCCGCTATAAAACCGGGTGAAACACTACTAATTCATGGAGGAACCAGTGGAATAGGCACCACAGCCATACAGTTGGCACACACCTTGGGGCACCGAGTATTCACCACAGCAAGTACCGATGAGAAGTGTGAACAATGCCTAAATCTGGGTGCCAAAGCCGCTATTAATTATCAGACTCAAGACTTTGTCTCCATCGTAAAAGAGTTAACGAATGGCCGTGGTGTCGATGTTATTCTGGATATGGTAGGCGGTGATTATATACAGAAGAATATCCGTGTAGCGGCATTCCGGGCCAGAATTATATCCATTGCCTTCCTCCAAGGCTCAAAAATGGAGGTAGACCTTATGCCAGTGATGCTTAAGCAACTGATACTAACCGGCTCCACCCTCCGCCCCCGATCCACAGAAGAAAAAGCCAGCATTGCAGATGCACTGCTGGATAATGTCTGGCCTCTATTGGAAAATGGCTCTATTGCTCCAGTGATGAGTGCAGTATTCCCATTGGAAGAAGCTGCCCGCGCTCATCGACTGATGGAAAGCAACAAGCATATTGGCAAGATTGTTTTAACTTTGTGATATTAACCCTATAACATCAACTTCTGCACTAAAGGAGCTTCTTCCCCCAATGAGCAAAGAAACCAGGCTGGTTTACTCAACGGAAACTGGCCGAATAAAATCGGCTGAAGAATCTCAAAAACAATCTAGTGGTGATGGTGTCGTTCGCATCCGCCGTGAAGTCAGTGGCCGAAAAGGAAAGGGCGTCTCGACGATTAATGGTCTCGACTTACCCGATAAGGACCTAAAGCAACTTGCCAAACAACTGAAGCAACTCTGTGGCACCGGCGGTTCTGTCAAAAATGGAGTGATTGAAATCCAGGGTGATCATCGAGACAAACTTCTCACTGAATTAGAAAATCAAGGCTATACCGTCAAACTGGCGGGAGGATAGATCATGTCTACTACTGCCCCCTACGGCAGCTGGGCCTCACCTATTGATCCCGAGTTACTCGCCACATCATCGCCGTCATTTGCTTACCCGAGTAGTGATAGAGAAAACCTCTACTGGCTGGAATCTCGGCCCTGGGAAAATGGTCGTTCGGTGATTGTTCAGCGGGACTGCAAAGGCACCATTCGTGATGTTCTACCAGCGCCATTAAGTGCTCGCAGCATGGTTCACGAATACGGTGGAACCCCCTATATCGTGGCGAACGACATACTTTATTTTTGTCTTTATGATGACCAAAGACTGTACCGCCTGGACCTTAATAAAGACGACACTTTGCCTACACCTATTTCCCCGGCAGAAGGCTATCGATTTGCGGATTTTTGCTATGACAAGTATCAACACCGTCTGATCTGCGTAGCAGAAATTCACAACAGCTCACCCGAACCAGAAAACCAAATTGTTGCGATTCCTCTGGATGATTCCATGCAAGTGGTCACCCTATGCAGTGGCGATGATTTTTATGCTTATCCACGATTAGATAATACGGGAAGAAATCTTTGCTGGATCAGCTGGAACCACCCCGATATGCCTTGGGACAATACGACACTTTGGCTGGCAACGATTGATAATGCGGGTCAATTGGATACACCGATATCAATTGCCGGTAATGGTGAAGAAGCTATTTTTCAACCTCAGTGGTCTCCTGACAACCAACTCTATTTTGTTTCTGACCGCGACAACTGGTGGAATCTCTACCGCTGGCTACCCTCATCAGGGGTTGAACCCATACAACCAATGACGGCGGAGTTTGCTACCCCGCTATGGGTATTGGGAATGTCGACCTATGGTTTCTGTGATGATGGAACACTGGTGTGTTGCCATACTCATGATGGCACTTGGCAATTGAGCACAAAAAAACCTAATGCATCGGACTTTCAGCCGGTAGAAAACGACTACTGCAACATCTCGGACATCTATTGTGCCGGCGACAATGCCTGGCTGGTTGGCGCATCCCATATCAATAGTGGGGAATTAGCTGAACTAGACATAAAAGAAAGGTCTCTCAAATCTATAACGCAGAGTGTCTCTCTTAGTATTGACCCAAGCTATATAGCTCAGCCAAGTCCAATCAATTACCCTACCTCTGACCAAGCTACTTCCCATGCCTTCTTCTACCAACCGACTAACCCAGACTTTAAAGGTTGTGAAGGTAGTCTTCCTCCACTGATTGTTATTTGTCACGGTGGTCCAACAGGCTCCACGACCACAGCACTGAATTTAAAAATTCAGTATTGGACCAGTCGCGGCTTTGCCGTACTCGACGTTAATTACCGCGGAAGTACCGGGTATGGGAGACATTACCGGGAACAATTACACGGTCAATGGGGGATTGCCGATGTAACGGATGTTGTAGCGGGTGCAAACTACCTGATAGAACGAAAGAAGGTGGACCCAGAAAAGATCGCCATTCGTGGTAGCAGTGCAGGTGGCTATACCGTTCTGTCAGCATTATGTTTCTACCAACTCTTTAAAGCGGGTGCCTGCCTCTACGGCATTGGCGATCTAGAAACACTCGCCCGAGATACCCACAAATTTGAATCACGGTATTTAGATAAATTGATCGGCCCCTACCCTTCACAACAGGCTATCTATCAGGATAGATCTCCGATTCACCATATCGATCAATTCAACTGCCCAGTGATTTTTTTTCAGGGGTTAGATGACAAAGTTGTACCGCCAGAACAAACTGTAGCGATGACCAAAGCCCTGAGAGAGAAACGTCTACCCGTTGCTTACCTACCCTTTGAAGGTGAAGGACACGGATTCCGTATGGTAGAAACCATAAAACAATCACTGGAAGCTGAGCTTTTTTTCTATGGCAAAGTATTTGGCTTTGCCCCCCATGGCGACCTACCAACAATCCCCATCAATAACCTTATATGAGCCTTTATTGGGTTTACAGACAGTGAGCAATAATCATTATGGGTAGATACCGACCGCCAATGCCCAAAAGCGCACCTTATATCACCCCAGAAGGTGCCAAAGCTCTCGAGAAAGAATTAAAGTATTTATGGAAGGTGGAAAGACCGGCAGTCACGGCAACTGTCCATGAAGCTGCAAAAAATGGTGACCGCTCAGAAAATGGTGATTATATTTATGGTAAAAAACGGCTGAGGGAAATTGATCACCGGGTGCGCTACCTAGGCAAACGACTGGATGAGGTGACTATCGTTGATCGCCTTCCAGATGATACCGATAAAGTTTTTTTCGGTGCTTGGGTAACACTGAAAAATAGTGATGATAATGAACAGTGTTACCGCATAGTAGGTGCCGACGAACTCGACCCAAAGGAAAGAAGAATCAGTCTAGATTCACCCATGGCAAAAAGCATGCTTGGCAAACGAGTTGATGATGAAATTTGGATAAATGATAGCACCTGGATTATT
>JBALWM010000103.1:0-5303 GCA_036960905.1 Porticoccus sp.
TGCTTCAACAGTAGCGGTTTCAGGTGCAGCTTTAACAACGGGCGACGTCTCTTTTGGTGAAGCTTGAGTTTTCTTCTCAGAAGTATCAGTGCGGGTTGGTTCCTGAGAGGCATTCTCCGCGTTGGATGCTGCCAGTAACTCAGGTGGTACTTCCTTACGTTGGCGGCGTTGGCGAGGATTGCGTCGTTGATCACCTTCTCTGCGTGGTGGACGGTTACTGCTGGTAACTTCAGCTTCAGTTTTTCCGCTTTCTTTATTCACGGCTTCCTGATTGGGCTTTTTAGGCTGTTGCTTGGTGTTATTCCGTTCCTGCCCTTGTGTGTTACGGTTTTTATCGCCATCTCCGTTACTACGGCTGTTCTGGCTTGGCTTGCCTCTCCCTCTGCCACGGCCACTATTTTGGCGATCATCAGGGCGTCGATTACGATTTTGTGGGCGACGATCATTTCGACCACGAGCTTGCTGTCGACCTTTATTTTCTGTGACTTCAGCTTTTTTGCTCTCGCCGAATAAAGCATTTAGCAGGCGGCGGAGTAAGCTAGGTTTTTTCTCAGAAACTGATTTTTCCTTGCTCTTGCTCGGTTTTGATGTGGGCGCAGGTGCAGACTGTGTTGGGGCCAGGGTTTTAACTGCTGGTTGTTGTGCTGGCGGTACTGGTTTTACAACATCAATTTCTTGTGAGGTGATGTCCTCTGATAGCGTGTTAGTCAGCTTGTAGCTGTATTCAGCGGTGGCGCCATCTTGTTCCCGAATTCTTTGTACTTCAAAGTGCGGTGTCTCAAGGCTCTCATTGGGTACTACGATAACTTTAATACCATGACGCTTTTCAATCTCAGAAATTTCCTGACGCTTTTCATTGAGCAGGAAGGTCGCCACGGATACAGGAGTAATAGTACGGATTTCAGAGCTAAACTCTTTCTGAGCTTCTTCTTCTACTAAACGTAAAATTGATAATGCCAGTGAGCGGGTACCTCGAATGGTGCCCTGTCCAAGGCAGCGAGGGCATACTCTGGAAGTTGTTTCCTCCAGTGAAGGGCGTAAGCGCTGACGTGACATTTCTAGTAGGCCAAAGCGTGAAATGCGTCCTACCTGAACACGAGCCCGGTCAATTTCCAGGGCATCGCGCATGCGGTTTTCAACATCACGCTGGTTTTTCCCTGAATTCATATCGATAAAATCGATAACAATCAGTCCACCCATATCTCTAAGACGTAGCTGACGGCATATTTCATCAGCAGCTTCAAGATTGGTGCGCAGGGCCGTTTCTTCAATATCACTACCACGGGTTGCACGGGCTGAGTTGATGTCGATGGAAACTAATGCTTCAGTAACATCGATAACAATGGAGCCACCGGCAGGTAGTTTAACTTCACGTTCAAAGGCTGTTTCTATCTGGTTCTCTATTTGGTAGCGGTTGAACAGAGGGATATCATCTTCGTAGAATTTCACCCGGCTGTGAAAATTGGGCATGACCTGCTGGATAAAGGCCGTTGCGAGATCGAAGGCCTCACGGTTATCGATAATAACCTCGCCCACATCCTGGCGAAGGTAGTCACGAACCGCTCGAATAATGACGTTGCTTTCCTGAAACAGGAAGTGGGGTGCCTTACAGTTTTGTGCTTCTTCTTTGATGGTATTCCACAGTTGAAGCAAGTAATCCTGATCCCACTGAAGCTCTTCAGAAGAGCGACCAATACCTGCGGTACGAACAATAACCCCCATACCATTAGGTGTTTTCAAGTCTCTGATAGCTTCTCGTAGTTCAGATCGCTCTTCACCTTCAATACGACGTGAGATTCCGCCGGCACGAGGGTTGTTGGGCATCAATACCAGATAGCGACCAGCAAGACTGACAAAGGTGGTCAGTGCGGCACCTTTATTGCCACGTTCTTCTTTTTCAACCTGAACAACAACTTCAAGCCCTTCTTTGATGACATCCTGGATTTTGATGCGACCGTCTATCTCGGAGGGTTTTTTGGAGAAGTATTCTCTGGAGATTTCTTTGAGAGGCAGAAAGCCGTGTCTTTCCGCCCCGTATTCTACAAATGCGGCTTCCAGGCTGGGTTCAACCCGGGTGATTTTACCCTTGTAGATATTAGCTTTACGTTGTTCGCGAGTACGGTTTTCCAAGTCCAGGTCATATAGTCGTTGACCATCGACCATGGCCACCCGAAGCTCTTCTGGCTGGGTGGCATTGATAAGCATGCGTTTCATTATTTTGTCCTACTGTCTTGTGCGTGACAAGCAGCAGAAGCACCGCAGAGGTGATGAACAATTGATGTGCAAAAAAGCCGGACAACAAAGATCCGTCAGCAGTTAGGCTGGTGGATAAAAGGGTTTTAATCCTATGATTCTTCTAAGTTTTCCGTTATCAGTCACTGTATCTTTCCGGTAGTACCTTCGAGTTATCAATCTGATGCTTTTCAGCAGTTCGTTCAGTTGGAATAGCAAAATTAGAGTGAATTCTTGTGTTGTCTCAATCGGGGCCACTGTCTTAAGTGGGGCCGGAATACAACTCACTTATCGTGCTATTGCGGGAACAGAACTAGTGTTCAATATATTTTGCGGTAACTTCTGCGCCTTAGCGCGGTTTCTCAATGACAACTGCCGGACATTTTGTGGTATCGGGCAACTGTCGCAATAAATTCAATAGCGGGCTTTCGCCTTATCGCTTGCTGAGCGTTCTACAGGCTATCTATAGAGCATTCTTTACTCTCACCGGTTTTTTACTTACCGGGGCTCAGCGCAACGTGCGTGAACTATATCAGGTATTGTCAACCCCTTCAATTTAAAGGTGTGTGACTGAGTAGTTAATTCTATGATTTTTGGTTGTTTTTTTGGAGAAGGTGCCAGTGACTGGGGCAACTGCTAGAATGCCCGCCTCTTTTTCTGTGACTGAATCAACAGTGATCCAATATGTCTGATACCCAAGCTGGTTCTATTTCTGTGAAGTTTGTTGACATCACTGAGGATCATGCCGGCCAAAGAGTTGATAATTTTTTGCTGGCCAGGTTAAAAGGAGTTCCAAAGTCACGTATTTATAGAATTCTTCGCAAGGGCGAGGTCCGGGTTAATGGTTCCAGAGTCAAACCTGAATATAAGTTGCAAGGAGGGGATAAGGTCAGAATTCCCCCCGTTCGTGTGGCTGACCGCGAGGCACCCGCTGCGCCTGGCCCAAAACTACAGAGGCTACTCGAGCAAAATGTTATCTATGAAGACCCATTGTTGCTGGTTGTAAATAAGCCTGCCGGATTGGCTGTTCATGGAGGGAGCGGGGTAAACCTTGGGTTGATTGAAGCCTTCAGAGCGACCCGTCCCAGTCACTCCTTTCTGGAATTGGTTCATCGGTTAGATCGGGAAACCTCGGGTTGTTTGATTCTTGCCAAGAAGCGTTCTTCTCTGCGTTTTTTACAAGATGAAATGCGTGGCAGACGTGTAGTGAAGGTATATCAGGCATTGGCGATGGGTCGATGGCCAAGAGGGATGAAACGAATCGATATGCCCCTTCTCAAAAATGAATTGAAATCTGGTGAGCGCGTAGTAAGGGTTAATCCGGAGGGTAAATCCTCGGTGACACATTTCTCGGTGTTGAAGCGCTTCGATAAAGCGACGCTAATGGAAGTGACGTTGGAAACGGGTCGAACCCATCAAATCCGGGTTCATAGTCAGTATGCAGGGTGCCCGTTAGCTGGTGATGAGAAGTACGGCGTTGATGAGAGTAATCGCCAAATGAAAGCTCTTGGGCTAAAACGAATGTTTTTGCATGCAGCAAGGCTGGAGTTTCGCTCTCCTGACGGTCATAAAATTTGTGTTGATGCCCCATTGCCTGATGAGCTGGCCCAAGTGTTGGCAACATTAGCGGGGGATAGGGGATAGACTCGATGACCAAACTCTTGATCTTTGATTGGGATGGTACGCTATGTAATTCTCTTTCCCGAATTGCTTTGTGTATACGTTGCGCTGCAGAGGAGGTGGGTTTACCTCCACCCCCAGAGCACGAGGCCAGGGAAATTGTTGGCCTGGGGTTAGTTGAAGCCCTGGAAACTTTGTTCCCAGGAATTCATATGGATCAGATTCTGGCTATGCGTGATAGCTATTCTCGTCATTTTGTTAAGCATGACCGAGAGCCATCACCTTTTTTTAAGGGTGTCGAGGAGACGCTGGGACAGCTCAAGGAGAAGGGATACCTGCTTACCGTAGCGACGGGCAAAAGTCGTCGGGGTTTGGATAGGGTATTGAAAACCAGGCGGTTGAGCCATTTTTTTCATGGTAGTCGTTGTGCTGATGAGACGGCAGGAAAACCGAATCCTTTGATGCTGAATGAGTTGTTGCAGGAGTTTAAGATGTCTCCTGAAGAGGCATTGATGGTGGGTGATACTGAGTTTGATATGGCCATGGCTGTGAATGCGGGAATGCCTAGGGTCGCAGTAAGTTACGGTGCTCATTCATCTGACAGGCTGCTTAAATACCAGCCATTGGCCTGTCTAGATAATTTTGATGAGATAGAGAAAATAATAAATTAAATAATATTTAAAACAACAAGTTATTTTAATGTATTAATGTTAATTATAGGTTTTGTTGGCGCAACATTTGGCTCAACCTAATCAGTGGTAGCCCAACCAATGCTGTAGGGTCGCTGCCGTAGATACCTTCAAATAGAGTAATCCCAAGGCCCTCACATTTGAAGCTACCCGCACAATCATAGGGTGTATCTTTTGTTAGATAGTCTGCAATATCTTCATCACTCAGTTGCCGAAAAAGGACATCCGTAGAAATACAGTCGATATCAATATCACCTGTTCTGCTATTCAGTAGTGCTACACCGGTATGAAAGGTTATGCGTGAGCCAGATTGTGACCGCAGTTGTTGAAATGCAGCATCATAATTACCCGGTTTGGTAAGCGTGCCGCCTTCGAAAACTGCTACTTGGTCTGAGCCAACAATGAGGTTATTGGGATATGGCATAGCCAATGCCTTGGCTTTAGCCTCTGACAGTCTTTTTACAAGATGTTCCGGTAGCTCTCCAGGTGCAGGGCTTTCGTCTATATTGGGAGAGACGCATTCAAATGGGTGCTGTAGACGCTCGAGTAAGACTCGCCGATAGCGAGAAGAGGAAGCGAGAACCAGTGTTGGCATGTAGTGTTTCCTGTGTGATCTCACGTGTTATTGGGTATTGTTAGAGAGCCGGACGTAAATAATAACAACGGTATTATATATGGGTTTTTATAGTGGCTTTGAAGGTGGCGTTGAAATTGTTCTGAAAGCCTGTATTTCCGGGAATTTTTCTTTGACAGATCAAGGTC
>JBALWM010000104.1:0-5256 GCA_036960905.1 Porticoccus sp.
TTTCTGTATGTTTGATGCCGCTCCACGAACACTTAAATCCCTAGCCGCATTGACTTGGTATAGCGGTGTTGTTGCCCTTCTCATTAAAAGCACCAGCCTATTATTGGCAGCGAAAAAAATTCATCCTGAGGAAAACTGGATATGGCTGGCAGCTTTCGGTGGGGTGGTGCTTGGTGTTATTAAGGCGAAATATTTATTCAGGCGTCTGTGTTTAAAGAATCTGCAAAGAATTGATGCGCTGGAATACCCAAAATTTTGGAATTTCTACCGGATACATTTTTTTATCTTTTTATTTTCCATGGTGACATTGGGGTCTCTATTATCCCGGTCAGCGTTAGCGCAGGGTGATTATTTCATGCTTCTTATTATGGCGTTCGTTGAGTTGTCTGTTGGAATGGCATTGCTTGGAAGTTCAAATTGTTTTTGGGGGAAAAATAAAATTAATTTATAAAATACTTTTATCTCTAAAAAGCCGACATAAATTGAAAAAAGATAAGCTTAAATAACCGCTGCTAGTTTGCCTGCACCGGATAAGGTTTGTTGCAATACCGATGGCAGTGCATCCAGTTCAACACTATCCAGTAGATTTTTTACTTCTAGCCCGAGTTCGGTATCTCCTTCAATGCTCAGCTCTCTACGGAAAAACAGGGTGTCAGGGTCTTCCTGACGTGAGGCAAGTAGTACAAATGCTCTGGCCTTACCGCTGATAGTGGTATCTGATGGACCATTTAAAGGCTGTATGATTAATTGATTTTGTTGGTAGCTGAGTCTCCAGCCGATACCGGCATCTTCTACTGAAATCTTTAGTACTCGATCCGTGAGAAATTCTAGGTCTCCATCAGCGATGGGTTCTAACAAAAACTGCTTTAGCAATCGCTCTAACAAATATTTTTGTGGTGAGAATGGCGCTAACCGAAGGATAGAAAACAGGGCGGGCTCCATGCGACGGAGTAGCTGAGCGGGAAGTGTTGTTGTAACCGGTAATTTTTTTTCCAAAAGAGTGTCTCCAGAAAATTCTACGGGTATTATTTTACCCGGTTTTCAACAGCCCAAACGGCGGCTTCAACTCGTGAGCGAAGCCCCAGTTTTTTCAACAGGTGTTTAACGTGTACTTTTACGGT
This sequence comes from Porticoccus sp., assembly GCA_036960905.1. Lineage (GTDB taxonomy): Bacteria > Pseudomonadota > Gammaproteobacteria > Pseudomonadales > Porticoccaceae > Porticoccus. The sequence continues at coordinate 1,122 of JBALWM010000104.1, forward strand.
GGCTTCAACAATATTTAATTGTCGCCCAATCATTTTATTGCTGAGTCCTTCTGCAATCATTTTAAGAATTTCTTTTTCTCGACGGGTGAGCGAGTTGTAGCCATCCCCTTTGTCTTTTCCGGAGCTGTCACGAAATGCTCTGGCGAGCACTTCGGTAAGGTTTTCAGATAAAACCATCTTGCCTGAGCAAGCTTCGCGGATTCTATCGACTAACCGTTCAGGCTCCATATCTTTGAGTAAATAGCCATCTGCGCCAGCTTTGAGAGCGGCAACCACATCGCTGGTATCATCGGAGACAGTGAATACCACAATACGACAACTGACGCCGGCATCTCTCATGGCCTGGAGGGTCTCAATTCCATCCATGCCCTTCATGGTGAGGTCAAGCAATACGAGGTCAGCATCTTTTTCCTGCACAAGCTGAACTGCATCCTCGCCGTTACTGGCTTCACCGATCACTGCCATGTCATCCTCCAGCTCAACCAGTTGTCGCACACCCTTGCGTAACAGGGGGTGGTCATCAACCAGGATCAATTTGCTTATGGTATCGTTCACGATAGTCCTCTTTTACTCATTTCTTCTTCAGTTTTGCAGCGACCGACAGTTTAAGGTCCTGTTGTCAGCCTTGAATTGATCTCGCTCAGCCTTATCTAGATCAGCTAAATGCATCGGGGACAAATGTCAGCGTTACGGTGGTGCCCCCATCAATGACACCTTCTACGGAACTTGAGCCAATGTCCAACTCTCCGTTTACCCAGTCAGCACGTTCCTGCATCGTAGAAAGGCCATAGTGGTGATCTTTGTAAGGGTTGTCCGCAATGCCGATGCCGTTATCTACCACCTTGAATATAAGGGCATTGTTATCCCCGTGGGTACATTGCAATTCAATGTGGCTGGCTTGCGCATGTTTGACTGCATTGGTGATCGCTTCGCGAATGATTTGTAGAACATGGATGTCTTCATTGGGCGAAAGCTGGCAATGACCCAGTTCATAGTCCAGAGTAATTTTAATATCCTCATTCATTTTGTCGAATTCATCTGTGGTGGTTTTCAGTGCGAGGTACAGTGTTGGCGCATCCAGTTTTAACCGGAAAGTGGTGAGCAGTTCCCGGAGGTGTCTGTAGGCGGCATCGAGCCCCTGTTGCAGGTCATCGAGCCCTTCTCTCACTTTCTCCTCAGGTGCATTTCGATCAAATAGCTTGGAAATCCTTGCTACCTGCATTTTCATATAAGACAAGGATTGAGCGAGAGAGTCATGGAGCTCGCGAGCAATGATGGATCGCTCTTCAAACAGCATTAATCGGCGACTCAAACCTTCACGGTACTGAAGAGCCATAGCAAAAGAGAGGTGTTCGACTACGGCCTCGATTAGCCGTTGCTGCCAGGGTTGTAAGGCGCGGTTATTCTCAGTTTTTATATAGAGAAACCCAAAGCTGTCACTGGCATCTTCGATAGGGAATGAAATTTCACCCTGAGCCAAGTTCTTTCTGCCAGGGCGCATAAAACAGCTTACGCAATCATCTAGATTACATGGGTGCTGATCATCTGCCGGGGAAATCAGGTCATACTGGTCTTTGCTGGCTTCGTTGGTCAGGCAAAGGGATAACACCGGTATGCCCGTCAGTTTCTTCAGCTCGGTGACGGTCTCTGTGAGCGTTTGTCTATCAATGGTCCCTTCAGATAGTCGCTGAGCAGTACTGTATAAAAAATCCAGCATTTGGTTGGACTGTTGAAGTTGGACAGTTTTTTCGTCGACCAAATCTTCCAGTTTTCGATAGTGACGTGCCAGGTTGGCGGACATGTCATTGAAGGTGCTACAGAGTAAACCCATTTCGTTAACAGCTTCGTAATAGGTGCGGTAGGAAAAGTCACCGATACTGGTATGCTCGGCGGCACGCACCAAATCTTTTAGGGGCTTCACCAAGTTTTGATCTGCACGCATCACAATAAATAGCAGTGCCAGGAATGATAGGAAGATACTCAGTCCCTCATACACCCCAAGTAATTCAATTTTCTCTTCAGTATTCTTCTGGATGCTGAGTACTAAAAGATCAATATCTTCAACATACTGGTCCACCAGTGCGAGGTAGCTTTTGTTCGCTTGAGAGATTTGTTCGATATTGATTAGTTGGTCAGTCATCAGGGGGGACAAGATGGGTGCGATCTTGCCTTCCCAGTTATCAACTACCCGGCTGTAGTTGTCTTTTATTGTTTGGCGGCGGCTGTTCTCTGCTGCTTTGGAGATGCTGGATTGGTAGAGTTTTTTGGAAAATAACTGGTATTCGTTGGAAAGGTTCTTGGCCATCACTTGCCATTCTTCATCACTGGATGGAGATTGCTTTAATAACACTGCAATCCGGTACGATTGCATACGCATGGACCCAGCGATATTAATCGCTTCGGCATCATGCTGGGTGTTCAGGGTTACCAGCAGCGATACCACCATACTGGCCAATGCCAGTAGGCCAATCACCACCATTGGAATCAAAACCTGAATAGCGATGGATTGAGAAAAACGTAGTTTCTTGCCTGCTAGGCTTGTTGCCATTGTATTTACCACCAAAGACCTGACTTCTAGAGTGTATCGATCATACACTTAAACAAAAATAGTAACCCGCTGTTTTTAATGATTATTTTATATAAACACGGCTACTACCTTGGTGGTAGCAGAGGGGTTTTTCACCAATGAGCAAACTGAGAAAATTGACGCAGGTCATGTCCGAATCCATTCCCCCTTACTACATTGAGTTCTCGTCATTGAACCAATTAAAACCCTATGACCGCAATAAGTGATCAAAAATGGTATAGCCTCGGCGTATGTACGGTAGCGTTTGCTGCTAACTTCGCTGCGTGGACGCTATTTTCCATTCTTGGTTTACAAATTCGAACGGATTTGGGTTTGAGTGATACCGCATTTGGGGTGTTGCTGGCCACACCGATTCTCACCGGCGCCTTTGCCAGCCTGGCTTGTGGAGTTTTGGCCGAACGGTTTGGAGGCCGAATAGTCTTTTTCTTGCAGACCTTGATAGTAGCGCTTTCACTTTTCACCTTGCCTTACGCCAAAACGTTCCCCCAGTTCCTTGCTTTTGGTTTGGTACTTGGAATCTCAGGGGGTGCTTTCGCTACTGGTATTAGTTATGTCTACAGTTGGTTCGATCGCTCGATACAGGGCACGGCTATGGGCATTTTTGGTGCTGGTGATGTTGGTGCCGCAATAACCAACCTGGTAGCCCCCATTATTATTATCAACTACGGTTGGCAGGCGGTACCCAAGTATTACGGCGTAGTACTGTTGGTGGTGGCATTGCTGTTTTGGGTATTCACCCAGTCTGCACCGAAGAGCAGTCTTCCAAAAGAAGATGATGAGTCACTGGTCAATAAGTTGCGTCCGCTACGCAACCTTCGGGTCTGGCGTTTTGGTCTTTACTACTATTTTGTATTTGGTGGTTTCCTGGCTCTAACACTGTGGTTACCCCAATACTACGTGGGCGAATATGGGCTGGATTTGAAAACGGCCTCTTTTGTCACACTGCTATTTACCTTGCCCGCCGCCATTATTAGAGCGCCGGGTGGTTGGTTTGCTGATAACTTCGGTGCTCGTCGAATCAACTGGTTGGTGTTCTGGGTCTGTCTGGTCTGCTTGTTCTTCTTGTCATATCCGCCAACCACAATGACGATTCATGGTATTGAACGTGATTTGTTTCTGGATATCCGTATCTCTCTATGGATGTTTGTACTGCTGACCTTTGTTGTGGGTTTGGCCATGGGATTTGGCAAGGCCAGTATCTTTCGAATTATTTATGACTACTACCCGGATAATGTAGGTGTTGTGGGTGGTGCCGTCAGTGCTATTGGTGCCTTAGGTGGATTCTCTCTACCCATTTTGTTTGGTATTGCAGCAGATCTGACAGGCATTCGCAGCTCCTGTTTTATGTTGCTCTACGGTGTATTAGCCGGCTGCATGGTGTTGATGTTTTATGCCATCAAGATTGATGCATTTAGGCAACGGGTTGATCAAGCCCGTGCTGATGATTTTTTAACGTTGTAACACAGTAATAAAAAGAGGAATAACTGCTATGTCTGATCTACAAAAATGGGATGTCGAGGATCCCGAATTTTGGGAGTCTGAAGGCAA
>JBALWM010000105.1:0-5241 GCA_036960905.1 Porticoccus sp.
CGGTGGCGAGAATAATCAGGGGTTGTTGCAGTGGTTGGTTGAGAAATGGCTTGGCTGCCTCGATTGCTAAGGGAAAAAACCCTTTCATATCGCAGGTGCCTAACCCGTAGAGTCGCTGATCTTTTTCAATCAGGTCAAACGGGTTGCTGTTCCAAAGCTTTTCATCGCAGGGAACCGTGTCGGTATGCCCTGCCAGTACCAGTCCTCCAGAACCAGTGCCCAGTGTTGCAATCAGGTTGGCTTTTCGTTGGTCGGCAAGGGGCATTATTTCAGTGGTGAAGCCCAGGTCATTTAGCCAGCCAGCGAGAAGCTCAATCACTTCGCGGTTGCCTTGGTCCAGTGTCGGATTGACGCTGCTGATGGAGTTGCTGGCGATGAGCCTTTGAAGCATAGGGAGAAATTGCATTTTTTGAGTGTACGGTGCGTGGGTAAAAATGCAATTGGCAGAAATAATGCTGGAGGGGACGATGAGATTGTTAGGGGCAGCTAATATCCTCTCCGTAGAGACTTTTTAGCTGATTAGCTAAGTTATTCTGGGCTACACGGATTACTTAGAGGAAAAGGCCTTGAAGAGATATTGATCTGACAAGGAGCTAACCGGTGACCGGCCTTCAAGAATATCTTTGACATAGGCATTGGCAAACTTCTGGGCTTGTTCCTTGGTTTCAAACGGACCCATAGGCTTTTTTTCCTCTCGGATTTCAACATACCATTGGCCATCTACACATTCAAAACGCTCTGATCGAAAATGAACACACTCTTTTTCACCCTGTCGGGCCGACATACTAATACCCTCCCTGTGAACCCAAATTTAGGCCTCACGCACTAAGACTAGTACATATTTTGTGTAGGGGAAGGTCATTTGTCGGAAAACTGAGTGTGACGTTATTTCAATAGTTTGATGTGGATACGAATAAGTTCGGCTGGTTTATGGAGAATATAAGGTGTAGATGTTGGCTGGTCATTGTCGCTACAATCCAGTGCATACATATATAACGAAATAGTCCATTAATCATACTGGGTGGTGATTATGTCAGGGGAAGTGGTAGTAGAGCGTCAACTGGATTTGAGCAATGTGCTCAATGATCTTGTGGCAGATGGTCTGTTGGATCGTATGGATGCCAATGGTATTGCCGGTACCCAACGAAACAGAGAACAGGCGTTGCTGCACCCATTTGCCTACATTGCAGGGCAGCACCCCCAAAATCTCCTCGAACCGGGCAAGCAGCTTACGCTTGAGAAGTTGACCACCTGGCTGGCAGATAAGAGTGGTCTTGAGGTGGCCCACATTGACCCATTGAGCATTAATGTAGCGGCAGTCACTGAGGTGATGTCGTTCCAGTTTGCCCGTCGCCATAATATTCTTTGTATTGATGCTGAGGGTGATGAGTTAGTCATTGCCTCCACTCAACCGTTTATGACTTCATGGATCGCAGACCTCAAGCAGACCACTCGCAAGCAAATACGCCGAGTGGTAGCGAATCCTCTGGATGTGGCCAAGTACACCATTGAATTTTATACGTTGGCCAAATCTGTCTTTGGTGCAAAGGGGCAGACAGGTGAAAGTCGGGCGGGAGTCTCCAACTTTGAGCAGCTTTTACAGATAGGCTCTCTGAAAGACCCAGATGCCCAAGATCAGCATATTATCAATATTGTGGACTGGCTGTTGCAGTACGCCTTTGATCAGAGGGCCAGTGATATTCATCTTGAGCCGCGTCGAGAGAAAGGCAAAGTTCGCTTTCGTATTGATGGGGTATTGCATCAAGTATATGAGCTGCCCGATCAGGTGATGACGGCCGTGACCAGTCGCCTGAAAATCCTTGGGCGCATGAATGTGGCAGAAAAACGCAGGCCACAGGATGGTAGAGTGAAGACAGTTACCCCGGAAGGCAATGAGGTGGAGTTGCGATTATCAACACTGCCTACAGCCTTTGGCGAAAAACTGGTGATGCGTATTTTTGACCCTGATGTATTGCTGCGCAGCTTCGCTGATTTGGGGTTGAGCGGCGATGATCTGAAGCACTGGGAGGGCATGACCGGGCGCCCTCATGGTATTGTTCTGGTCACTGGCCCAACGGGGTCGGGTAAAACCACAACGCTCTATTCCACACTCAAACGGCTTGCTACAGAAGATGTCAATGTCAGCACCGTTGAGGACCCCATTGAGATGGTGGAGCCCAGTTTTAATCAGAGTCAGGTGCAGCCAAAAATTGATTTTGATTTTGCCGCCGGTATTCGTACCCTGATGCGTCAAGACCCAGATATTATTATGGTGGGAGAGATTCGTGATCTGGAAACGGCAGAAATGGCCATCCAGGCGGCGCTGACTGGGCACTTGGTGTTGTCCTCTTTACACACTAACGATGCACCTGGAGCGATAACCCGATTACTTGATCTCGGTGTCCCGGCTCATCTGATCAAAGCTACCCTCAATGGTGTGATGGCTCAACGATTGGTGCGCACACTTTGTCCCCACTGTAAGGAGGCTGTGCCTGCGGAGAAGGGTGCTTGGGATGCTCTGGTACGACCATGGAAAGTTAAGTCCCCTGAACAGTTATACCGGCCGGTTGGCTGTCTGGAATGCCGAAATACGGGTTATCTGGGCAGGCAGGGGCTTTATGAAATACTGCCTATGACTGAATCTGTTAGACCGTTGGTTAGTGCCGATGCTGATATTTCAGCACTTCGTATCCAGGCCATGAAAGAGGGAATGCGAACGCTTCGGCTCAGTGGAGCGCAGAAGGTGGGTGCGGGATTAACATCAGTAGAAGAGGTGATGAGGGTTGCGCCTGAGTCAGGAAAGTAAATATTAGGGGCTTCGGTACCAGCCTTTCGAATACTAGGATGTTTCCGTGAATCAACAACCCATGAATTGACAGCCAGTGAGCCAGCAATCAGTGAGCCAGCAATCAGTGAGCCAGCAATCAGTGAATCGACAACCATTACCTTCTGAGCTGAAAGAGCAGTGGCTCTTGCGTCAGGAGCATTTCAATCACCGTGCGTCCTCCGACTTGGTTGAATGGTTGGACCACGTGTTAAATCCCAGTTCTGAGAGTGATGGCACTTTTGCTGATGCATTGGCGTTGGTATGGAGTTGCAGTGAGTTTGTGGCCTCGTCTTGTAGCGCTAATGCTGACATGTTTAGAGCGTTGGTGGAGTCTGGCGACCTAGACACAAGCTATGCCCCTGAGGTGATGCAAGATCGGCTGACAGCTATTCTTGCAGAGGTGGATTCAGAAGAAGGTCTGGCGCAGCAGCTTCGTCAATTTCGCAATCGAGAAATGGTGCGTATCGTCTGGCGAGATTTTACCCGCTCCTCCCACCTTGAAGAGACAACAGCAGACATGACCAGGCTTGCGGAGGCCTGTCTGCAATGTACGCTGGATTTTCTCTATCCCCAGGCCTGTGAGGCTTGGGGTACACCGGTTAATGCACAGGGAAACCCTCAACACATGGTCGTGTTGGGTATGGGAAAAATGGGGGCATGGGAGCTTAATGTCTCTTCCGATATTGACCTGATTTTTGCATATCCGGAGAGTGGTGAAACTCAGGGTGGTCTCCGAAGCCTTAGCAATCAGGAGTTCTTCATTCGTTTGGGGCAGAAGCTGATTAAGGCCCTTGATGTTCGCACCGCTGATGGGTTCGTGTTTCGGGTGGATATGAGGCTGCGTCCTTACGGTCAAAGCGGCGCGCTGGTGCTGAATTTTGATGCCATGGAGGAGTACTACCAGACGCAGGGTCGCGACTGGGAGCGCTATGCCATGATCAAGGCTCGGGTGGTGGCGGGTGATCGTCAAGCGGGTGCTGAGCTAATGGCCATGCTGCGGCCATTTACCTATCGAAAATACACTGACTATAGTGCCATCGAATCGTTGAGAGACATGAAGGCGCTGATTAATCGAGAGGTGCAGCGCAAGGGAATGTCCAATGATGTTAAGCGTGGTGCTGGCGGGATTCGGGAGGTCGAGTTTGTGGCCCAGACCTTCCAGATTATCCGTGGTGGTCGAGATACTCGCTTTCAGACACCAGCGCTAAAAGACGTACTTTCACTGCTAGGTTCTGAAGAGATGCTGCCTGCTGACGATACGGCCGCGCTTTACCAGAGCTATACTTTTTTGCGTAACGTGGAGCATGCTCTGCAAGGTTGGCAGGATAAACAAACTCAGATGTTGCCCGAGGGTGAGCTTGATCAACGTCGGTTGGCATACCTTATGGGTTTTGAGGGGTGGAGTGAGTTTCTATCAGCCCTTGATCGTCATAGAGCTCTAGTGCGTCAGTTATTTGAAGAAGTTGTTGCTGATGAGCGTCGGGAGGAGGCTGCTGAGGGTGTTGAGGGCGAACTCCAATTAGCTGTCCAGGTTTGGCAAGATCACACGACGGAAGACGTCCTGTCTCAGGAGTTTGAGGCGCTTGGTTATAAGGACGTTGAGCAAGCTGCCGGGTTTGTAAATACGCTGAAGGAAAGTCGATCAGTCCTAGCTATGGCGGCAGACACCCGTGGTCGCCTCGATAGCTTGATGCCCGCGTTAATTGCCGCCTGTGCATTGGTTGATAATGCCGCCGAGGCTTTGGGGCGGGTGTTAAAGCTGGTAGAGGCGGTTGCCCGTCGGAGTGCCTACCTGGTACTGCTGAAGGAAAACCCCGTTGCGCTGCAGAGTATGATTAAGCTCTGTGCCGCTAGCCCCTGGATTGCAGAGCAACTCTGCCGATATCCCGCATTACTTGATGAGTTACTCGACAGCCGAACCCTGTACTCGCTGCCAAATCGAGATGAGCTGGAGGATGAGCTCCGCCAGCAGCTATTGCGTGTGCCTAGTGATGATTTGGAAGCTCAAATGGAAGTGTTGCGTTACTTTCAACGCTCCCACAGTCTGCACGTGGCGGCTTGTGAGGTGGAAGAAATTCTGCCGTTGATGAAGGTCAGTGATTATCTGACCTGGTTAGCGGAGGCGATATTAAGTCATGTGTTAGAGATAGCCTGGGATCAGATGATCGATCGTTATGGGCATCCCGGTAGTGATAATGGTGATGAACCTGGGTTTTTGATTGTGGGTTACGGAAAGCTCGGTGGTATTGAGTTGGGCCATAGTTCTGATCTTGATCTGGTGTTCCTCCACGATGCTAACCCTAATAAGTCTACGGATGGTGATCGCAGTATCGACAATGCCACGTTCTTCATGCGTTTGGGGCAGCGCATTATTCATATCATGACGACTCAGATGACATCAGGTGATCTCTATG
>JBALWM010000106.1:0-5235 GCA_036960905.1 Porticoccus sp.
CACGCTAAGAAGCAGTCTCGCGAAACCAAGAAGTTTGTACGCCTGTACTAAATCTGTACTGATTTATTAGGCTACACCATCTACTAGGTAGCTGGTGACATCCATCCTTGAAGCGCCGCACTGTCGGCGCTTTTTGCGTTTGAGACATTTCCCAGCGGAAAATACCTACGACAGGAGAAAATCATGAGCGAATCCCTGAAAGGCCAAATCACCAGTGCCATGAAAGATGCCATGCGCGCCAAGGCTAAAGAACGCCTGGGTGCCATTCGACTTATTCTGGCCGAGGTCAAGCAAATTGAAGTCGATGAGCGCATTGATGTTGATGATGCCAGACTGCTTGCTGTCCTCGATAAAATGGTCAAACAACGTCGCGACTCCATTCATCAATATGAAGAAGCTGGGCGCCAAGAGCTGGCCGATATAGAACAAGCTGAAATTGATATCATTCAAGAATTCCTACCCGAAGCACTGAGCAATGAAGAGCTGGCAAGCATGATTGATGAAGCCATTGCCTCTAGTGGTGCTGAATCCATGCGCGATATGGGCAAAGTGATGGGTATCCTCAAGCCTAAAATTCAGGGCCGTGCCGATGTGGGTGCTGTCAGCGGTATGGTGAAAGGAAAGCTGGGCTAAGCTCAAGATTTCATCAACGGACTGGATACTGACACCTCGTTAGTATTAAGCTGTGAAGATTGCCCCAACCAATAATGTAGACACCATTATAAAAAAGCTTGGCTTCGGGTATGACACCTTGACAGCAATATTGATAGCAAACCCAGATATCTAATAAATGGCCGGCAGAATCCCGCAAACTTTTATCGATGACGTCCTTGACCGGGTTGATATTGTCGATGTGGTGGGTAGTCGGCTAGACCTAAGAAAATCTGGCAAAAACCACTCGGCCTGCTGCCCTTTTCACGACGAAAAAACCCCTTCTTTTACCGTCAGCCAGGACAAACAGTTTTACTATTGCTTCGGCTGTGGTGCTGGTGGCAATGCCATCGGCTTCGTCATCGACTTTGACCGGATGTCATTTCCTGAAGCGGTAGAAACTCTTGCCAAACACGTCGGACTGGAAGTCCCCAGAGAAGCCAGTCACGACGACGGAGCCAGTCAGCGACGTAAAGCGCTCTATGATGTCATGGACAAAGCAGATCGTTTTTATCGTAGCAGCCTTCGCAATCACCCTTCAGCCCACGAAGCCATCAGCTACCTTAAATCCCGTGCACTGAGTGGCGAGACCGCCAAAAATTTCGGCATTGGTTTTGCACCACCGGGTTGGGACAACCTGTTAAAAAATTTAGGGGGCACAGATGAGGCGATTGGCCGACTGAATGAGTCAGGTCTACTGATTGAACGAACAGAAGACAATAAACGCTACGACCGGTTTCGTCACCGGATCATGTTTCCCATCAGAGATGTTCGTGGTCGTACTATAGGCTTTGGTGGACGGGTACTGGGTGATGACAAACCTAAATACCTGAATTCACCCGAGACACCCCTCTTCCATAAAGGCCGGGAGCTTTACGGTCTATTCGAAGCCAATCAAAAACTGCGAGATATTCCCAGCCTACTCGTTGTTGAAGGCTATATGGATGTAGCGGCACTGGCTCAACATGGCATTTACAATGCCGTTGCTACACTGGGCACTGCCGCCACACCCGAACATCTGGATAAGCTGTTCCGTTACACCTCAGAAGTGGTGTACTGCTTCGATGGTGATGACGCCGGCAGAAAGGCGGCCCGTCGAGCCCTTGATACCAGCCTACCCGTCATGTTTGATGGCCGCTCCGCTAAATTTTTGTTTCTACCTGACGGTGAAGACCCGGATACCCTTGTACGAGAGATTGGCAGCGACAAGTTTCTTCGACTGGTGCAATCCGCCACGCCTATTTCAGACTTTTTGTTTGAATCCGTATCAGAGGGCCTCGATATAGAATCTCTCGATGGTCGCGCCAGATTAAGTAAGCTGGCCGCACCCATGATCAACAGGATGCCTCAGGGCGTCTTCAAAGCACTGATGCTAAAAACCCTGTCCCAGAAAACAGGACTGGATATCGACACCCTCTCTGGGTTGATTGAGCCCATTGAAACCGTAGCACCAGAACACGATCAGGAACCACCTACACCCGAGGACACCGGCGATTATCCTGAATACTACGGTGATGCAGGCTTAGACATGGGTCATGCTCACGAGCAAAACATGCCACGCCAGCGTGATGTGATTGCCCGCCGGGAAAAACGGGTAAAAATGCCCCCAACACACACACTGATCGCTCTACTGGCCAACCACCCCGAATTGGTCAACCTCATTGCAGACGTGAACATGCTTAGTCATCTGGAAGCAGAAGGTGTCGACATACTGGTACCGTTGGTGAAGGTCATTCAGGAAAACCCAACCTATACCCTCAATCATATCCTTGGATACTGGCGTGGCATCCATGATGTCAGCCAAGCCGAACAACTCACAGAAATCGCAGCAACCGACTTATTACGCGCCACGCCCAACGGTAACCGCGATAATCACAAAGAGTTTCAGGACATTCTGAACCAACTATTACGGCGCTCCACCGACAAACTGTTACCAATGGATCTTCTCCAGCATCTAGCTGCCAAAGAAACTGTCGATGATCAAGATTTAAAAAACCTCAACACTGCCTGGCTGAACCTGCCGGAAGGCCAGCGCACCGAAGAAACAAAAGCCCTTTTAAATCAAATACTTGGAAAGAAACGTCTTCAGTAACACCCCGTCAGAGATTTACCGCCCTTTTGACAAACTAGGTAAGACAAAACCGGTTTAATCCAGTATAATTGCGCGCTTTATTTCACCCCTATTCTCAGTGACAGTAGATCGTATATGAGCGGTAACGCACAGCACCAATCACGCATCAAAGAATTGATCGCCCGAGGCAGAGAGCAAGGCTACCTGACCTATGCCGAAGTGAATGACCACCTGCCGGAAGATATTTCCGATCCAGATCAGGTTGAAGACATCATTCAAATGATCAACGACATGGGTATTAATGTCTTTGAAACAGCGCCCGATGCCGAACAACTTCTAAGCACCACCGAGTCAACAACTGACGAAATTGCAGCCGCTGAAGCCGCCGCTGCTCTTGCTGCTGTAGAAACTGAAAAGCACCGCACCACAGACCCAGTCCGTATGTACATGCGTGAAATGGGCTCTGTAGAGCTACTCACTCGTGAAGGCGAAATTGAAATCGCCAAGCGTATTGAAGAGGGGATTCGTGAACTTCAAGCAGCAATGGCTGAATGGCCCTCTGCTGTCGACCACCTCCTTGCCGAGTACGACCTGATCGAAACGGAAGAACGGAAGCTCGCGGATGTTCTGATTGGCTACTTGAACCCCATGGAACATGTACCTTCAGCACTTGCTCAAGCTGAAGCGGCAAAGAAAGAAGAAGGCGATGACGGCGACGACGACGACGACGACGACGACGACGAGCCTAAAGGCCTCGACCCCATCGAAGCCAAAGAACGCTTTGACACCCTGCGCCTATTGAACACCAAAGCTAAAAAAGCACTCAACAAATATGGGATGGGCCACAAAACCACTCAGGAACATATGCATGCACTGAGTGAACACTTCAAATATCTCAAGCTGTCTCCCAAGCAATTCGAACCTATGGTTCAAAACGTGCGAGAGGCACTTACTGTCGTTCGTGGTGAAGAACGTAAAATTATGGCCCTCTGTGTACGTCAGGCAAAAATGACCCGAGCTGACTTCATTCGCACCTTCCCGGGCAATGAAACAGATGAACGCTGGGTAGCTGGCCTACTGAAAAGTAAAGAGGCCTACGTCGATGTCCTGAAACGACTCGAACCAGAAATTCAGCGATCTCAGCGCCGCCTACAGCAAGTAGAAGATCGAGCCAGACTGAATATCGGCCAAGTTAAAGATATCAATCGCCGCATGTCTATTGGTGAAGCCAAGGCTCGCCGCGCGAAAAAAGAAATGGTTGAAGCTAACCTTCGTCTGGTAATTTCTATCGCGAAAAAATACACCAATCGCGGCCTACAATTCCTCGATCTTATTCAGGAAGGCAATATCGGCCTGATGAAAGCGGTCGACAAATTTGAATATCGCCGTGGCTATAAATTCTCCACCTATGCAACATGGTGGATTCGACAGGCCATCACACGATCTATTGCAGATCAGGCCCGTACCATTCGTATACCGGTACACATGATTGAGACCATCAACAAACTCAATCGCATCTCTCGCCAAATGCTTCAGGAAATGGGTCGTGAACCTACGCCTGAAGAGCTGGGAGAGCGTATGGAAATGCCAGAAGACAAGATTCGCAAAGTGCTAAAAATTGCCAAAGAACCTATCTCTATGGAAACACCCATTGGCGATGATGAAGACTCACATCTGGGTGACTTTATTGAGGATGGCAATGTTCTTTCGCCCGTGGACTCTGCCACAGGTGAGAGCCTCACAGAAGCCACCCGCGATGTACTAAACGGCCTCACTGTAAGAGAAGCCAAAGTACTGCGCATGCGCTTCGGTATAGACATGAATACCGATCACACTCTAGAAGAAGTGGGCAAACAGTTCGATGTGACTCGTGAGCGGATTCGTCAGATTGAAGCCAAGGCACTGCGTAAACTTCGCCACCCAACTCGCTCAGATCACCTACGCAGCTTCCTGGACGAGTAATTTTTCCGTAACACCCAAGTGCAAACTTGGGTTGATGCCAGAACATGGCAAAAAGACAAGTTAAGGGCCTTTAGCTCAGTTGGTTAGAGCATCCGACTCATAATCGGCAGGTCCCCAGTTCAAGTCTGGGAAGGCCCACCATCTATATCAAGAAGGTCAATTCGAGAGGGTTGGCCTTTTTTGTTGGGTGTCATTTGGCGACGTGTCGACAGGTGCGTCAATTGTTTGTTCCCTTTTCTTTGTGCCCTGCCCGTCGCGTCCTAGAGGCGGTCACTCTGGACGACCCAGCTACGGGCACATCCTTCGGGGTGTGGTCTGGCTTTCCTTTATTTTTTTGATTTCCAATGACGGCTATCGACCCGTTTCGGCCGTTCAGCATTACCTAAAAGCCACTCTCCATAGCAGACATTCGACTAGTAGATTGGACGTAAAAGGGGGTTTATGCTTTAGTTGTGGAATGGGTAAAACATCTAATTAAAGGATTGCATGAAATGAATTTTCGTTTCTACTTCAGCTTGTTAGCCCTATTACTGGCTAGCTTAACAATTACT